>JAEUKC010000257.1:0-9085 GCA_016794445.1 Myxococcales bacterium
GCCGTAGAGGGCGAAATCGCTCCCCATGTCCGACGGGCCGCTGTCGGCAGATCCGGTGTCGACCGCGCCCGTGTCGGTCGTCGAGTCGGTCGTCCCGTCGACCGCGCTGTCGCTCGGCGGCACGCCGTAGAGCGCCACCACTTGCCCGCCGTCGCCGCTGCTGCAGCCGACCAGGATTGCGGACGCGCCGAGCGCCGCGACCGCGCCGCGCCGCAGACGAGCCGTGACGGGTCGCATCACCGGTGCGACCAGCGCGAGCGCGCCGCCGCAGAAGGGGCAGGCCGCGCTCGCGACCTGGACGTGACGACGGCAGTGGGTGCAAGGAACGAGGGCCATCCGACCCATGGTAGCAGAGCCGTGGGCCCCCCCTGTAAGGCGAGGTCGGCCTCCGCGTTCCTCCGACGTGCCTCGACTCCAGGACCTCGTCGTCGCGGCGGCCGCGCTCGCGATGCTCGCCACCACCCAGGACGGCGCGGCCACCTGCTGGGGTGGGTGCACGACCCGCCTCGTGCGCGCCGACGACTGCGGTGTGGTGTCGACCGCGTGGCCCACCACCGTGCCGCTCGCGGTGGAGGGCAGCTGCATGGGCGGGTGCGCGGCCGGTCCCGGGCACCAGTCGTCGTTCCGCTTCGAGCCAGCCCACACCTACCTGCGCAGGGTCAGCTGCAAGACGCGCGACCCCGGTCACTTCGAGAGACGGCCGACGAGCTGCGGCGGCCAGCAGCAAGGCAACAACGGCATGGGCGCGGCCTCGGTCACCGCGCGCTGGGTCGGGACGCTGCAGCCCGGGACCGCCTACGTCGTCGAGGGTGTCCCGAGCTCCAGCCCGCTGTCGTTCGTCACCGCAGGTGTGGCGAGCGGTGACCCGTGCCCCGAGGGCGATGCGCCACCGCCCAGCGAGCCGCCGGCCGACGATCCTCCCGAGAAGCGCACCACGTGGGCGCAGGGTCACGCGATCCCGTACGAGGGAGCGATCGGCTTCGAGTCGATCACGTGGTTCGCGCGCGACCCGACGCGCGTGGCACCCGCGGGGACCTTCCTCGGATTCGGCATCAGCCACGGCTTCCGCGTGCGCCCCTCGAACCCGAGCGCCGTGCGCTCGCTGCTGCTCGGCGACGAGCTCGGCCTCGACTGGCGCGCGCGGGTGACGTTCGGGACCGACCACAAGGCCCTCGTGGGCTCGCACGGCGTGCGGCCCGTGTTCCGCGTCGCGGGCAACGACTCCTTCCGCTACTCGTCGATCCTCGGCGCGCTGCTCCCCGAGATCGGCGTGATGTTCCACAGCGCCGGGAAGCAGCCGAACGAGGTGAAGTCCACCTCGCTGTACTTCGAGTGGGCGCTGGTCCCCGTCGCCTATCGCCTGGGCCACGTGGCCATCGAGTGGGACGGCGTGCGCCTCGGCCTCGGCGCGGACGGTCGCTGGTGGTCGGTCGCCACGGCGCTGTCGTTCGTGCTCGTGCCGCTCACCAGGTGAGGCGCTACCATCGGTACCGTGCTCCGCCGCGCCGCGCTGCTGTCCCTGCTGCTCGCGGTTCACCTCACAGGAGGGCCCAGCGCCGCGCACGCGTTCGTGCCGCCGTCGTTCGGCAAGCGCGCGCCGGCCGCGGCCCACTGGACCGGCACGTGGACCTCGAGCTACGGCCCGCTGTCGCTGACCCAGGAGGGCAAGGCGGTCACGGGCACGTATGTCTACTCGAACCCACCGGTGCAGGGCTCGGTCGCCGGCGAAGCCGCCGGTCGCACGCTGAAGGTCCTCTGGAAGGAGGGCCCGGGCGGCGCGGGCGACGGCGAGGCGGTCTTCGAGCTGTCGGAGGACGGCAAGTCCTTCTCGGGCACCTGGACGGGTGTGGGGGGTGGCGGAGGCGGCGTCTGGGAAGGCACCCGCCTCGAGCAGTGACTACCCGAACGCCTGCTCGATCAGGCGCTTCTGCTCGAAGTCGGAGGCCTTCTTGCTGCCGGTGGCGGGGCTCGCGCTCTCGTCGCGCGCAACCACCCGGAACTGGAAGCGGCTGCGGAGCCAGTCGCCGAGGCGCGCGTTCACGAACCACCAGGCGCCGCCGTTCCAGGTCTCTTCTTGCACCCAGGTGCACGGGATGCCCTGGGGGAGCTTCTCGAGCGCGCGCAGGAGCGAGTCGTCGAGCGGGTAGAGCTGCTCGAGGCGGAGGATGGCCACGTCGTCGGCGCCGAGCTTCTTCCGCTGGTCGGCGAGGTCGTAGTAGACCTTGCCGCTGCAGAGGAGGACCTTCCGGGTCTTCTCGGGGGCCACGGTCTGCGAGGGCATCACGCGCTCGAACTGGCCCTCCGCGAGATCCTTGAGGGTGCTCGTGGCGCGCGGGTCGCGCAGCAGGCCCTTCGGGGTCATGATGACCAGCGGCTTGCGCCACGGCCGCACCACCTGGCGGCGGAGCGCGTGGAAGATCTGCGCCGGCGTCGTGAGGTTGCAGACCTGGATGTTGTCCTCGGCGCAGAGCTGGAGGAACCGCTCGAGGCGCGCGCTCGAGTGCTCCGGCCCCTGCCCCTCGTAGCCGTGCGGCAGGAGCAGCACGATGCCCGAGAGGCGGCGCCACTTGTCCTCGGCGCTCGAGATGAACTGGTCGATGATGACCTGGGCGCCGTTGACGAAGTCGCCGAACTGGCCCTCCCACATCACGAGCGCGTCGGGGTAGTCGAGCGAGTAGCCGTAGTCGAAGCCGAGCACGCCCTGCTCGCTGAGCGGGCTGTCCGAGACGTCGAAGCGGCCCTGCTGCGAGGAGAGGTGCTGGAACGGCGAGAAGCGCCGGCCGTCGTTCACGTCGGTGAGCACGGCGTGGCGGTGGGTGAAGGTGCCGCGGCGCGCGTCCTGCCCCGAGAGCCGGAGCGAGGTGCCCTCGGCGACCAGCGAGGCGAACGCCATGGCCTCGCCGGTGCCCCAGTCGAAGCTCTCGCCCGACTCGAGCTTCTTGAGGCGCTGCTGCCAGAGCGCGGTGACCTTGGGGTTGGCCGTGAAGCCAGGCGGCACCTGGACGAGCTTGCGCGCGAGCTCGAGGAGCTTGCCCGCGGGGACCTTGGTCTCGGCCTCGGGCGTGTCGGTGTCGCGGCCGCCGCGGTAAGGGATCCAAACGCCGGCCATGGCCATCGGGGTCCAGTCGACCTCGTTCTTGCGGACGTAGTCGAGATCCGCGAGGTACCCCGCGTAGATCTCCTCGACGAGTGAATCGGCCTCGGCCTTGGTGAAGAGGCCGAGCTCGGTCATCTGGCCGACGTAGATCTCGCGGACGCTCGGCTTCTGGTCGATGACCGCATACATGGTCGGCTGCGTGAACCGCGGCTCGTCGCCCTCGTTGTGGCCATACTTGCGATAGCAGTAGAGGTCGACCACCACGTCGCGGTGGAAGGTCTGGCGGTACTCGGCGGCGAGCCGCGCGACGTGGGCGACGGCCTCGAGGTCTTCGCCGTTCACGTGGAACACCGGCACGCGGAGCATGCGCGCGAGGTCGGTCGCGTAGCGGGTGCTGCGCGAGTCGCGCGGCCAGGTGGTGAAGCCGACCTGGTTGTTGACCAGCACGTGCAGGGTGCCGCCCGTGGAGTAGCCGTCGAGGCCGGCGAGGTTCAGGGTCTCGGCGACGACGCCCTGGCCGATGAACGCCGCGTCACCGTGGATGAGCAGCGGCATGACGCGGACGCGCTCGGCGTCCCCCTTGCGATCCTGCTTGGCGCGCACGCGGCCGGTGACGACCGGGTTGACGAACTCGAGGTGCGACGGGTTGAAGGCCAGCGTGAGGTGGACGGTCTTGCCGCTCGTGGTCACCCGGTCGGTCGAGGCGCCGAGGTGGTACTTCACGTCGCCCGAGCCGAGGTGCTTCTCGGGCTGGTTGTCGTCGAACTGCGCGAACAGCTCGCGCACCGGCTTGTCGAGCGTGTTGACGAGGACGTTGAGCCGGCCGCGGTGGGCCATGCCGAGGACGATCTCGTCGCAGCCGTAGTCGGCCGAGGCGTCGATGGTGAGGTCGAGGAACGGGAGCAGCGATTCGCCTCCCTGCACCGAGAACCGCTTCTGTCCGATGAAGTTCTTGTGCATGAACGTCTCGAACGTCTCGGCCTCGGTCAGCTTGCGCAGGATGCGCCGCGCGAGCGGCGGATCGAGCGGGAGCCGGTTCATCGTCGACTCCATCTTCTCCTGGAGCCAGCGCCGCTCGGCCGGATCCTCGATGTCGCGGAACTCCGCGCCGATCGAGCGGCAGTAGGTGTTCTGCAGGATGGCGACGACGTCGCGCAGCGTGGCGGTGGGGAAGCCCGGGAGGTCGGTGCTGAAGACCGCGTCGAGGTCGGACTCGGCGAGTCCGAACGTCTCGAGGGCGAAGTCGACCAGCGCCGGCGGCGCGTCGTGCGCGAGCAGGCCGAGCGGGTCGATCTGCGCGAGCAGGTGCCCGCGCGCGCGGTAAGCGGCGATGAGCTGGGTGACGCCGGCCTGCTTGACCGAGTGGCCGCCCTCCTCACGCGCACCGTCGAGCCGCGCGTGCGGCGCAGCCGTTCTGGCGTCGCCTCCGCCGATGAGCTCGTCGAGGTACGCCTTCCACTGGTCGTCGACGGAGTTGCGATCGTGCAGGTACATGCCGGCGAGCTCGCTCACGAGGCCGGCGTTGATGCCGAAGTCCTTGGTCATCGGTGGGTGGACGGACCCTAGCAGGACCCCGGGGAATTTGAAGGGATTGCCCCGTTCAAGGCGGCAGAACGGGACGCAGCTGGTCGATGTCGGGCTCGACGAACAACCAGCGAATCTCGGGCCGTGCCTTGCGGAGCTTGGCCTCGAAGTCGTTGATGCTGCGGCAGACGTCGTCCACCGGCAGCCTCTCCTTGAAGGAGACCTTGACCGCGACCATGACCTCGCCCGGCCCCTGCTGCACGGTCACCACGTGGAGCACGCGGTCGATGTCGGCGTGGTCGTCGCCGATCGCCCGCACGGCGGCCTCGATCTCCGGGTCGGCGCTCTCGCCGAGCAGGAGCGACTTGATCTCGCGACCGAGGAACACCGCGACCGCGCAGAGCACGATCCCGATCACGAGGCTGCCGCCTCCGTCCCAGCGGCCGTCCTTGGTCTTGCCCGCGAGCAGGAGCGCGGCGAGCGCCACGGCGAGGCCGAGCACCGCGGCCGCGTTCTCGCCGAAGATGACCACGAGATCGCTGTCCTTGGTCTCGCGCAGGTACTGGAAGAAGCCGCGCTCCTTGCGACGCTGGTTCATCTCCTTGACGTTGGAGAGGGTCGCGTAGCCCTCGAGCACGAGGGAGATGCCGAGGATGGCTGCGCCGAGCCCGACCCGCTCGACGGGCTCGGGGGCGAGGATCTTGTGGATGCCCTCGTAGATCGAGAACACACCACCGCCGGTGAACAGCAGCAAGGCGACGATGAACGACCAGAAGTAGACGTCGCGCCCGTAGCCGAGGGGGTGGCTGGCGTCGGGCTTGCGGCGCGCGCTCTTGACCCCGATCAGCAGCAGCACCTGGTTGCCGCAGTCGGCCGAGGAGTGGATGGCCTCGGCGAGCATGGAGCCGCTCTTGGTGAGCACCGCCGCCACGGCCTTGATGGCCGCGATGGTCACGTTCACGAGCAGGGACTGGATGATGTGTTTGGTGGAATGGTCTTCCGTGTCGGCCATCAGCGCTTCTTCCCAGGGCGTGACGAGGGCGGCGGGGGGAGGCGGCCGGCGGCCCGGACGGGCACGAGGCGATCGCCTTCGACGCGACCGTGTACCAGGAATCGCGCCCGACCGTCCTCGTGCTTCCCCATCGGCTTGGCGAACGTGCTCGCCGCCGCGCCGAGGACGCAGTCGAGCTCGCGCGCCAGGTCGGTGAGCGCCGGGCCGAGCACGTCGTCGAGCTGCTTGTCCTGCGCGCCCGAGCGTGTGCCCGGTGACAGGTCCAGCGCGACCACCCCGACGATGCGCTCCCCTTCGACGTGGAGATCCAGGACTTCGTCAGCCATCGGTAGCCTCCCCGTCTTCGGCCTTGTCGCTCCTGGACCGTCCCGCGTTGTCCAAGCGACCGAGCGTATCCGAACTTGCTCTTCGAGGGGAACGTGCGCACGGTGCCGGGGTGAACCCCCGTCGGTCTCCGTTCGTAGAGGGCCTGCTCGCCCCGTGGGAGGGCCTGTTCTGGCTCGTCCGTCGGCCCCAGGCCTGGGGCCTCGCGCTGGTCCCCACGGCCATCGGCCTCGTGCTCCTGGTCGTCCTGTCGGCGGCCGGGATCGGCGCGGTCGAGCACCTCCTCCGCGACCTGCACCCGGGCACGAGCACGAGCGGCCTGCTCGGCTTCCTCGCGCACCTCGTGGGCTGGCTGGTCGCGATCGCCCTCGCCCTCGTCCTGGCCCTCGCCCTCGCGCAGCCGCTGTCGGGCACCGCCCTCGAGGCGCTGGCCGGCCAGCGCGAGCAGGAGCTCGGCATCGCGAAGCGGCCCGAGGGCAGCGCGGCCGCGTCGATCTTCCGCTCCCTGCGGGTCACCGTGTTCGGGCTCGTGTGCACGCTGCCGCTGATCGTGGCGCTCGCCGTGCTCACGCTCTTGTTCCCGGCCGCGGCGGTCGTCACGGTGCCGCTCAAGCTCGTGCTCACGTGCACCATGCTCGCGTGGGACATCGTCGACTACCCGCTCTCGCTACGGAGCGCGGGGGTGCGCGCGCGGCTCGCGTGGTTCGGCGCCCATTTCCCCGCGGCGCTCGGAATGGGCGTGGGGCTCGCCGTGATGTTCTGCATCCCGGGCGCGCAGCTCGTGCTGATCGGCGCGGGGGTCGCGGGGGCCACCAAGCTCGTGACCGACCTCGAGGCCGCGCACCTCTAGGGAGGCCTTCGAGGAGGGGCCGCAGGGTCGTCGGCCCGCTGCCGAGCACGAAGGCGACGTCGACGATCGACGATCAGGGTCCGACGCTGCAGCCGGACACGGTGACCGGATTGGCGCCACCGGTGGCGCTCGGCGCGTAGTTGATCTCGGCGTAGGTGGTCACGGCCGAGCACTGCGTGATCTTCACCTCGGGCGGCGCGCACACGCCCCAGCTGTCGCCGACGGCGAAGATCGAGCCGGTGGCGCCGCTGTTGTCGATGCAGAAGCCCGACTTGCCGTTCTTGTTGCTGCTCGTCGCACCGGAGAACACGACCGCCGAGCCCGCGCTCGGGCCGCCGAGGTCGATCCCGTTGCTGACGCCCTGCGTGAACCAGAGGCCGTGGTTCGCGTTGGCGAGGAGGGTGGAGTTGCGCAGCGCGAGGCTGGTGAAGCGGCCGACCACGAGCCCGCTCGCCTTGTTGGTCCTGGCGGTGAGCTTGTCGATCGAGTGCTTGCCCACGGTGCCGCTCGCGCCACCGCTGTGGAGCGCCACGCCACTGCCACCGTTGCTGCTCGCGGAGCCTTGGCTGAACGTGAGCGAGATGCCTCCTCCCTCGAGGTGGACGCCGTCGGCGGTGTTGCCGTCGAAGGTGTTCGCGCCGTCGCCCCCCGGCACCGTCACCGATCCGAAGGCGCCGATCAGGTTCAGGCCGTGGCGACCGTTCGAGTTCGCGCGGATGCTCGGGCCGACCTGCGCAGCGCCGAGGGTCATCACGCCGTCTTGCTTCGAGCCCGTGGCGTCGACGGCGCGCACGATCGGGATGGCGCTGGAGATGCCCACCGAGTCCGTCACCACGCCGACGCCCGCCGTCGAGGTGATGGTGAGTTGCTGGACGATCGCGCCCGGCTGCACGAACACCGCGCAGTGGAAGCCGCCGCTGCCGCCTGGGCTCTTCGGGCAGCCCGCGTCGCCCTCGGTGATCTTGGTCGTCGATGCGCCCTCGCCCTGCAGCACGACGCCGGGCTTCACGTCGAGCGGCTTGGTCTCGGCGTACACGAACGGCGCGCCGCTGCTCCCGCCCTTCACGAAGATGGTCCGGGTCTTCACGCCGCCGGGGGTCGCGAGCGAGGTGCCCTCGAGGATGGTGCGGAACGGGCACGCCTTGGTGCCGACGCTCGGGTTGGTCGTGGACTTGTCGACGTAGGCCTCGGTCCAGTCGGCCGGCAGCGTGCCGCACACGACGCCGGTGTCGGGAACCACCCCGGTGTCCGTGACGACGCCCGTGTCGGTCGCCACGCCCGTGTCGGTCGCGCCCCCCGAGTCGGTCGCGACGCCCGTGTCGGTCGCCACGCCCGTGTCGGTGCCGGGGCCCGTGTCGGCGCCAACGCCGGTGTCACCCCCGCCCCCCGAGTCGCCACCACCGCCCGTGTCGGTGCCGGCTCCGGTGTCCGCCGCGCCATCCGCGCCACCGTCTCCTTCGAGACCGGTGTCGTCGCCTCCGACGTTGAAATCGCTCTCGCTCGTGGAGCCCGAGCAGGCGGCGACGGAGACCGCCGCGGAGAGGAAGACCGCGTGACGCGCGCGAACGAGCCAGTTCTGGATCATGAAGAGCCTCCCGGAAGAAAGTATGGGGAGGCCCTAGGCAAGGGTGATGCCGCAGCCATTCCGTCGAGCGCGCGTGTTCGCACGCGAGGCTCGGCGGACCGTGGCTCTGGAAGCGTTGCGGAGGGTGAACCTATTTGCGGACCCGACTTGGCTTGGTCGCTCCGCTCCGGGTGCTGGGTCGCTACGCGCCGCTCAGGGGACCTCGTCCCACTCGCCCCAGCCTCCGCGCACCGAGAGCGGGATGGCGGCCTCCGAGGCCCACGCGATCCCCTCGGCCAGGATGCGCGCCGCGCCGTGGACCGCCCGCGCGATGCCGATCGGATCGGGCACGGCCGCGCGACTCATGGCCGCGACCACGAGCTCGCGCATGCCCACGCGCACGCGATCGACGTGCACGAAGCCGCGCGTGGTGGTGACCCCCCGCTCGAGCGGCAGCTCCTTGAGCAGCGCCACCCCGAGCTGCGCGAGGTCCATCGCCGCGTGGGCCTCGCCCGCGCTCGCGATCGGCGCCCCGTCGAAGTCGGAGACGACGAGCACGTCGACCTCCAGCTTCTCGACGATGGCATGGAGGTGCAGCGAGAGCGCCGTCTCGGGGTCGTCGCTCCGGACCCGACGCCGCTCCGCCGCGATGAACTTCTTGGGCTTCTGGATGCGTTCGGCTGCCGACATGGCCTCCCGCTACCAGCCCCCCCC
>JAEUKC010000268.1:0-10147 GCA_016794445.1 Myxococcales bacterium
CCGCGGCAGCTACGTGCACATACGCAACGCCTCGGTGACGGGGGGCGACGCGCCGAAGGCGTGGTGGGGGCGCGTGGACGTGCTCGCGACGAAGGCTGCGTTCGGGGCGTTCCGCCTCGACCTCGCGCTCGCGATCAAGGACGCGCGGCCGGTGTTCGCGCTGCTCGACGCGACGGACACTGCCCACTTGCCGGGGTGGGTGCGCGACCTGTTCGCGCTCGACGGGCTGACGGGGAGCGCGAAGCTCGTGCTCTCGCCGGACCGGCTCGCGCTGACGGACTTCGTGGCGCAGGCGGGTGGGTTCGTGGTGCTCGGGGATCTGCGGGTGCACGGGCCGCGGACGCGCGGGGTGATCTACGCGAGCAGCACGCTCGGCTCGCTCGGGCTGGTGTCGAAGACGGGCGGCACGGACCTGACGCTGCTGCCGGGTGCGGACTGGATGAAGAAGCAGACGATGGAGTCGATGACGTGGTGAGCCGGGGCTGCGGCCCCGCGCGACGAAGGCGTGCTAGACCAGCCCGACGATGGACGACCGGACCGTGGCCCGTCGCTTCGACGTCGTCGCCCTCGGCGATGCGCTCCTCCAGACGATCGAGTTGAAGACAGGAGGGGCGGAGTGCAGGCTGGTCTTCGACTTCGGTAGGCTGATCACGGACCCCACGGCGAGCATCTTCGACGCCCCCGTCTATTGTCCCGCGTGCCTGGTGTTCTCCGGGGTCCGTTCGCTCGCGTTCGATCTGTCGTCGTACCAGCTGAACTCCACCGTCGTCGGGCACGGCGCGACGCAACGAGGCGCCGAAGTGGAGTTCTACCTCGATTTGACGGGCGGCTGGGACAACGACCACTTCATGGTCAGGCTCACGATCGTGGCCGAAGACTTCGAGTACTCCCAGCTCGGCCCGGGCGGGCAGCGCTGATCGGAGGCAGGATGGACTCGGTGATCATCGCCGCCCCCCGCGCGTACGAGTCGGAGTGGGAGCTCCGCATGCACCGATTCGGTCCCGTCATCCGAGGAGCTGGCGCGCTCACACGTTACACTTTCAAGACACACTTGCTTCCGCCAAATAGAGCCATTCTCTTCTCGCACTCCCAGAGGAACACGGTGCAATTGTCGTAGAATTTGTAGGGAAAGACGCAGTAAGCCGTGTCTCTGTGGAAGCACGGCTGAGGAACTGGTTCCTGCTGGCCTGCCTCAATGGCTTTCTTGTTCCTCTCTGCTCTTTGCCTCTCACAGGCGCCGCCCCTCATGCAGTCGGAAGGTGGTTCAGGCCCGCTACCCTCTGCTACCCAGCACATCCATCCTGAAGGGCCCACGACAGAAGCGGAGCCGGAGCCGACAGCCCCCGTCGAGGCGCCTGGTGCCGAGGTCGTTGATCCGATCGTGGACGAAGACCCCACCGGCTCTTCGACGAGTTCCTCCTGCCACGTATGGTTGGGCGGCGGAGTGGGAGTGACCGACGCGGCGGCTGTACAGCCAACCACGAGCGTGGCCAGCCACAGTGTCCGCGCTCCGGTCATTGCATGAAGGCTACGCCAGAGCAGCAGCGCTGCAACGCAGCCGCGCGCGCCGTCATGGCGCATGTGCCTTGCTGCATGCGCCGAACTTCGCGCAACAGACCTTGCGCCCCGTGTCGCAGTCTGCCGCGCAGCGGTCGTACTTCTCGACCCAGTAGGGTCGGCTCTCCAGCTCGCGCGTGCAGACCTCGTCGCAGCGCTGCCAGCTGAGGTCGGCAACGTATCGGCCTGGCGTGACGGAGCTTTTGCCGTGAGCTCGAGCCAGCTGGCCTACGTGGACGCGTCCGGAACGAAGCCGCTCCTCGAGGCCAGCGCTGGTCGGCAGTTCTCGGCCTTCGCCGTCGACCGTATTCGCGACGTGATCTGCTGGACCAACGCGTCCGTCGACGCCTCTCCCATTCGCGACATGGATCTCTACGCGAGCCCGATCGGCAGTCCGGTGGTGCTCGCACCTCGAAAGGTCGCCACGCTGCGCGACGACACCGTTCGCGGCGGCGCTGCAGGACTCGTGGCGCACGACGGACTGGTACTCCATCTCGAGAGCGCACAGCGCTACGTTCTCACGCAAGGATCGAGTGGTGCGCAGCAGAAGTTCGACGTGTCCGAAGCTGCCTTCCGGCTCGGCCAGGTTCTTTGGGTCGATGCCAAGGAGGTCTGGTTGGTCGGTACGGACCCCGGCGTTCCCAATCCGGCGAGCTATCCCTGCTACGTGCTGAGATTCGAACGGGCGTCATGAGGCTGTCCGCCTTGCCATCCCTGTCGGCGACGGGGACAGAAGGCGTTGCTATCGTCCACTTGTGGACGACACTTCGCCCGAAGCGCAGGCGCGCTACATCGCCTTGTTGCAGGCGATGACGCTGGAGGAGCGTGGCGAGCAGGTCGTGCGGTTGTCGCGGGCCGTGCGTGCGCTGTGCGAGGCGGGCGTGCGCGAGCGTCATCCGCTCGCGGACGAAGTCGAGGTCAAGGCACGCGTGGTCGCCATCACGTATGGACGCGACGTCGCGACGCGCCTGTTTCCGTCGGTCGTGATCGACGACCTCTGACGTGCTCGCCCGCTACGGGTCCGCTGGCCCATCCCAGCCAGCCCGTCGTTGCCGCCACGCAACAATCTGTTCCCCCACCCCGACGGTGGCAACACCGGGCGTTTCGACTATGGTCGCCCGCCATGCGCGCGCCCCTCCTCCTCTCCTCGACCCTCGTCATCGGCCTCTTCGTCGCGTGTGGCGGCGGAAACCCCGACCCCAAGACCGCAGGCCCCGAGGGCTCCACTTCGGCCCCCGCGTCGACCTCCGCGGCCCCCGTCGCGTCGTCGGCCGAGCCCGTCGCCTCCACCAGCGCCGTCGCGTCCGTCGCGCCGAGCGCCTCCGCCACCGCCCCCAAGTGGGACGGCATGGGCAAGGAGGAGCGCATCAACGTGATGAAGACCGTCGTGATGCCCAAGATGGGCGAGCTCTTCAAGGCCCACGACGGCAAGAAGTTCAAGGAGATCAGCTGCAAGACCTGCCACGGCCCCGGCGCCAAGGACGGCAACTTCAAGATGCCGAACGCGGGCCTGCCCAAGCTGAACGCCAAGGACGGCTTCAAGAAGCACATGGACAAGGCGCACGCCGACATCACCAAGTTCATGATGACCAAGGTCGTCCCCGAGATGGCCGGCATCCTCGGCAAGCCCGTCTACGACCCCGCCACGCACACCGGCTTCGGCTGCGGCGGCTGCCACGTCATGGAGTGATCGGTCCTCCATCGATCCTCGCGGCCGCCCCTCGAAAGGCGGCCGCGACTCGTTTTGTCGCGCCCCACCCATCGCTGCTCGAAATCCACTAGCTTGCCGGCCATGGCTCCCCGGCACTCCCTCCCGCGCCTCGGCCTCCTGTCCCTGCTCGCCGTCATGGCGTGTGGCCCCGAAGGTCCCGAGCCCGCCGTCGGTGGGGTGGCCCCGCCGGCGTCGTCGTCGGTCGTCGCGTCGCCCGGGCCGACCACGCCGGTGCCCGAGCCCCCCGCGAAGCACGGCCCCGCGCTCGCCGTGAAGAAGCCGATCAGCGAGACGTATCACGGGCTCATGCTCGTCGACGACTACCGCTGGCTCGAGGACGGCAAGGCCGCCGAGGTGCGCGCGTTCAGCGAGGCGCGCAACGCGTTCACGCACGCCAAGCTCGACGCGTTCCCCGGGCGCAAGAAGCTCGAGGCGCGCCTCACCGAGCTGCTCTCCTCCGCGTCGGCCGATCACTTCTGGCTGCAGCGCGTCGGCGGCAAGCTGTTCGCGCTCGAGGAGCAGCCGCCCAAGCAGCAGCCCGTGCTGGTCGTGATGGCCGACGAGAACGGCGCCGCCAAGGAGCAGGTGATCCTCGACCCCAACGCGCTCGACGGCGGCAAGGGCGGCACCACCATCGACTGGTGGGAGCCCTCGCCCGACGGCAAGCGCGTCGCGGTCTCGCTCTCCAAGGGCGGCTCCGAGAGCGGCGACCTGCGCATCTACGAGGTGGCCACCGGCAAGGAGCTCGAGGCCGAGCGCATCGCGCGCGTGCACGGCGGCACCGCGGGCGGCAGCCTCGCGTGGCGCAAGGACGGCAAGGCGTTCTGGTACACGCGCTACCCGCGCGCCGGCGAGCGCCCGAACGAGGACCTCGACTTCTACCAGGAGGTCTGGTTCCACGAGATCGGCAAGCCCGGCGACTTCAAGTCCGTCACGACCGCGCTGCCGCGCATCGCCGAGTGCCAGCTGCTCGACGTCAGCGAGGACGGCCGCTTCGTGCTCCTCGAGGTCAAGAACGGCGACGGCGGCGAGGCCGCGTTCCACCTCCTCGACACGCAGGCCATCAAGGCCGACAAGGGCAAGGTCACCCACCCGTGGGTCGAGGTCGCCGCGTTCGCCGACCGCGCCGTCGGGGGCACGCTCGGCAAGGACGGGGGCCTCTGGCTGCGCTCGCTCAAGGACGCGCCGCGCGGCAAGCTCCTGCGCCTGGATCCGAAGAAGCCCGAGCTCGCCAAGGCCAAGGTGGTGGTCCCCGAGTCCGACGCCGTGATCCAGGGCTTCCGCGTGCAGAAGTCCAAGCTCTACGTGCTCGATCTGGTCGGCGGCCCGAACCGCGTGCGCGTGCTCGACCACCAGGGCAAGGGGCAGGGCGAGCTCGCGCTGCCGAACATCGCCTCGGTGCGCGGCCTCGTGAACCTCGAGGGCGACGGCGTGCTCGTCCGCGTGCAGACCTACACCGAGCCGCCCGCGTGGTGGCGCACCAAGAAGGGCAAGCTCGAGAAGACCCCGCTCGCCAAGACGACCAAGGCCGACTTCGGCGACGTCGAGGTCACCCGCGAGATGGCGATCTCGAAGGACGGCGTCACCAAGGTGCCGATCAACCTCCTGCGCAAGAAGAACGCGCAGAAGGATGGCAAGCGCCCGACCATCCTCTATGGATATGGAGGTTATGGAGTCTCGCTCACCCCGCGCTTCAACGCGCGGTGGCTGCCGTGGCTCGAGCAGGGCGGGGTGGTCGCCATCGCCAACCTGCGCGGCGGCGGCGAGTTCGGCGATTCCTGGCACGAGGCCGGCAAGCTCGAGAAGAAGCAGAACGTGTTCGACGACTTCCTCGCCTGCGCGCGGTTCCTCGTCGACCAGAAGTGGACCAACCCGAAGCTGCTCGCCATCGAGGGCGGGAGCAACGGCGGCCTCCTGATGGGCGCGGCGATGACCCAGGCGCCCGAGCTGTTCGGCGCCGTGGTCTCGCACGTGGGCATCTACGACATGCTGCGCGTCGAGACGACCCCCAACGGCGCGTTCAACGTGACCGAGTTCGGCACGGTGAAGGACAAGAAGCAGTTCGACGCGCTCTACGCGTACTCGCCGTACCACCAGGTGAAGAACGGCGTGAAGTACCCGCCGGTGCTGTTCCTCACCGGCGAGAACGATCCGCGCGTCGACCCGTACCACTCGCGCAAGATGACCGCGCGCCTCGAGGCGGCGAACCCCGCGAACGTCGTGCTGCTGCGCACGAGCTCGGACACGGGGCACGGCATGGGCACGCCGCTCAAGGCGCAGATCCAGGAGGACGTGGACGTGTACTCGTTCCTGTTCGGCCAGTTCGGCGTGCAGCCCTGATCACATACTGGCCGCTCCGGAATGTAGGTGCGCGGAGCACGCGTACAAAGTTGGCCGAGTGCGCGCGCCGGGCGTACCGACGTTCGCATGATGGTCGCTCGCTCCTCCACCGCCCCGCGCGATCCGATCTCGGTGCGTGTGCCGTCGCAGCGGCCGCGCATCTCGGTGATCATCCCGAAGCGCGAGCCCAGCACCCGTTCGGCGAACGACGGCGCGACCACGCTCGCGCTGCACCTCGCCGCCGTGCGCGCCGAGCTCGCGCTCGACGTGGTGGTGGTGATCGACCTCGGCGGCACGACGCTCGCAGCCGTCGGCGATCCCGACGCCGCCGAGGAGCTCGCCCACTTCGCGCGGTCGCTCACCACCCTCGCCGAGCACCAGCGCGCGGAGGCCATCCGTCGCGTCGGCGTCCTCGTCGCGCCCGTCACCGGAGACGTGTGGGTCGCCGCCACCGCCGAGCGCTCGCTGCGCGACGCCGACACGCTGGTCGCCATGGTGCGCGAGGCCGTGCCGGACGAGCACGCCGCCGAGGACGAGGCGCTCGCGGCCTCGCTGTCGGCCGCCTTCGACGCCGACGACGAGGATCCCTTCGGCGACTGGGTCGGCTGAGCGACGCCACATTCGGATCGAGGGCCTGGAAGTCCGGGGCAATCGAAGCGAACATCCCTGCAGAAGCCCGGGGCGGCACTCTCCCCTGAGGCGCGCTAGACTGCCCGCGAAATGCGCGCAACCTGGGCCTTCCTCCTGCTCTCGTCCCTCGCGGCCTGCGCCAACGACGACCCCGTCGATCCGACGTTCGACAGCGCCACGACCGACGGCGCGGGCGACACCGACGACGCTGCGACCGACAGCGCGCCCGTCGACACCTCCGTCGTCGACGCGCCCCCGCCCGGACCGTGTCTCGAGGCCACCGGCACGCCGCGCACCAGCGGCACGCTCGTCGACGGCACCGACACCGCGCAGGTCGCCGTCACCGGCACGGGCTGCGCGCGCACGTTCACCCTCTCCACCACCGGCCCGCTGCGCGACGGCCTCCCCGAGAACCCGCGCGTGATCGTCGAGGACCCGGCCCAGCCCACCCTGCACGCCAACGCGCCGATGCTCGAGGCGCTCTACGCGCTGGCGCTCGCCGAGGCGAAGCAGGCCTCCGTCACCTCGATCAAGGACGGCGCCTTCGACGACGGCAAGCCTGCGGCGTGCGACTGCTTCGAGACCGGCCGGCTCTGGACCTACGTGTGGACGCGCGACACCTCCTACGCGGCCGACCTCGGCCTCGCGGTGCTCGACCCCGCGCGCACGCAGCGCAGCCTCTCGTTCAAGCTCTCCGCGCTGCGCACGGGCGGCGGCACCGAGGTGGTGCAGGACACCGGCAGCGGCGGCAGCTGGCCAGTGTCCACCGACCGCGTGGTGTTCGCGCTCGGCGCCGCGCGCACCCTCGCGTTCCTCGACGGCGCGGCGCGCACCACGTTCCGCGACACCACGTTCGAGGCGCTCGACAACACGCTGAAGCGCGACGACGCGGTGGTCCGCGACGTCGACGGCCTCTACCGCGGCGAGCAGTCGTTCCTCGACTGGCGCGAGCAGAGCTACCCGCCGTGGACGGCGACCGACGTCGCGCACATCGGTATGGGCAAGGCGCTCTCGACCAACGTGCTGCACCTCGTGGCGCTGCGCACGGTGGCCGCCCTCGCCGACGAGAAGGGCCTCCCCGCGGTGCGCGACGCGCGCAAGGCCGCGGCCGCCGCGCTCGCGACGGCGATCGCGGGCAAGTTCGTGCTGCCCGACGGCCGCCTCTCCTCGTTCACCACCACCGCGCTCGACCCGGCCCCGGTGCGCCGCACCGACGCGCTCGCGACCGCGCTCGCCGTGCTCCACGACGCCGTCGATCCGGCCAAGCAGAAGGCCGCCATCGCCGCGACCCCGCTGCTGCCCAAGGGGCCGCCGGTGATCTTCCCGCAGCAGAAGGACACGGCGATCTACCACAACCGCGCCATCTGGCCGTTCGTCACCGCGTACTTCGCGCGCGCGGCGCGCAAGGTGCGCAACGACCTCGCGGTCAACGTGGCCTACGCGTCCCTCGTGCGCGGCGCCGCGCTCAACCTCTCGCACATGGAGAACTTCGAGGCGGTGAGCGGCAAGGCGTGGGTCGACGACGGCGCCTACTCGGGCCCCGTGGTGGACTCGCACCGCCAGCTCTGGTCGGTCGCGGCGTTCGCCTCGCTCGTGCACGACGTCCTCTTCGGCCTCGAGACCGACGACAAGGGCGGCACGCGCTTCTCGCCGTACGTCACGCGTGGCCTGCGTCACGCCGCGCTCGCCGACGCCGACTCGCTCGTGCTCTCCGGGCTCGCGCTCCACGGCAAGCGCCTCAACGTCGTCGTGAAGCTCCCGAAGAAGGACGGCGACACCGCGGGCGCCTACGCGTTCGGCGCCGCGCGGCTCGACGGCAAGGCCATCGGCGCGGCGTTCTTCTCCGCGGCCGACCTCGGCGCCACGAGCACCCTCGAGATCGACCTCGTCGACACCAAGGAGGCCTCGTCGACGGTGAAGCTCGTCTCGTCCACGGCCGACTACAAGAACCTGTTCGCGCCGAAGCCGCCGACCCTCGGCGACCCGGGCGCCGCGAGCGGCAAGATCGCCTTCTCGATCGACCCGAGCGGGGAGACCCCGGCCGAGATCGCGTTCACCGTGTACCGCGACGGCGTCGCCATCGGCAAGGACCTGCCGGGCACCACCACGAGCTTCACCGACCCCGACAGCAGCGCGACGAGCCCCTCGCACTGCTACACCGTCGAGGCCACCTTCATCGGCTCGGGGAACACGTCGCAGCACGCCGCGCCGCGTTGTTACTGGGGCGTCGCAGGGGCGCGCGTGGCCTCCGTGCTCGCGCCGGCGCTCGTCGCGAGCGGGGGCGCGCTCGCGAGCGATCACGGTCGCGCGCACCACTCGGGCTGGGGCGACGCCGGGCACACGCTCACCGCGTCGTTCACCGCGAAGGCGAGCGGCGCCCACCTCGTGCAGGTCACCTTCGCCAACGGCGCGGGCTCCGTGAACACCGGAGTGACCTGCGCCGTGAAGCGCGTGAAGGTCCTCGACGGCGCGACGGTGGTCGGCTCCGGCTACGTGCTGATGCCCCACACGGGGGGCTGGGACGTGTGGCGCGACTCTTCGTTCGTCTCGGTCGACCTGGTCGCCGGCAAGACCTACTCGGTGGTGCTCGAGTCCGACGCGATGTCGGCCAACATGTCGCGCTTCGCGCACTTCGCGCGCTACACGGCGGGGCTCGGCGGAAGCGCAGGCGCGTTCGAGCGGGTGGACGTCGCGGAGATCAAGCTGCTCCAGCGGTAGCGACGGCTCGCGGGGTTCCGCTATGCTGGCGGACACATGGGGGTGGTTCTCGTCGGTCCGGAGGGCGGGCTGCTCGCGCCGTTCGTCGCGGCGTGTGCGCGTCTGGGGCTCGGCTGCACCCAGACGACGACGCCGCTGGTCCCCTCGGACGTCCAGACCGCGGTCGTCGAGATCGGCTCGGCGAGCCACGCGCGCGAGACGCTCGGCGCGCTGCTCCTCCAGTCCCCGCACCTCGCGATCCTCGCGGTCGTCTCCGACGTCTCGGTCCTCGACGTGCTGCTCGAGCTGGGGGTCGACGACTGCGCGGTGGCGCCGATCGCGGAGGATGCCGCGCTCGTGCGCCTGCAGCTGTGCCTGTCGCGCCGTCGCGCCCTCGTCCGCGCCACGCGCGACCGCGACGACCGCCTGCAGCTCGCCCTCGCCGCGGCGCACATGGCCACGTTCGACTGGGCCGAGGTCGATCGAGCCACCGCCGAAGCCGAGGGCGGCGCGTGGCTGCTCGGCGACCGCTGCGGCACGCTCGCGTACTCGCCTTCGCTGCCCGAGGTCACCGGGCTCCCCGCGGCCCTCTTCCAGCGCGTGCCCGGCTGCGCCCCCATCGCCCTCGTCGACCTCGTGCACGAGCCCGATCGCGCGCGCGTGCTCGCGGCCATCCACGAGCTGTTCGACCGCGTCGAGTCCGTTGAGGTGGACTTCCGCGTGCTGCGGCCGGGCGCCGATCGCTGGCTGCAGATCAACGCGCGTGCGTTCCGCGAGAGCGCCCCCGGGGGCGCGACCACCTCGCTCCGCGGCACGGTCATGGACGTCACGGCGCGCAAGGCCGTCGAGCTCTCGCTGCGCCAGGCGCTGGCCGAGGTGCGCGATCGCGACGAGCGGTTCCGGCTCGTGGGGCGCGCGACCAACGACGCGGTGTGGGACTGGGACCTGCGCTCCGACGTGGTCACCTGGTACGAGAACTTCGCCCGCCTCTTCGGGTACTCGTTCCCCGACGATCGCACGCCGCTCTCCTGGTGGTCCGACACCCTGCACCCCGATGACCGAGACCGGGTCGTCGACGGCATCCACGACGCGATCGAGTTCGGCCAGGAGACCTGGCAGGACGAGTACCGGTTCCGCTGCGCCGACGGCAGCTACGCCCAGGTGCTCGACCGCGGGCTCGTGCTCCGCGACGCCGAGGGGCGCCCTCTGCGC
>JAEUKC010000271.1:0-26935 GCA_016794445.1 Myxococcales bacterium
GCGAGCTCCGGGTAGGTCAACGTGACGTCCTTGCGCATCACGGTGTACTCGGACGCGAACGGCAGCGGCGCGCGCCCCTTGGCCGCGACGAGCTTGTCGGGCGCGCCCGCGTAGTTGACGAAGTGGAGCAGCGTCTTCCCGCCGAGGCGCGAGCGCTCGATGTGCACGTCGCGGAACGCGGCGTCGTCCATCGTGAACGGGCGTGCGCCCACGCTGTCGAGGAGGGTCGCGACGAACGCGAGCGCGGCGGCGTCGTTGTCGCGGAAGTAGGTGCGACCGATGCGGTCGGGGTGGAACGCGAGCGTGCCCGCGCCGCCCGTGCCCGGGAGCGTGGTGGGGGTCGTGAGACCGACCAGGCCGAGCGTGGTGTCGAGTCGCGCCGCCTCGGGGCGGGCGCGCCCGAGCTCGTCCTCGGCGCCGATCCGCATCCCGCCCGCGCCCGTGCCGGTGACCAGCAGGTGGCCGCCCCGCGCGCGGTAGTCCGCGAGCGCCTGGACGTGCATGTCGGCGACGTGGGTCAGGCTCGGGACGAACAGGACGCGGTACTGGGAGAGGCTCGCGAAATCGTCCTCGAAAAGCCCCACGAGCGGCACGATGTGGAACGGCGTGTGGAGGTGGGACAGCGCCTTGAAGAGGCCGCCGTAGTCCGCGCACCACTGGGTGTCGGCGACGCTGCCGCCCCAGAAGAACGACTTGTCCGCCTCGTAGACCTCGGGGTTGAGGACGAAGTTGGTCGCGCTGACGAAGAACGAGGTGTCGACGGGGCCCTGATCGACGTAGTCGCGGGTGGCGCTCGAGTGCACGAGGCCGACGGTGGGCGCGACCACGGCGTCGAACAGGAGCTCCTTGTGCGCCTTGATCCACTGGAACATCCGGGTGCGGAAGTCACTGCCCACGGTGGTGACCATCTGGGGGGTCTTGGTCTCGTAGGGCGGGCAACCACAGGCCACCGCCGCGCCCATCACGAGGCCGGCGTCGACCGCCTCGTGCCCGTAGGAGAACACCCACGAAGGCCCGCCGCGGTCGGCGGCCTTGGCGAACTTGTACGCGCGGAGCTTGCAGATCCAGTCGTCCTTGACGGCGGGACGCATGCCGAAGTCGTTGCTGACCGAGTCGACCTCCCACACGCGGTTCATGCTGCTCGGCAGCGCCACCGCGGGCGTGCCGGGGAACGGCTTGGAGAGCTGGTAGCGGGTGCGCGCGGCGCCGTCGAGCGCCTGCACGGTCGCGATGTCGGTGTCCATCGTGACCGTCTCGATGATGATCTCGAACCGGGGGTTCACCGACCGCGCGTGGGCGAGGATGTCGGTCGTGAAGCGGTGGATCTCCTCGCGGCGCCAGGCGATCCACGTGCGCCAGACCGGGTCGCTCCAGTCCTCGCGCAGGCCGTCCATCGAGAGCCCCGTGTCCTGCTTGAACTTCTTGATGCACGCCGGGTTGAAGCAACACCAGCGGAGCACGGTGTCCATGTAGAGCGGGACGTCGATCCAGAGGCCGTCGAGGCGCGTGGCCGCGAGCTTGCGCACGCGCTCGAAGAAGTAGTCGCGATACCCCGACGCGTGGCACATCCAGGCGCTCTCGGCGCCCGGATCGACCCAGTGCTCCTTGGTGCCGTAGAAGACGTTGGGCTTGCGATCGATGCTGACCTGCACCCAGTCCGGGTACAGCTTGAAGATCGAGGGAATCTCGGGGCGCTCCGCGTCGGCGGTCACCACCTCGAGGCTCGGCATGTACCAGACGCACTTGAGGTTGTGGTCGTGGCACTTGCCGGCGACGGTGTCGATCTGGGCGATGCGGCGCTCGAACGCGGGGCCGAGCAAATAGTCGGAGAGCACCGAGTCGCCCTCGACGACGCTTGCGCCAGCGAGGACGGCGGCGTTGAGCAGCGCGTCGGCGTCCTGCTCCTCGGGGTCGGAGAAGTCGATGCCCGCGATGCGCGCCTGGTGGAGCCAGCGCGGCCCCGGATCGTCGGCGACGAGCACCTCCGTCTTGGAGACGCAGCCGAGCGGCAGCGCGAGCGCCGAGGCGGTGGCCGCCGACGCCTGCAGGAACGACCGCCGGCCCAGCGGCCGACCCACCAGCCGATCGACACGTGACCCACCCGACCTGTGCCGCATGACAGCCTCTTTCTAGCACGAGGTGGCCGAACGGCCCGTGTACGACCATACTCGGCCACGATGCTCCGATCGGCGCGGCTGTTCCTCCTCTCTGGCCTCGTCACGCTCGCGCTCCAGCCAGCGTGCGGCGGCGACGACCCGCGCCCCGCCGCGCCGCCCTGGACGGCCGGCGAGACCCTCGGCGGCCTCGATCTCAGCCGCGACACCACGAGCGAAGCCATCGGTCGACTGCTCGAGCCGCTCGTCGCCCAGCACGTCACCACGGTCGTCGTCACCTCGCCGGCGAGCCACTACCTGCCCGACAGCGAGATCGAGTTCGTGGCGCAGCTCATGGAGCGCACCGCCGACGAGGCGCACCGCCGCGGTCTGAAGGTCGTGTGGACCGTTCCGTCGCTCAAGGTGATCTCGCCCGACGGCGTCGACACCAAGATCTCCATCGCCAACGAGCACCCCGACTGGCTGTCGATCCCCGCCGAGCCGGTCGAGGAGGACAGCCCCGACGAGGTCGCGTTCATGTGCCCCGAGGGTGGCTATCGAGCGCAGCTGTTCGCGCGCACCGCCCGCTACGCGAGCACCGGCATCGACGGCCTGCTCATGGACGCGCCCAAGATGCCGCCCCCGCGCGGCGCGGCGCCGTTCCTCTGCGCCGATTACCAGGCCAAGTTCAAGCGCGAGACCGGGCTCGACATGCCGACGCGCGTCGACTGCCTCGGCGACGACGCGCTCAACGCCGCCTGCTTCACCGTGTGGAGCGATCCGGCGTTCCGCCGCTTCGTGCGCCACCGCCACGACGAGCTCGCCGGCCTGCAGACCGCGCTCGTGGGCTCGGTGCGCGACCGCAACGGCGGCAACTTCCAGATCTGGTTCCGCGACACCGAGATCGACACCAACGACGCGACCGAGACCGGCAACGACGCCTCGTTCGTGCCGGCGACGCAGAACCTCGCGCGCCTCTGGGACGTGCCCGGGCTCTCCGGCAACGAGGGCATGCGTCGCGCCACGCAGCGCGACTGGGTGAACCGCCTCTTGATGGCCAAGCTCGCGCGCGGCGTCGATCGGCGCACCGGCGCGCGCACGTTCATGACGAGCCCCGGCGATCGCGACTGGGACGCGCAGGCCGTGATGGGCATCGTGCTCGCCGAGCAGGGCAGCCCGTTCGAGGTGCGCACCCCGTTCGAGACGGTCGGGGTCGGCGCCGACTACCGCAGCCGCGTCTACGGCTGGGTGCGCGCGCACGAGGCCGATCTCTACGGCGGCGCGCCGCTCGCCAAGGTGGCCGTGCTGCACGTGCCGGCGGCGCGCGACTACGTCGACTACGGCGCGGGGCTCGGCCTCTACTCCTCGACCGACGCTCCCACCAACCTGATCGGCGGCGGCGCGCCCAAGCCCGACGCCACGTTCTGGACCAAGGCCCTCGACGCCAGCGTCGACGAGCTCGAGGTGGTCGGCGAGCAGCGCGGCATCGGCCGGTTGCTCGTGCGCCGGCACGTGCCGTTCGTGATCGAGAGCCTCGAGAAGGTCACCGCGGCCGACCTCGCGAGCTACTCGGTGGTCTTCGCGCCGAGCGCGATCGCGCTGTCCGACGCGCAGATCGCCACGCTGAAGGCCTACGTCGAGGGTGGTGGGCGCCTCGTCTCGACCGCGCTCGGCCTCGGCACCCTCGACCAGCTCGGCGCAGCGCGCGCGGCCGCCCCGTTCGATCTCGTCACCCCCGCGCAGGAGGCCGTCGTCGAGAAGCCCCTCGGCAAGGGCACCTTCGTGCACGCCCAGGCGCTGATCGGTCGGCGCCACCTCCGCTACGACGACCCGTTCTCCGTCGCCTTCGTCGACAACCAGCTGCTCGCCGCGGGCGTCGACTCGATCGCGCCGGCTGCGAGCCCGGACGTGCACGTCGAGCCGTGGTCGAACGGTCAGGCGATGACCGTGCACGTCGTGTCGTTCGCCGGCCTCGACGGCTCGGGCAACGCCCCGACCGAGGAGACCACCGTGCCGCTCGTGCTCTCGGTCCCGCGCGCGGTCACCAAGATCACCGTGAGCTCGCCCGAGGAGGGCGCGATCGACGCCGACGTGCCCTTCACCCCCGACGCGAGCGACCCGAGCCGAGTCTCCCTCACGGTGAAGGTGCGTCGCCACGCCATGCTGAAGCTCGCCCTCGGCGGCGCGCCGCTCACGCCGAAGCCGCTCGTCGTCACCCCGACCATCACCAAGATGGCCGACGCCGAGGGCTACGCCGGGCACTCGATCGCCTTCGAGGGCCAGGGGTTCGGCAGCAAGCCCGGCAAGGTGCGCTGGGGCGACACGGCCTGCACGGTCACCCTGTGGAGCCCGACCCGCATCGCGGCCTACGTGCCGAGCGGCGCCTTGCCCGCCACCAAGGACGTCGTCGTCGAGGTGGGCGCGGCCGCGCTCCCCGGCAAGCCGTTCACGGTGAAGGCGCCCGCCAAGCTGCCCACCAAGCCGATGCTCGACGGGCTCGCGTTCGTGAAGGACAAGCTGCGCTCGTCGTGGGGCGGCGTGTTCACCAACTACGTCGACCGCGTCGACACCCCCGGCGCCAGCGAGGTCTACCCCTACGGCCACCACCAGACCGCCGAGCACCTCGGGCTCATGCTGTGGGTCACCGCCGGCATGCTCGACCACGACGCCTTCGAGGCGGCCTACGGCTTCCTCGACAAGCGCATGTTCTCCCCGCGGCGCGACCTCGCGAACTGGGCGGTGGACAAGGCGGCGGGGTCGCCCATGCTGCAGAAGGACGAGGCCTCGGCGCTCCCGCTGAACGGCAACGCGCCGCTCGACGACTTCCGCGTGGTGCGCGGCCTCTACTCGGGGTGGCTGCAGTGGAAGGACGAGCGCTACCTGAACGCCGCCGTCCGCGCCGGCGACGCGCTCTACCGCACCTCGGTCGGTCGCAGCGAAGACCTCGTGGTCGAGTACCCCGACGGCCTCGTGGCCTACGCCTACAACTGGCCCGAGAACGCGGGGCTCGGCAAGACCGACGACGAGGTCGTCCCCATCGACTACGCCGACCTCTTCACCATGAAGTGGCTCTCGCAGCGCGACCCGCGGTGGAACAAGGTCATCGCGTCCAACGTCTCGCTGATGGAGCGCGCGGCGATGGCCAACGGCCAGTTCTACAACTCGTATCTCCCTCTGACCAAGGAGCTGTCCGGCGACTTCGAGTACCGCGACACCGCCGCCGCGACCAAGGTCAAGACCATACAGTCTCTATGGATCGCCATCCACCTCGCGCGCGTCGGTCGCAAGGACAAGGCGCAGAAGGCGCTCGACTTCTACAAGGCGCAGTACACGACCAAGGGACGGGTCGCCGAGTACCTGAACTACGACGGCACCGACGTCACCGCGACCGAGCTGCCCGAGGCCCTGGCCAACGGCGAGGCCCGCATCTACGCCCAGCTCGTGCGCCTCGCCATCTACCTCGGCGACACCACGTTCGCCGACAAGGTCGTCACCGAGAAGCTGCTCCCCGATCAGGTCGTCTTCGTCGGTTCGCCGCTCTACGGCAGCTTCGGCCAGGACGCGGCGGGCGATGGCGACGCGGAGGCGTGGAACACGCTCGAGACACTGCTCGCGCTGCTGCTGCAACAAGGTAGCCCCGTGCTCACGCAGACGTATCCCGCGCCCTGATCACGGATTCGGCGGCTGCGTCGCCGCGGCCCCCGGACCACTGGAGAGCGGGAGCTTGACCCCGACGACGAACATGAGGCCGTCACCGGGGTGGTTGCTCGCGCCACGACGATCGAGCGCGAGGATCCAGCGCGGCGACACCCACAGGATGCCGAACGACACGAACGGCGCGAGCTGCAGCGACCACTGCCCGCCCTCTCCCGAGACCGGGAGCTCGCGCGCCGCCGACACCTCGAGGCCGACCAGCTCGTACCCGGCCTGCACGCCGAGCGCGACGCGCGGACGCCCCACGTGCTCCACCTGTCCGGTCGCGCCCACGTAGCCGTGCCCATCCAGCCAGTGGGCGACCGACAGCTCGAACCCGAGGCCGGCGCGCGAGAGATCGGCCACCGCGCCCCGGATCGGCGCCCACGACACCCACGCGACGCCGGGGAGGAAGAAGGTGCGGCCGGCGAGGGAGCGCTCGTGGGTGGCGCGCGCGAAGAGCCCCGGCTCGCTGGGCGAAGCAGGTGCCACGGGCGCGGCCGCGAGCGCGACGAGCAGCGGGATCACGGCCCCCACCGTAGCGCAGGCCGCCCGAACCGAGCGAGTCGCGGTAGGATGCGCGCCGTGGCCGCGTCCGTCGTCGATCGTATCCTGGGGTTGGCCCAGAACACGTTCCGCGAGGCCGCGCGCGACCGCGTGCCGCTCGCCCTGTTCGGCGCCGGGCTCGGCATCGGCGTCACGAGCCTGCTCGTGGCCGCCATGTCGCTCGGCCGCGACCGCTCCGAGGTGGTCGCCGTGCTCACCACGGCCTCGCTGTCGCTGTTCTCGCTGATCGGCGCCATCGTGCTCGGCGCCACCCTGCTCTACAAGGACCTCGAGCGGCGCACCGTCTTCCCGATCCTCGCGCGCCCGATCCGGCGGGGCGAGCTCCTGATCGGCAAGCACGTGGGCATCGTGGCCACCATCGCCACCTTCGCGTTCCTCGAGGGCGCGCTCGCCCTCACGCTCACCGCGCTCTCCCGCGACGACGTCCCGATGGCGCGTGCGCTCGGGGGCTGGGGCGTCGCCTTCCTCGTCTCGGCGGCGGTGCTGGTGCGCGCGCGCGACCGCTCGACCCCGCTGCTCGTGCTCGCGCCCCTCCTGTTCGCGCTGCAGTTCGCGCTGGTCGGCCCGCTCGGCGATCTGCGCAACCTCGTGCTCGCGAGCGTCGTCCTCGCCGTGCTCGAGGCCACCATCGTCGCCGCCGTCTCGCTCGTGTTCGGCGCGTTCTCGTCGCCCTTCCTCACGGCGCTCTGCACCACGGGCATCGTGCTGATCGGTCGCAACGCCGACCTCCTCGCGAAGCTCCCCGAGCGCACGTTCGGCCCCACGCTGGTCGCGGTCGGGCGGGGCCTCGCGCGCGTGGTCCCGAACCTCCACATCTACGTGCCGCCGCGCATCGTGTTGAGCGGCCACGCGGGGGGCTCGCTCGGGGGCTACCTCGGCGAGGCCGCGGCCTACGGCCTGCTCTACGCCGTCGTCCTCCTCGTGGTCTCCACGCTGATCTTCCGCCGGCGTGACTTCGCATGAAGCGCGCCCGCGTCTGGGTCTTCGGCGTCCTCTGCGTGCTCGGCCTCCTCACCTCGCGGGCCCTGCTCGAGGGGCGGGCCGCGGTGCGCCGCGCCGACGAGTGCCTGCGCGGCAACGACACCGAGGGCGCGATCGCCCACGCGATGCGCGCCGCCAAGTGGTACGTGCCGTTCGCCGCGCACCCGCGCGAGGGGTACGACCGCCTCCGCGACGTCGCGCGCCGCGCCGAGTCCACCGGCGACGCCGACACTGCTTTGGTGGCGTGGCAGGCGATCCGCGCCGCCGCCAAGTCCACCCGCTCGTTCTACGTGCCCTACCAGGACCGGCTCGACGAGGCCGACCAGCGCATCGCCGCGCTCCTCGTGAGCAAGCCGCCGCCGGGCGTCGACAAGGACAAGGGCAAAGACGCGCTCCTCGCCGAGCACCGCGCGCTGCTGGCCCGCGACGACGCGCCCCGCCCGCTCGCGGTGATCGCTCTCTACCTCGGCCTCGTCGCCTGGATGGTCGGCGCCTACCGCGTGGCCCGCGAGCTCGACGCCTTCGGGGGGCTCCTGCCGAGCGACCGCGAGGGCCGCAGGCAGCGCCTGCTCTACGCCGCCGCCACCGCCGGGGTCGGCATCGTCGTGTTCTTCCTCGCCCTCACCCGCGCCTGAGATCGACAGCCACGGCGGCCGTGCTAGACCCTGCGCCCCATGCCGTCCGCCGAGGTCGAAGCCAGGTTCCGCGCGCTGTTCGCGTCGCGACCGGTCGTGCTCGCCCCCATGGAGGACGTCACCGACGCCGTCTTCCGCAAGCTGTGCCGCGAACACGGCGCCGAGCTGTGCGTCACCGAGTTCGTCAACGTCGAGGGCCTGCTGCGCGGCTGTCGGATCGCCTCACGCAAGATCGACCTCGCGCCCGACGACCAGCCCACCGCGATCCAGATCTACGGCTCCGATCGCGACCGGCTCGCCGAGGCGGCCGCCGTCGCCGAGGCCTCCGCGCCGGCCTACATCGACATCAACTGCGGGTGCTGGGTGCCCAAGGTCGCGAGCCGCGGCGCGGGCGCCGGCTGGCTGCGCGACCCGAGCGCGATGGTCGAGATGGCCGCGATGGTCGTGCGGTCGGTGTCGCTGCCCGTCACCGTCAAGACCCGCATCGGCTGGGGCCCCGAGTCCGACATGCCGATCGTGGAGCTCGCCCGGCGCCTCGAGGACGTGGGCGTGCGCGCGCTGACCATCCACTGCCGCACGGCGAAGATGGGCCACGAAGGGGCGGCCGACTGGACGTGGGCCGCCAAGGCCCGCGCGCGCGTGAACATCCCCGTGCTCGTCAACGGCGACGTGAAGTCCGGCGACGACGCCGTGCGCGCGATCGAGACCACCGGCTGTGAGGGGGTGATGGTCGGGCGCCGCGCGATCGAGCACCCCTGGGTGTTCGCCGAGTGCCGCGCGATGCTCGACCGCGGCGAGCGGCTCGCCCCGCCGAGCGCCCTCGACCGCATCGCCCTGTGCCGCACGCACCTCCTCGCCAACGTCGAGGCGCGCGACGAGCAGCACGGCGTGCAGTGCACGCGGCGCCACTTCTCGGGCTATCTCAAGGGCATCGCGGGCGCGGCGGCCCTCCGCCAGGGCCTGAACACCACGAACACCCTCGCGGGATGCCTCGCCATCCTCGACGAGGCGCAGGCCCGCGTGGAGCGCGGCCTCTCGGCGACCGATCGGCCGGTGCTCTCCCGCGAGCAGCTCCTCTCCGCGCGCTCGCCCGACCCCACGGGACTCTGATCGCACTCTCGGGCTAGCCTGCGTAGATTCCCTCCACGACGGTGGCGTCCTCGCCCACGAGGTAGACCCGCTCCTCGTGCGCGAAGACGCGCAGGTAGTTCCCGGGCGCGGGGAGCTCCGCCGGGATGCGACGCCAGGCGCCGGCCTCGTCGCGTCGCAGCACGCGGGCGTTGGCCGAGCACGCCCACGCGGCGCCATCGGGCGCCACGCACACCCCGAGCAGATCCTGGGTGGTCATGACCTTCTCGATCTCGGGCCGCAGGTGCGCGACCTTCGGGATCGAGAGCGCGTGGCCGCCGGTGCCCACGGCGACGAAGCCGTCCTGCACCGGACCCGCGATCGCGCGGAGGTGCCCGGAGCGCTCCCACGGCAGCCGCGAGAGCCCCTGGTCGTCGAGCCGCACGAGCGCCCCCGCGTCGCCGCACGCGAAGGCGACGCGATCGTCGGCGAAGATCGCCGCGCGCAGCGGGCCCTGATCGGCGGCCTCGAAGACGCGGCGGAATCCGGACGAGAGCACCTCGACCGCGATGGCGTGTCCCGCGCGCTCCCCGACCGCGAGCACGAGGTTGCCAGTCGGCTCCGCCGCGATGGCGTGGAACGCCACGTCGGGATCGGGATAGCGGCGCACGTCCCACAGCGCGCCCCCGTGCAGGAAGGCGACCGTGCCGTGCGGCCCCGCGAAGGCGAGCGCGCCGTTGGGCATCACGGTCAGGCCGTGGAGCTCGTGGGGGAGCATGCCGATCGCGAGGGGGACCGCGGTCCAGCCCTGCGGCGTGCGCTGCACGAGCCCCGCGGTGCCGAGGGTGGTGATGACGTTCTGCGAGAACACGGCGTCGCGGACGCGCGCGCCCGGCGTACCCGCGGACAGCAGGCGGAACGACCACCGCGTGGGCTCGCCGAGCGAGCGGCGCGGGGGGTTCGGCCGCTGGGCGTGGCTGTCGGGCCTCGTCACCGGTGGAGAGAGCGGGGGGAGCGGCGGCGCCTGGATCGCGGTCGACGGCGCCGCGTCGTTGTTGCCCTTCAGCTCCACCTCGCGCAAGAGCGGGTCGACGAGCTCGAGGATCGCCGCGATGGACTGCGGGCGCTGGGAGGGCTCGGGCGCGAGGGCGCGCTCGAGGGCGCTGTCGAGCCGCTGCACGAGGTCGAGGCGATCGGCGAGCTCGCGCGGCAGGCGCCCCACGTGCTCGATCAGCTTCGGGCGACGCGCGGTCGCGATGAGGCGCAGGGCCTCGAACGGGTTGCTGCGGTTCGAGGGGAACGCTTCGGTGCCGGTGAGCAGCTCGAACACGATGGCGCCGAACGAGAACACGTCGGTCCAGGGGCCCACCCGCGGATTGCCGGGTTCGTACTGCTCCGGCGGTGCGTACGAGAGGCTCACGCCCGCGAGCGACTGGGTCGACGTGGCGCGGACGTCGACCAGCTTCACGATGCCGAAATCGGTGACCTTGGCCACCTCGCGCCCCGCCTCGCTCGAGATGAGGATGTTCGACGGCTTGAGGTCGCGGTGCACGATGTTCTGCGCGTGCACTATCTCGAGCGCCTTGCCCACCTCGCGCAGGATGCGGCGCACGCGCTTGACCGGGAGGCCGCTGTCGCGATGTGCCTCGAGCACGGCGTGCAGCGAGTCGCCGAAGACGAACTCGAGCACGGTGAACGGCAGCCGCGCGCGGGCCATCGGGTCGGCGCCGGCGAGGGGCAGCGGGAAATCCGCCTCGCCGTGGTCGAAGAAGCGGACGATGAACGGGCTCGGGTTGTGCTGCGAGAGCCGCTTGAGCGTGTCGGCCTCGCGACGGAAGCGATCGAGCGCGTCCTTGCTCGTGGTGTCGGGCCGCAGCACCTTGACCACGACGGGGAAGCCGTCGACGTCGTCGTAGGCGGCCTTGAACACCCAGCCCTGGCCACCCTCGCCGATGACCGACTGGATGTAGTACTGCGCCGCGTTGCCACGCACGACCGTGCCGAGCATGGCTCGACAGTCGACGGGCAGAATCGACATCATCGCGGGACCGACACCTTGGACCTACCGAGTAGACCAGAGCGGTCGAGGGGACGCCACGCCCCTGCCCCGCGCGGCCCATTCTGCGTCAGCCCGTGGTGGACGTGCCGTTGCAGACCTCGGGGGTGGCCATGCCGATCGAGATGCTGCCGCACTTGCCCGCGTCGCAGCTGAGCGAGGAGCACTCGTCGAAGGTCGAGCAGGTGGCGCCGCCGGGCAGCCCGGGCTGGCACTTCAGGTCCTTGCAGACGTTGCCCTCGATGCCGCAGCTCAGATCCCCCGGCCCGAGGCAGGCGTCGCCGGTCTTCTTGGCGACCTTGCAGGTGCCGCTGCCGCCGGCGTCGCAGTAGAGGCCCTTGTCGCAGTAGCGGACGGTGGAGCCGGTGTAGTTGCAGAGGCTGCCCACGCCGTGGATCTGGTAGACGCGACAGCGCTTCAGCTTCTCGTCGCAGAACGCGAAGCCGCCCCCGCCCTTGCACTGGTCGGGGATCTTCGGGTTGCAGGTGTCGCCCGGCGCCCGGGTCCCGTCGAACAGCTGGGAGCAGGGCTGGATGCCCGAGATGTACGAGAGGAAGTCGACGTTGCAGGAACTGAAGGCAGCGACGTAGCCCTTGGCGCACGCGTCGAGCTTGCTGCCGTCGAACTTGACGATGCCGGCCTCCACCTGGTCCATGCGGAACCCGCACCAGCTGCGGGTGCCGGCCGTGCAGGCGTCGACGTCGAAGGGGACCTTGCCCGCCTCGCAGCACGCCTTCGTGGGCGCGCCGCAGATCGCCGCGATCAAGGCGTCGCACACCTTCTTGCGATCGCCGGGACCGACCTCGACCGGGACGTCGGCGGGGGCGTCGACGATCGGGGCGTCCTCGGTCGCGGAGTCGGTCGCGGAGTCGATCGCATCGGCCGAGCCGTCGGTCGCCGCGTCGACGCCGGGATCGACGCCGTCGCCGAGCTGGCGGCCACCACACCCGACGAGCAGGAGGGAGAGGAAGAGCGAGGGCGCGCGCATCAGCCACCCCCGCAGAGGTCGCGCGTCGCGATCGGGAAGCTGGTGGTGCCGCACTTGCCGCCCGTGCACGACCACGAGGCGCACTCGGCCTCCCGCGTGCAGAACGCGCCGGCGGGTTTGCCCTCCGTGCACTTGTTGGAGCCACCGAACGGCGAGCCTCCCTGGCAGACGTAGCCATAACCGCACTCCCACCACGCCGAGGGATCGCAGCTGTCGCCGGGCTTCTTCGCGGTCTTGCAGGTGCCCTTCCCGGACCCGCCGCCGAGCGCGCAGTAGAGGCCGAGATCGCAGAGCGCCTGCACGTCGCCGCCGGTGGTGCAGGGCGCGTCCTTGCCGACCACCGTGTAGTTGCGACAGCTGGTCGGGCCTCCGGGGAAGGCCGGATCGGGGCAGTCCGCGAACGCGCCCGGCGCGGCCGCGCAGTCCGTGTCGAGCTTGCAGGCCCCGCCGACCGGCGTCTTGCCGCCGAACAGCTGCTGGCACGCCGGGTAGGTGCGCACGAACTCGATGAGGTTGACGTTGCACGCCGTCTCGAGCTTGTTCCAGGCCTCGATGCACGCCCCGAGCGCGCTCGGATCGAACTTCTTGGTGCCCGCCTTCGCCGCCGCGACGGACTCGCCGCAGCTCGCCGCCACGTTCTTGCGGCAGGTGGGGTCGTCGTAGCCGAGGCCGCTCTTGCTGCAGCAGGTGTTGGCGGCCTTGCCGCAGACGCCGTCGGCGAGCTTGCTGCACACGTTGTCGAGGGTCACCGGGGGCGCGGTGTCCACGGCGGTGTCCGGAGGAGGCGTGTCGCCGGTGGCCGTGTCGACGCTGCCGTCCGTGGTGCCGACGTCCACGCCCCCGCCGCCGTCGTCACCCCCGAACGCGGTCGCGTCGACGCTGCTGCCACACCCCGCCAGCAATGCGCCGACCCCGATCCATAAGCTCTTCATGGGATTGCCCTCCGGCCAAAGCCAAAGCAAATCTAGCAGCCATCGTGGCCAAGCGACCTCGTGACAGCGGTGCCGACCTCTTTTCCCGCGCGGCGGCGGAGGACCGCGGCACCACGCCGCTCGCCGAGCGCATGCGGCCGCGCACCCTCGACGACCTGGTGGGACAAGAGCGGCTCGTCGGCGAGAAGGGCCCTCTGCGCCGCGCGATCGAGGCCGATCGGCTGCCCTCGCTCATCCTGTTCGGACCACCCGGCGCGGGCAAGACCACCATCGCGCGGCTCCTCGCCGAGACCTGCAAGGCCCGCTTCGTCCCGTTCTCCGCCGTGCTCAACGGAGTGCCCGAGCTGCGCAAGATCCTCGAGGAGGCGCGCGAGGCGCGGGTCTACCGCCGCGAGCGCACGATCCTGTTCGTCGACGAGATCCACCGCTTCAACCGCGCGCAGCAGGACGCCTTCTTGCCGTTCGTGGAGGACGGCACGATCACGCTCGTCGGCGCCACCACCGAGAACCCGTCGTTCGCCGTCAACGCCGCGTTGCTCTCGCGGTGCCGCGCCATGCGGCTGGATCCGCTCTCGGTACAGCACCTCGTCACGGTGCTGCGGCGCGCGCTCGCCGACGACACGCGCGGCCTCGGCGCCCTCGAGCTCGAGGCCGAGGACGAGGCGCTGTCGGCGATCGCCGAGCTCGCCCAGGGCGACGCCCGCCGCGCCCTCACCGCGCTCGAGCTCGCCGTCGACCTCCTGCCACCCGGCGCTCCGCTCACCCTGGCCGCGGTCCGCGACGCGCAGTCCGCGCCCAACCTCCGCCACGACAAGAAGGGCGACGACCACTACGCCGTCGTCAGCGCGTTCATCAAGAGCATGCGCGGCAGCGACCCGGACGCGGCGCTCTACTGGATGGCGCGCATGCTCGAGGCCGGGGAGGACCCGCTGTTCGTCTCGCGGCGCATGATCATCTTCGCGAGCGAGGACATCGGCAACGCCGACCCGCGCGCGCTGTCGGTGGCCGTGGCGGCGGACCAGGCGTTCCAGCGCATGGGCATGCCCGAGGGCATCCACCCGCTCGCGCAGGCCTGCACCTACCTCGCGACCTCGCCCAAGTCGAACGCCGCGATCGCCGCGTACATGGCGGCGGCCGAGGACGTGCGAGCCCACGGCTCGCTCCCGGTTCCGCTCCACCTGCGCCCGGGCTCCACGGCGATCGACCGCGCGGACGGGTTCGGCAAGGACTACTCGTACTCGCACGAGGAGGAGGGCGCGTTCAGCGGCGCGCAGCGCTACTTCCCGGATGCCCTGCCCGAGCCGCGCTACTACGCGCCCAAGGGCTCCGGGTTCGAGGCGCAGCTCCTCGCCCGCATCGAGGCCTGGCACCGGGCGCGCATACGATGAACCTCGAGCTCACCCCCGATCCCGACGGCGCGGACTGCGTCGCGTGCGGGCGCTGCTGCCACCATCCTCCGCACACCGTCTCGGTGCTCGAGAGCGACGAGGCGCGCATGGGCGAAGACACGGTCCGGCGCCTGACGGTGCTGCTCGACCGACCGCCGTTCTTCCGCTTCGTGGTCAACGCCGGAGAGCGCTGCGGCGCGCTCGACGTGTCGGTGCCGGGCGCGTTCCCGTGCGGGATCTACCCGGTGCGACCGGAGGGGTGTCGTGAGGTCGAGCCGGGGTCGCCGTGCTGCCTCGAGGCGCGACGCCTCGGTCACCTCGGATCGAGCGTCGAGTTCAAGCGGTGACGAAGGGCGGCGTGAAGTCGGCCGGCGCGGGGACCTCGAGCTGCAGCGTGCCACCGTCGGGGTGGGGCGCCTCGATGCGCAGCGCGTGCAGGTACAGCCGTGGCAAGCCCCGCTGCAGGTCAGCGGGGCCGTAGAGCGGATCGCCGACCAGCGCGTGGCCCACGTGGTGGAGGTGCACGCGGATCTGGTGCCGTCGACCGGTGATGGGGTGGGCGAGGAGCCGGGTCGCCTTCGGTCCGGCCTCGACCACCTGGAGCTCGGTCTGCGACGGCTTGCCGCGCACGAGATCGACGCCCATGCGACCGGAGCCGAACTGGCGGAGCGGCGCGTCGACCCGCCGCAGATCGGCGGGCACGTTGCCGTGCGCCCACGCGAGGTAGGTCTTGGTCACGCGGCGCGCTTCGAACGCCATCGAGAGCGCGCGGTGCGCCGCCGCGGTGCGCGCGAACACGAGGAGCCCCGAGACCTCCTTGTCGAGGCGGTGCACGACGAACAGTCGCTCACCGCGCGCCTCCTCGAGGAGCCGCTGCACGGACGGCACCGCGAGCTCGCGCTCCGGGATGGTGGCGAGGCCGAGGGGCTTGTCGACGACGAGCAGCGCGGCGTCCTCGTGGACGACCGGGATCACGAAGTCGGTCACGACGGAGCCGTCACGGAGCGCAGGAGATCATCTTCTCGGCGCACGCCGTCTCGTGCAGCTGCTCGCTCCAGGGCGAGAGCGCCTCGGGGTAGAAGTAGAAGCTCGAGCCCTTCGGCAGGGCGAGGAACTGCTCGGCGGTCAGGCCCTGCGAGGGCCGCGCACCGAACGCGGGCGCGGGGGGGAGCCCGCCGCCGCCCGGGAGACCACCGCCGCCGCCACCTGCCCCCCCACCGCCGGGGAGCCCTCCACCCAGCAGACCGCCGCACTTGCTGCCGCACGTGCCGAGCAGGCAGGTGAACGTGGAGATCGCGGTGCCCGCGGCCTTGAGGTCGCCGTCGAAGCACTTGGTCACGCACGCGAAGTCGAACCCGCCGAGCCCGCCACCGCCACCACCGCTCACGCAGTTGGTGACCGTGCACGCGAGCCCGCTGCGGCACTTCGCGTCGTTGATGCAGGCGTTCACCGAGGCGCCGCACTTGTCGCGCACGCAGCCGAGGCAGTCGCCGATCGGTCCGCCGTCGGGGATCGGGAGCACTTCCCAGATGTCGATGAAGCGATCAGGGCCCGCGTCGGGCTTCGGGGCGTCGGGCTTCGGGGCGTCGATCGAGGTGTCAGGGACGGTGGTGTCGATGGAGGCGTCGGTGCTGATGTCGCTGCCACCATCGCTCGGATCGATCGCGCCGAGCGCGGCCAGGTCGTCGTCGGAGACGCCGGTGCGCCCGAGGCACGCGGTGCCCGCCAAGGCCGTGCCGAGGAAGACGAACCCTAGTGCCACAGCGGAGGACCGGACGGGGACGGTCCGGGAGCGACAGAGCAAGTGAGGGAGGAAGCGAGACATCGTGTCTCGGACCCTACCCCTGTGCGAGACCCCGCACCAACGTCGGAGACGGCAAAATCCGCGTATACCGTCACCGGAGCAAATTTCTTCGTACGTGAAGGATGTGGAGCCGAGCGGCGGGGGGTGAACGCCAAAAAGCACGAACGACAGGCCCTTCACGGTGCCTGCCGTCCGACCTACCCGCGCGCGCCGTCGCCGGTGCACGCAAGAGGCTATTCGATCACGAAGAAGCGGCGGCCGGCGCGCTCGACGCCTCGGGCGCAGCGCTGCTGCCCGCACCCGCACCACCGGTCTCGGCAGGCTTCTTGTCGCCGCCGCAGGCGACGAGGATGAACGCACCGATGACACCGACTGCCATAACCGTCAGAAACCGCTTCATCTCAAAGCCTCCGAGGTGACGCGCGGCGGCGCCGCGCAGGGATCGTTCCAGGGAACGGTGGGAGACGATACACCAAGTCGCCCGTTGTCACGCCAGAACTTTGCAAGGATTTGTCCGGGACCATGACGCAGTGCCGGCTCCCCCCCGGGGGCCGGGGGTGGTAGACGATGGCACGATGCCGACGCTCCGGTGGTTTCCGAGGCAAGGCCCGCCGCGCGCATTCGCCGTCTACAAGGCGGTGACCACGCTCGGGCGTACGTTGGGGAACGACGTCTCGCTCGAGGTGCCGGGGGTGGCCGAACATCACGCGCAAGTGGTCTTCGACGGTCGCGACTTCAACCTCGAAGAGATCGATCGCCACGCCGACATCGCCATCAACGGCAAGAAGAAGCGGCGCGCGCGCCTGGTCCACGGTGACCGCCTCACCCTCGGCGAGGCCGAGCTCGCCTTCTCCATGTTCGCGGAGGCCACGGTCGCGCAGCACGCGAGCCAGCGCGACCACGACACCGAGCGCGACCACGCGACCGACCCCGACGTGCACATCGCCGGCGGCAGCGAGCTCGCCGGGGTGCGCAAGCTCCACGAGTTCTCCGAGCGCCTGATGGTGCACGCCAAGGGCAACATCGACGAGCTCCTGAACCTCATGCTCGACGCCATCGTCGAGCTCACCGGCGGAGAGCGCGGGGCGCTCTTGCTGGTCGAGGAGTCGTCCGGGCCCGAGGCCACGCGCGCGCTTTCGCTGCGGGCCGCGCGCGACGTCAAGAAGGAGACCATCACCGACGCGACCGGCACGGTGAGCGACAGCGTGGTGCGCCGCGTGCTCGAGACGCGCCGACCGCTCATCGTGAGCGACGCCCTCGCCGACACCTCGTTCGGCAAGAGCCAGTCGGTGGTGGCGCTCAATCTCTCGAGCGTCATGTGCGTGCCGCTGCTCGCGCAGAACGAGCTGCTCGGCGTGCTCTACGTCGGGAGCGGCAAGGTCAAGGGCCTCTTCGAGAAGCACGCCCTCGACCTCATGACGATCTTCGCCGGTCAGGCCTCGCTCATCCTGCAGAACGCGATGCTCCTGTCGTCGCTGCGCGCCGACAAGGAGAAGCTGAGCAAGGAGCTCTCCGACAAGCGCTTCGGCGACATCATCGGCTCGTGCCCCTCCATGATGGAGGTGTTCAAGAAGCTGCAGAAGGTTGCGGGCACCGACATCAGCGTGCTCATCACGGGCGAGACGGGCACGGGCAAGGAGCTCATCGCGCGGGAGCTCCACCGCCGCTCCCCGCGGGTCAACGGGCCGTTCGTCAGCATCAACTGCGGCGCCATCCCAGAGAACCTGATCGAGGCCGAGCTGTTCGGCCACGTCAAGGGCGCGTTCACCGGCGCCATCGCCTCGCGCCCCGGCAAGTTCCAGGCGGCCAACGGCGGCACGCTGTTCCTCGACGAGATCGGCGAGCTGCCGCTCAACCTGCAGGTGAAGCTGATCCGCGCCCTGCAAGAGCGGGTCATCTACCGCGTCGGCGACAGCAAGCCCGAGAAGGTGGACATCCGCGTCGTCGCGGCCACCAACCGCATCCTCGAGGACGAGATCAAGCGCGGCGCGTTCCGCGAGGACCTCTACTACCGCCTCAACGTCGTCAACATCTTCCTGCCGCCGCTGCGCGAGCGCGGCGACGACATGCACATCATCGCCAAGACCCTCCTCTCCAAGTACGCCGAGGAGATGAACAGCAAGGTCGCCGGGTTCGCGCCGGCCACCCTGACGGCGATCCGCAAGTACCCGTGGCCGGGCAACATCCGCCAGCTCGAGAACCGCATCAAGAAGGCCCTCGTGCTGTGCGACAAGTCGCTCATCCAGCCCGAGGATCTCGATCTCGGCCCCGAGGCCACCTCGCCGATCCTCCCGCTCGAGAAGGCCAAGGAGGAGTTCCAGCGCAAGTACGTGCTCGAGGCCCTCGAGCGCAACAACGGCAACCGCACGCAGACCGCCCGCGACCTGGGCGTCGATCCGCGCACGATCTTCCGGTACCTCGAGGCCGAGCGCGGGGCCACGCCGCCCGGCGGCGAAGACGGCTCCTAGCTGGCTGGGAGCCGTGGAGGCTCCGCTCCGCTCACCTAGAACCGGTACCCGAGGGACACCGTCGTGCGGCGGCCGATCTTCTGGCCGAAGGGGTGCTCGCGGTGCACGTTGTCGAACAGGTTGGTCACGGCCAGACCGAGCTCGATCGGCTCCGCCTTGAACCGGTATCCGACCCGGGCGTTGATCAGCGCGTAGGCCGGGAGCGGGAAGCTCACGTACTCCACGCCGCCCGTCTGGAAGTTCGCGCGCTGCTCCGACCAGACCTGATCGGAGTAGAAGAAGAAGTCCACGACCGCGTCGAGGCCCGCCTTGGTGCGTAGCTGCGCGCCGGCGTTGACCTTGTGCACCGACGTGCGCTGGTCGTCGCGGAACGCGTCGCACCCCGGGGGGTTGTTGGCCTTGTTCTGGTTGAAGGCGTAGCTCCCGTAGACGTCGAGACCGCTGACGGGGAAGGTACGGACACCGAGCTCGGCGCCGTACTGGTCGAAGGTCGAACACACATTGGTGAACCCGCCGAACGCAGCCGCGTAGCGCCCGGTGGCGTCGTTGTAGCCGCCGTCGCCGGCCGCGAACCGCGACGGGGTGAGGCTCTCGCTGTTCTTGAGCGCGATGATGTCGCTGATCCGGTTGTAGTAGGCGGCGACGTCGAACGTGAAGTAGTCCGAGGCCTGGTTCTGGTAACCGATCTCGGCGGTGAGGATCTTCTCCTGCGTGACGTTGCCGCCGCGCGAGGGGACCTCCGCGCCGCTGATCGGCGTGGTCACCGGGAAGTTCAGGTACGACTCGAGGAACGAGGGCTTGCGGAACGCCGAGCTCACCGTGGCGCGGATGGCGTCGCTCTTGGTGGGCTTGAAGATGATCGAGCCGCGCGGCGAGGGGATGAGCTTCTGCAGGAACGGCACGTAGTCACCGCGGATGGAGGCGACGACGGTGAACTGGTCGGTGAACTTGATCGCGTCCTGGGCGAACGCGTTGAAGTGGTGCTCCGCGTACGAGGTGTCCTGCAGGTAGTTCCAGGCGATCGACTTGAATCGATAGCCGACCCCGACGGTCACCGCGTGCTGCAGCGAGCCCGTCCGGAGCACGTCGGCGAACGTGAGCTCGTTGTCCCAGACCCGCTGGCGGGCGAACCCGCGCGCGCTGAGGTCACCGAGGTAGTAGGTGGAGAAGCCCGGGGTCGCGTTGAGGTAGTTGAGGAAGCTGCGGAAGCTCCAGTTCGTGCCCTTGATGAACCCCGTCACGTCGCCCACGCGCGCGTCGGCGGCTGCGTCCTGGAAGCTCCCGATACCGTAGAAGTTGACGTAGCCGCTCGCGAAGCCCGTGCCGAGGCCGACGCGGACGTCCTTGCTGAGGTCTCGCGTGATGCGCACGTCGAAGCGCGCCATCTGCATCCCCGTGTCCCCCTCGGCAGAGAAGTACCCGAGGTCGGTGCGGGTCTTCGCCGTCTCCCGGCTCCAGCGCGGCAGGTAGTCGTAGTTGGCGCTGATGCGGTAGTTCCAGCGACCGGCGTGACCGGAGAGTGCCGTCCAGCCGTGCTGCGCTCCGCCGACCGCCCCCTTCTGCGAGCCCACGGCGAGGTTGGCGCCGCTCTTGGCATCGCCGGGTTGCTTGGTGATGATGTTCACCACGCCGCTGAACGCGTCCGCACCGTAGAGCGCCGAGCCCGGGCCCCGCACGACCTCGATGCGCTCGATGTCCTCGACGCTGATCGTGTTGAGCTCCCAGAACGTCGTGCCGAGGAAGTCGAGGTAGACGCTACGGCCGTCGACCAGCACGAGCAGCTTGTTCGAGAGGCGCTGGTTGTTGCCTCGCACCGAGAGGCTGAACGTGCCGGCGGTGATCTGCATGTAGTCGACGCCGGTGACCCTCCGCAGCAGCTCGGGGATCTGGGTCGCGCCGGTGAGGCGGATGTCCTGCTCCGTGATCACGTACGTGGAGCTCGGCGAGTCGAGCGGGCTCTGCTCGGCGCGCGAGGCCGTGACGACCTTCTCTTCGTAGACGTCCTCGGACTTGCTGGCCCCGAGGTCCTTCTTGGTGATCTTCGGGGGGGCATTGGTCGTGGCTGCCGGCTTCGGCGCGCCGGTCCCAGGATCGGGGCCTGGGCTCGGACTCGTGCCAGGCGCCGGGCCCGTGCCCGCGGCGGCGGCCGCGGCCGCGGCCTTCGACTTGGCGAGGCGCGCCTCGAGGTTCTTCACGACGAGCTCGATCTCGTCCTTGTCCGGCGGATTCTCCGCGAGGTACTTGCGATACGCGGCGATGGCGTTCTCGAGGTCGCCGCTCTCTGCGTGCGCGCGTGCGATGTTGTAGAGGACGTTCGCGTGCGGGAGGATCTCGTAGGCCGTCTTCAGCTCGGCGATCCCCTTCTCGTATTCGCCGTTCTCGATCAGCTTCATCCCCGCCTTGAAGTGGCGGCGAGCCTCCTCCTTCTCACCCGCGAACGAAGGCGCGGCGACGAGGAGCAGGCCGATGGCGAACAGCCCTAGGGGCAGGTGACTGCGAGAGGCGCGCACGAGCGCATTCAAGCCCAATAGGCCCGCCGCAGCACCACTTTGTCCACATGACGCGCTTGTCACAGTGCGCCATCCTACTCTGCGTCGCGGAGGGGTCTTTCCGGGCTCGGGCGTGAGGACGTGGGACGGGTTTGGCGGCACTTGGTCGCCCGGAGATCCCGCAAAGGCCCTCACATGGCCGTGCTATGCGGCCGGCCATGGTGCTGGCTGACCACCCCATCGAACAACGCGCGCCGATCTCCGTCTCACGGGCCATGCGCGCACTCCGGCTCTCCTTCCTCGGCTTGGTGGTCGCCCTCGCGGCCTGCTACCGGCCTCCGCCCCGCCCGATGTATGCCGATGGCCCTCGTGGTGCCGACCGCGACGGCGACGGCGCGGCCGACATCGACGACGCCTGCCCGGACGACCCGGAAGACGGCCTGCCGCCCAAGGCGAACGACGGCTGCCCGGCGGACGACCCGGACCAGGACGGCATCGGTTACAAGTTCGACAAGTGCCCCTACGCCAAGGAAGACGGGCTCGCGCCGTACCCGAGCGACGGCTGTCCGGGCAACGACGCCGACGGTGACGGCGTCGCCGATTCGGTCGACAAGTGCCCGGGCGCCAAGGAGGACAACCTCCCGCCGAACCCGTCCGACGGCTGCCCCTCGGCCGACACCGACAAGGACGGCATCGCCGACGCGGTCGACCAGTGCCCGACCCAGCCCGAGACGTGGAACGGCTACCTCGACGAGGATGGCTGCCCCGACGGGGCGCCCGCCGGCCTGCAGATCAGCATCGACATCAAGATCTCGCTCGTCGTCATCCCGAGCGCGCTCAAGATCGATTTCCAGGCGGGCACCGCCACGCTCACCGATCCGAGCAAGGACGCGCTGGTCAAGGTCGCCGGCGTGCTCAAGGCACACCCCGAGATCACTCGCCTCGAGGTCGAGGCGCACACCGGCATGAAGGGCGACCCGACCCAGAACCTCGCCCTCAGCGAGCAGCGGGCCAACGCGGTCACCAAGGCGCTCGTCGCCAATGGCGTCGAGAGCGCGCGGCTCGTGCCCGTTGGCTACGGCGCGTTCTGCCCGGCCAAGCAGTCGATCGACGACGTCGACGAGATGCTCAACCGCCGCGTCATGTTCCGCGTGGTGCAGACCAACAACGTCTGGACCGGCGTCCCGCGCGGGTGCTGGAGCGCTTCTACCCAGAAGGTCGATCCGACCAAGAAGAAGCCGCTCGTCATCGAAACTCACGGCGGAGGGGTGTGACCAACATGTTCGCGAAATCGATTCTCTCAGTCATCGCTGGCGCTTCTCTGCTCGTGGCCTGCGGGCCCAGCAAGATGCAGATCGACCCCAAGAACGTCGCCAACGTGGTGGTTCGCCCGGCCTCGGGACAGAACCTCTTCTGCCCCGGCGACAAGTTCCAGGTGGAGATCGTCGCCAAGCTCAAGGACGGCACCAACTGCAGCAGCATCAACCCCGATCTCGGCTGCATGGGGAAGAAGGACTCGGTCATCGACGCCAACATCCTGCGCGTCGAGGCGACGCCGGGCGCGCCGGCGGGTGGCCCGCACCCGTTCGTGTTCGTGCCCGATCCCAACCCGCTGCACACCGCCGCCACCGGCATGCGCCTCAAGGCGTGGATCGTCGGCGCCACCGGCCAGCAGTCGGACAGCGCGTTCGCCGAGACCGTGCTCAAGCCGGTCTACCAGTGCCAGGCGATGAACACGCTCGGCGCGCCGCCCCCCATGGGTCACGGCATGCACGGCGGCCCTGGCCCCGCGCTCCGCGTCACCGCCACCACGCTCTCGACCCCGTTCTATCCGGACGCGGTCCTCATCCGCATCGACGCGACCGAGCTCGGTCTCACGCGCTACGTCATCAGCCAGTCGGCCGACATGATCGTCCGCATCGCGTCCAAGGGTCAGGACGGCGCGCGTGGCTTCCCCGGCGCGCACGGCGTCGCCGGCGCGCGCGGCTCGAACGCCTCGAGCACCTGCGGCAAGGGTGGTCGTGGGCAGGACGGCGGCCCCGGCGGCCTCGGCGGCCCGGGCGGCAACGGCGGTCCCGGCGGCCTCGTCGAGGTCCTGATGGACTCCAAGGCCTCCGACAAGATCAGCGCGCGCCTGCGCATCTCGAGCCCCGGTGGCAACGCCGGCCCCGGCGGCTGGGGCGGCTCCGGTGGTCCGGGTGGTTCGGGCGGCTCCGGCGGTCCGAGCGGCGCGGGCTGCACGGGCCAGAGCGGCGAGAACGGCCACAACGGCCCTGCCGGTCCCCCCGGACCGTCGGGCATCCCCGGCCCCTCGGGCCCCGCGCCCACGTTCGGCACCGCGCCGCGCGAGAAGCTGTTCGCCGGCGAGCTCGGCGTGATCCAGCAGATCGAAGCCACGCCCGCGCCGAAGTGATCTGAGCCGCTAACGCGCGACGAACTCGTCGTCCCCGTACACGCCGACGTAGCTGCGGAGCAGCTGGCCCGAACAGAGGCCCAGCCAACCGCAGCGGTCGGCGTGTCGGCATTTCACGGTCGACGTACGGATGCCGGTGGCCGGGCTCGGACCGCGGCGCAGCTCCGCGAGGGCCGCCGCGCGCGCGGGATCCACCGCGTGAAGCGCCGCGTGCAGCACGCACGGCGCGAGCCCCGCGACGCTGGCGAGCGCGCGCACGTCGAGCGAGGTGGCGACGAGCGCGTCGGCCACGGCGCGCTGGGGCATCGACACCCGATGGAACGCGTCGTCGGGAGATTCGGTGTCGGGGAACGGCAGGTCCGCCGCGAACGGCAGCGCGCGCTGCTGCGCGAGCGCGACGATCGCCGGGAGCACGGCCAGCACGCGCGGGGTCAACACGGTGTGCAGCGTGACGGGCACGGCGCGCGACGCGAGCGCGTCCAGCGCCGCGACCACGCGGTCGAACGCGCCGCTGCGGCCGACCACCGCGTCGTGCGTGACGGCGTCTGCGCCGTAGACCGGGACGTGGAAGCGCAGTCGCTCCGGCGCGACGGCCAGGATCTCGTCGAGCAGCGCCGCATCGAGCCGCGTGGCTGGCCCGTGCAGCTCCACCGACGCGAAGCCCCGCTCGCGCGCGACGGCGAGCAGCGGGACGATCGCGGGAAACGCGAGCGGATCGAGGCCCGTGAGCCGCAGGGTGCGCTGGCCTCTCGCGGCTCCTTGCTCGATCGACCGCAACAGCGCCGCCGGGTCGGGCGCCGACACGCGGGCGAGCGGGATCGAACAGAACTCACACGCCTGTCCGCAGGGGCTGTCCAGCTGCAGCTTGAGCTCCGGAGCGTCCGGCACCCCTTCGAACATCGGCAGCCGGCGCGTCGCGCGCGCGCCACCGGTGAAGTCGAGCAACCAGGGCGCGCCGCCGGTGCGCGGGATCTCTCCGACGAGCGCTCCTTGCCGCTCGACGCGCAACCCGTGGGGCGTGCGGACGATGCGGTCGCCGCGGCCGAGCACCTGCACCACGGTGGCGCGGAACTGGGCGAACGCCGCGCTCGCGCGCGCCCCTGGATCGAGCCCGAGGTTGTCGTGCGAGAGCACGCGCTCGTAGCGGAAGCCGTCGCCATCGCGCACGGCGCCCTCGAGCAGGGCGAACTGCCCGTCCTCGCCGAGCACCGCGACCGAGCGCAGGGCCCGATCGAGCGCGGCTGCGTAGGTCGGCCGCTCCGCGGCGATCGCGGCGAGCGTGCGGCGCCCGAGCTCCGCGGTCGCCTCGCAGCCGGGCGAACACGGAAAGTGCGAGAAGGCCCGCAGGTGCGCCGCGACCCAGTTGCGCTCGGGTCCGAGGCAAAGGTCGCCCTGCGCCTCCGCCAGCCGCCGGACCAGCGCGCGATCGCTCTGCTCGGCGCTGTCGGCGAAGGCCTCGACGCAGCACGCCGGATACCCGAGGAGCGCGCCCATCCGCAGCACGAGCGGGCGACGGTCCCGGAAGCTCGCGACCGACGCGGGCTCGAGCGCCATCGCCTCGGCCACGACCTCGGGTGTGCGGGCGACGAACGCGATCGTGCGAGGCCCCTCGGCGAACACGTCGGCGTGGAGCCCGGCCTCGCGCGCGACGGCGGCCGTGCGCTGCGCCTCCTCGCGCGAGGGTCGCTCCTTCTTCATGAGCTCCCGGAGGCCCGCGCGGAGCTGCACCTGCTCGCGATCGGGGCTGCCGCCGACCGCGTCGGCCCACGACCGCTGGGCGGCGGCGCTCGTGACCTCGCCGCCGCGGATCGGCCGCAGCTCGTCGACGCCGTACATCTCCGCGTAGGTGGTGCGGATCCCGTAGCAGCGGCGATCGAGCTCGCAGGTCGCGCAGACGGGTGCCTTGGTGAATCCGGTCGCGCGGGCGCGCTCCTCGTCGGGAAGATCGTGGGCGAAGTGCGCCTCGCGGAGCCCGAGCGGCAGGTAGCACGCGGGCACCCCGCACTTGGACTCGAACCCCGTCCACACGAGCCCGCGCTCGAGCGCCGCCACGTGCGCGGCCTCGAGCGCCCACGCCACGTCGGAGAAGCGGGGGATGAGCTTGGTGTCGCGGGGGACGTTGTCCGTCGAGGCGGCGACGAACGAGAAGTTCGCGTCGACCCTGGCGTCCGGCAGGCCCGCGCAGAGGACGTCGCGGACGAACGCAGGCAACGTCGGCAGCTCGGCCACGTTGTAGCCGCACAGGACGAAGTTGATCCGCACGGCGACGCCGCCGGCGAGCAGGTTCCGGATGCCGGCCACCGTGCGCACGAACGTGCCGGGGGCCGCGGTCACCCGATCGCACACCGCGGCCGTCGTGCCGTGGAGGCTCACGAACGCGCGCGTGAGCCCGGCGCCCACGAGCTCCGCCGCGAACGCCGGGTCGGCCATCTTGATGGCGTTGGTCTGCAGCTCGAGGTCGCGCACGCCGACCTCGCGGGCGAAGCGCAGGTACTCGACGACACGCGGGTTGAGCGTGGGCTCGCCGCCCGAGAGCTCGAGGGTCGCGCCGCGCGCCGCGACGTCCCGGATCTCGCGCTCGATGATCTCGTGGTCGATCGGCGGCAGCTCGCGCGACACGAAGCAGAAGTCGCACGCCTGGTTGCAGTGGAAGTTGATGCGCACGATGCGGCGCTCGAGCACCTTCTCGCCGGAGTCGACGAAGAAGCTGCTGCGGTACTCGGAGAGCACGCGCGTGCGCTCGCGGCTCAGGGGCACGAGGCCCTCGATCGGGTCGCGCTCGGTGAGCGGACGCACCCTCGCCGCCACGTGGCTCGCGAGCGGCGTGAGCGGCCCCGGACACACCGCGCGGAGGACACACCCCTCGCAGGCGGCGATGCGCTGGTGCTGGCCGCTGTCGCGCGCGACGAGCGCCGGCCCCGTGCGCAGGATCGCGCGCACGCGCCCGGGGTCGGCGAACAGGCACGGTGGGAGCTCGCCGTCGACCGCGGCCACGACCGGCAGGCCACTCTCCTCGCTGGCGACGACCGCGGTCTCGAGCTCGTGCGCCGCGTCGGCGAGGTCGAGCGGCGCGAACCCCGGCGGCCCGGTCGGCACGTAGCGCGCGACGATGCGCTCGAGACCCGGCCAGCGCGCCCGCGAGCGCGCGACGAGGTCGGCGAGGGCTCCGCGGGTCCCGGGGACCAGGGCGACGGCGAGCTCGGTCGCGACGCCTGCGGCCATCAGGGCGTCGAGCCCGGCGAGGGTGCGCGCGTGCCCGCCCGGATCGCGCGTGAGGGCGTCGGAGCGCGCGGCGTCGAGCGTGTTGAGCGCCACGCGCGCGCGATCGATGCCGAGCGCCGCCGCGCCGCCGTGGGCCTC
>JAEUKC010000302.1:0-16681 GCA_016794445.1 Myxococcales bacterium
CTAGAACGCACCCTACCGGAGCTAGAACAGCTTCATCCCGACCAGCGCGGAGCCGATGGCCGCGACCCGGACGCCTTCGTTCGAGGGCCCGGCCGTCGCCCCCGCGAGCACCCGGAGGAACAGTCCGTACGGCGTCATGACCTCGCCACCGATCTGACCGACAGCCCAGAATCGGCGCGTGGTCGTGGAGATCGTGGCGCCTCCGTTCGTCGACGACGAGGACGACCCGTCCACGAAGTGGACGAACGACGCGTCGACCACGAGGCGGAGATCGTCCGCTCCGTACTTGCCCATCACGCCGCCGTTCACCATCGTCGGCGGCGGACCGAACAAGGACGGGACGCGCCCCACGCCGACCCAGGGGGCGACGACCCAGCGCGACGTGACGGGCACGTCGAGGGCCACCTGCCCCCCGAGGCCCGCGGTCTGCGCACCGAGGCCGAGAGCGAGGGTGGGCCCGAGCGTCCTGGCTGGATGCACCGTCGCCGAACCACCTGGCACCCACACCGTCCCCGGCGTCGCGTCGGCCGCCGCAGCGGTGAGTGGGGCCGCTGACAGGATCGCGAACGCGAGGACGGAGGTGCGCGGGATCATGGTTGTCAGGTGAGCAAGGACGAGACCACTCGACGACTCGCGCGCCGCGGCCGGAATCCGCGCGCCCCGCATCGGCGCCGACGCGCTCGGGCGCGCACGCGGATGCGCACCGCGCAGTCGGTGTCCGAGAGGCCGTTCGCCGCCGCGCCCGGACGGTGGCAGGCTCGCCGGATGCGCCCTTCCTTCCTCTGCCTCGCCCTGCTCGCGGGGTGTGGCGGCACCGTGACCGAGTCCGTCGACGCGTCCCCCGACACGACGGCCGATGCCACCTCGGACCTCGGCGCCTCCGACGTCGCCGCCGACACCGCGATCGACACGCGCGCCTCGTGCATCGACGACGCGGGCACCGTCCCCGTGGACGTGAAGCTGTGTGGCTCGACGACCGAGTGCACCGTCCGCACGCGGATGGTCGATTGCTGTGGCTCGATCGTCGCCGTCGGTGTCCGGGCCGACAAGGCCGCCGCGTTCGCCGCCTGCGAGGCCGAGCGTCAGAAGGGGATCCCGCCGTGCGACTGCATCCCGAAGCCCACGACCGCCGAAGACGGCAAGGTGCTCCCGGACGGCGGCACCGCGAGCGTCCTCTGCAGCGACCGCACCGGCGAGAGCGGCCTGTGCCGCACGTTCGTGCCCTGACCTGCCAGCGCGACCGTAGGGCCCGACCGGCTCGGCTCGCGCGCCCCTGCTAGGCTCGACGCGCGTGCGCGCTCACGCCTCGTCCGCACCGCGTGGTGACGGCGAGGTCCGTCCTCTGGCCCGAGGAGTAGCCATGCCCATCCATCGTCCACGTTCTCCCGCTCGTGGCGCGCGTCGCTCGAGCATCGTCGGCGGTCACGAGCGGGTCTTGCTCGCGGCCGTCGATCTCTCGCCCGCGAGCGAGGCCGTCTTCGACGCCGCCCTCGACATCGCGCACGCCGAGCCCGATGCCACGATCCACCTCCTTCACGTCCGCCGCCCCGCCGACGCGATCCCGGAGGCGAGGGCCGCAGAGACCCTCGCGGACTGGGCCGCACTGCTCCCCGACGAGGGCGCCGCCATCGAGCTGTGCGCCGTCGAGGCCGACGACGTGCCCACGGCCATCGTGCGCGCCGCGGCGCGCCTCGACGCCGACGTCATCCTCGTGGGCACCCACGGGCGCACGGGCGTCGCGCGCGTCGTTCGCAGCTCGGTGGCCGAGAGGGTGGCGCGCACCGCGGGCTGCTCGGTGTTCATCGTGCGCAAGAAGCGAGGCGGGTGATGGTGCCGCCCTTTGACTTTAGTAATATCTAAAGTATAGTCCCCGGCATGCGTTCCCTGAAGGTCTTCGAGTCCATCTCCATCGACGGCTACTTCGCCGACGCGAACGGCGACATGAGCTTCGCGCACGCGGTCGCTCCCGATCCCGAGTTCGGTGCCTGGGTCGGGCAGAACGCGAGCAGTGGCGGGGAGCTGCTGCTCGGGCGCGTCACCTACGAGATGATGGCTTCGTTCTGGACGTCGCCCGCCGCCGCGCAGCAGATGCCCGCGGTCGCGAAGGGCATGAACGCCGCGAGGAAGTACGTCGCGACGAGGTCCCTCACGCCGACGTGGAACAACACGCAGCGCCTCGAGGGCGACGCGGTCGCGGCCGTGCGCGCGCTCAAGGCGCACGAGGGGCCACCCCTCGTCGTCCTCGGGAGCGGGCCCCTGGTGGCAGCGCTCGGTGAGGCCGGCCTCGTCGACGAGTACCAGTTCGTCGTCATCCCCGCCGCGCTCGGCGGTGGACGAACGCTCTTCACCAAGGGGACCGAGCTCCGCCTCGTCGATCAGCGCGCCTTCCAGAACGGCAACGTGGTGCTCACCTATGCAGCCTAGGGGCACGACGAGGCTGGACGGGGACCACGCGACCCTCACCTTCTTGCGCGCCTACCGCCATCGCCCCGAGCACGTGTGGGAGGCCATCTCCACCCCCGAAGGGCTCCGCGAGTGGCTCCTCTGCTCGCACGCGACCATCGAGTCGCGCGTGGGCGGACGCATCGAGCTCGTCTCGGGGCCCGCGCAGTACCGGTCGACGGGGAAGATCCTCGCGTGGGATCCACCGCGTCTGCTCGAGTACGAGTGGAACGTCGAGCCGGTCCCCGAGATGCCGAAGGGGGAGCGGGCGATCTTCCGCTACGGGCTGTCCTGGGACGGGACCGTCACGAGGCTGCTCGTCACCTACCGCCGTCTCACGCGAGCGGTGGCCCAGGGGTTCGTGGTCGGCGTGCACGCCTTCCTCGACCGGCTGGAGGCCCATCTCGAAGGCCGGCCGACTCCGGACTTCCTCGCCCTGTTCACCGCGCTCCGATCCGAATACCCCGAGTGGAGCCACGATGCGCCCCGCCCAGGAGAATGACGTCTTCCACGCCATCGCGCACCCAGCGCGAAGGCAGATCCTCGTGTCGCTGCGCGGTGGCGAGCGCGCGGCGAGTGAGCTCGCCGAGCCCTTCGAGATGACGTTCGGGGCGGTCTCCCAGCACCTACGCGTGCTCGAGGAAGCAGAGCTGGTCGCCGTGCGCCGCGACGGCAAGCGGCGCCTGTACCGGCTGCGCCCGCAGCCCCTCGGCGAGGTGGTGTCCTGGGTCGACGAGTTCGCCGCCTACTTCGGCGAGCGCTTGAATGCCCTCGGAGAGCACCTCGACCGCAAGCACGGCAAGCGGGAGTGAGCACGGCTCGGCGCACGCGCGCTCCTCACGTCCGCCTTCCGCCGAGCTTCGCGTTCATCCACTCGACCGCGAACGCCACGAACGGCGCTGCCTCGAAGAGCTCGGCTTCGCAGCGGCCGACCGGGCCGATCCGCACCGCGCCCGACGCGCGGTGGTCGAGGAAGATCTGCGGGAAGTAATCTCCCTCCTCCCACGTCGCGATGCCGTCCGTGTCGTCGAGGCTCTCGATCCAGACCTCGCCGGTGTCCGCGCGGACGTAGCGACGGCGGACGCGCACCTTGTCGGGAACGTCCGCGAGGTACTCCGCGTAGTGGGTGAGGGTCACGGTGTCGGGGTTCGCGCCGAGCCGCAGGACCTTGCCCCCACGCTGGGTGAATCGCTCCAGGACCGAGCCAGGGCCGTGGTAGTCGTGCAGAGGCGTCGGGGTGAGCAGGTAGGAAGCGGCCGGGCCGAGTGCGGCGAAGCGGTCCGCGGGATGGTCGTTGACCGACACGCCTGCGTAGGTCCGGAACACCTCGGCGAGGATTCCCATGTCTTCGACGTCCACCGGCGAGCGAAGCGCATCGAACGGCTCGTCTTCGGCGGCGCTCAGCACCATGAGCAGCGTTCCACCGGTGCCGACGGCGGCGCGCAGCGCCTCGATGACGGAAGCGGCGCCCCCCTCGACCGGGCCGACGCGCCGCATGCTCGCGTGCATCATCACGACGTCGCCCTCGCCCACGCCGAGGGCGCGGAGCTGCGCGGTGAGCTCATCGACCGAACACATCGGGTTCACTTGAAACGCCCCTTCGACGCTGGACTGCTCGAGCTGGCCAACTCTACACGACGAGCACACCGATGCGATCTTCCCACGCTCGACCTGCGGAGCTGGTGAGGCCCATCACGACCGGCCGATTCGGCCTCTCGATTGCGCGTACGCCGGTCATCCCCGCGATCAATCCCAAGAAGGGCGTCGACGCGCACCCGGGTACACGCAGGTCGTGGCCGCGGACAGCGACGAGCGACAGCGCCCGTTCCTGCCGCGATGGGCGTGCCGTTCTGTGCCGTCCCGATCGCGAGCCCCTCGCGTCCTCGGCAGTTCTCGGGGTCTCTTGGGCTGGCATCGTCGTTGCTGTGCGGCAGCGAATGGTTCGTCGCTGGATCCTCGCAGGCCTCCTCTTGACCGGGTGCGACGCGACCAACCCGTTCCGTGGTGTGTTCGGGGGCTCCGGCGACGACGAGCCGGCGCCGCCCCCGAACGACGAGTGGACGCACCCGCCGTGGTCCGAGACCGGACCCGAGGTCGTCGGACCCCCTCCCGACTTCGGAGAGCCTCGCTCCGAGCCGCTGGCACCGCCACCGATCTCGGGAGGCACGCTCCTCGCGACGCGCGACGGCCCGCTCTTCGTCGCCGATCCCGACCGTGACACGCTGTTCCTGGTCGATCCCAAGGCCGCCAAGCTGCTCGGGGAACTCCCACTGCTCGCGGGCGACGAGCCCGGGAGAGCGGTCGAAGACGACGCTCAGCGCGTACACGTGGTCCTGCGACGAGGGGGAGCGATCGTGTCGGTCGACCTTCCGACCGGAAAGATCACCGGACGACGCCCCGTGTGTGCGGCACCGCGTGGCATCGCGTTCGACGCCAAGAACAAGGACCTCGTCGTGGCCTGCGCGGGCGGCGAGCTCGTGACGCTGCCCGCGGTCGGTGGGGAACCGACGCGGAAGCTCCAGGTCGCGCGCGATCTGCGCGACGTCCTCCAGATCGGCGACCGTACGTTCTTCACGACGTTCCGCACCGCGCAGCTGTTCGTGCTCGACGGCACGACGCCCAAGCCCATGACCACGCCCACCCACGCCGACGGCCGCCGCTCGAGCGTGGCCTGGCGCACGGTCGCCATGGGCCAGGACTCGATCATGATGCTCCACCAGCGCGCGGCCGATCGAGAGCTGCTGGTCACCGCGGGCGGCTACGGCGGCGGCTCGACCCAGTGCCGCGCCACGATCGTCGGCAGCCTGAGCTTCTTCCCCATCAGCCGGCCCGGCATCACGCCGCTCGGCTTCTCCCTCGCTTCGGCCGTCCTGCCGGTCGACGTGGCCTACCAGCCCGCGACCGGGAGCCTCGCGGTCGTCACGCCCGCCAACGCCAAGACGGGCGAAGCGCAGGTGTGGACCGGCAACTGGAAGACGCTCGCCAGCTGTTCGTCGCTCACGGGGCAAGTGACGGTCGGCGAGATCGTCGCGGCCGCCTACCTGCCGACGGGCGAGCTCGCCCTCCAGTCCCGCCAGCCGGCCTTCGTCCGCGTCGGGAGCAAGGAGGTGTCCCTCTCGACGATCTCGCGAGAGGACACCGGACACGCCATCTTCCACGCGAACTCGGGGCGCGCTCTCGCCTGCGCCTCGTGTCACCCCGAGGGCGCAGAGGACGGCCTCCTCTGGCAGGTCACCGGCGTCGGCCCACGACGCACGCAGAGCCTCCGAGCGGGAGTCCTCGCCAACGCGCCGTTTCACTGGGACGGGAGCGTCCCCTCGTTCGACACGCTCGTGTCGACGGTGTTCGAGCACCGCATGGGCGGCCCGAAGTTGTCGTCCGGACAGCGCGTGGCCTTCGAGCACTGGATCGACCGCATCCCCGCCGTGGCCCCGAGCTCGGCCTCGTCTGCCGAGGCCGCGGCGCGCGGCAAGGACCTCTTCGCCGACCCGGCGTTCGGCTGCACGCGCTGCCACGACGGGCCGCGCTTCACCAACGGCAAGCTCGTGACGGGCAAGTCGGAGTCGCTCCGCGTCCCTTCGTTGCTGGGCGTCGCGTTCCGGAGCCCGTTCGGCCACGCGGGCTGCGCCAAGTACCTCGCCGACTTCGTCGCGGGTTGCGGCACCGAGCCACATGGCGCGACCGCGTTCCCCGGGACCTCGCTCCCCGACCTCGTGGCGTACCTGGAGACGCTGTGACGACGGCCGCCCTCTGGAGGCGCGAGGCGCAAAAGCGGCGCGTGACAACCTCCGATCGCGTCGGCGACCCTTCTCCGGATGAGCGCCGAGATCCGCCCCACCTTCGCGCTGGAGCTCGACTGTCCCAGCAAGACCGTGCTCGAGCGGGTGTACGCGCGGCTCGGCGAAGGTCCGCACCAGCTTCGACGCAGCCGCTCGTGGGGCAGCAAGAAGCTGTCCGACGGCGACACCGACCAGTTCACCCTCACCGTGGCCGAGGACGCGCAGCGCCTCTGGTCGCCGTGGCTCGAGGTCGAGGTGAAGCCCAGCGGCGAGGGCACCTTCCTCCGCGGGCGCTTCGGCCCGAACCCCTCCGTGTGGACGTGGTTCGCGATGACGTACATCGGCCTCACGCTCGGGCTGTTGATCTCGCTCTCTTGGGCCGCGGCGCTCGTCATCGGCCGCATGGGCGCCCCCTGGACGCTCTGGGTGTCCGCCGCGACCGCCACGGTGATGGCCGCGCTGTGGGGGGCTGCGCAGGTCGGGCAACGCTGGAGCCGCGCGCAGATGGTGGCGCTCCGGAGCGCGATCGAAGGCGCGCTCGCCGAGTGCGGCGAGGCCCGGCCTTCGCAAGAGGTGGACCTCGGGTGATCTCATGGCGCGTCCTCCATGGTGACCACGACGCTCCCTCGCTTGTGCCCGCTGTCGACGCGCGCGTGCGCTTCGGCGATGCGCGCGAGGGGCATCACGTCGTCGATCACGGCGCGATAGGCGCCTGCGCGTACCAGATCGACGATCACCGCCACGTCTTCGGGGCGCTCTGCGGCCATGCCTGCGATCACCCGGTGTCCCGAGAGCCTTCCCTGGAATGGCGCGGCGAGCAGGCCTGCGAGCCCGCACTCCAAGCGCAGCAAGCGTCCGCCGCGCGCGAGCACGCGACGGCATCGTCTGTAGTCGGTGGCTCCGACACAATCCATGATGACGTCCCAGGTGCCACCGGTCTTCGTGAAGTCCCGGGCGTGGTAGTCGATGACGTGCGTCGCGCCGAGATCCTCTGCGAGCGCCGCGTTCGACGCGCTGCATACGGCGGTGACCTCGGCGCCGGCGTGCTTCGCGAGTTGCACCGCGGCCGCTCCCACCGCGCCCGAGGCCCCGAGGACGAGCACGCGCTCGCCGGGGCGTACCTCGGCCTCCTGGCGCAGGTAGTGGAGCGCCGTCATCCCTCCGAAGAGCAACGATGCGGCTTCGTCCCAGGGAAGCGCCTCGGGCTTCCTTGCGACCGGACCGTCTTCGCGAACGCAGAGAAACGCCGCGTGAGCGCCCATCGCGACGCCGGGAAAGGCCACCACGGCATCGCCCACGCCAAAGCGGGTGACGTCGGCGCCCACGGCCTCGACGACTCCGGAGCACTCCGTTCCGAGAACGGGCTTTCGTGGACCGTTCCACCCCATCGCGAGGCGCATCAAGAAGCCCATCCCCGCCGGCACGCGACGCGCACGAACGCGAGCGTCCCCCGACGACACGCTGGTCGCCTTCACGCGGATCAGGAGGTCGTGCGGGCCGGGCTCCGGGCGCCTCCGCTCCTGGACCGCGACGACGCTCGGCGGGCCATAGTGGGTGACCACGGCCGCGCGCATCGTTCCGACTTGGTTCGCCATGCACGGGAAGATGGCGTCTCGACACCGAGCGGGAAATCCACGAAATCGTGCACCCACTGTGCAACGATGCACACGTGCACTGGGACGATCTCCGCTACGCGTTGGCCGTCGCCCGTACGCGCACCTTGAGTGGGGCGGCGGGAGCCCTGGGCGTGAGCCACACCACGGTCGGCAGGAGGCTCCGCGCGCTCGAGGAACGCCTCCGCGTACGTCTCTTCGATGCGACGCCCGATGGGTTCACGCTCACGGCCGCGGGGGAGGACCTCGTGGCCGTCGCGGAGCGCATGGAGACGGAAACGCTCTCCCTCGAGGGCCGCGTGCTCGGACGTGACGAGCAGCTCACCGGCGCCCTCCGGGTCTCGGCGATGGAGCTCGTCTTTCGCATCTTCCGGCACTCGTTCGTGTCGTTCGCCGAGCGCTGCCCCGGTGTGGCGTTGACGGTGACGACGAGCGACGACGAGGTCTCGCTCTCGCGTCGGGAGGCGGACGTGGTCTTGCGTCTCTCGAACAAGCCCCCGGAGCAGCTCGTCGGTCGGCGCGTCGGCCGACTGCAGTTCGCCGCCTACGCCGCGCGCTCGCTCGTGGAACGGCTCGGCGAAGATGCGCCTCTCGGCGCCTACCCCTGGATCCACTGGGACGAGCGGCTCGGAATGGACTGGCTCGACGCGTGGCTCGCGACGCACGCTCCCGGCGCGACCATCGTCATGCGCGTGGACGTGGGCGCAGCGGCGATGCACGAGCTCGTCGCCGCCGGGGTCGGCGTGCAGTTCCTCGCGTGCATCGAGGGCGACGCGGATCCCTCTCTTCTGCGCGTGGGTCCGCTCGATCCGTTTGCAAGCCGCGATCTATGGGTCCTCACCCTGTCGGAGCTCCGCGACACTCCCCGCATACGGGCCTTCACGGACCACATGGTCGAGGGCCTTCGCGCGGCCCTCGAGACCTCGGGGCCGTGACCAGCGCGCGACCCTCGATCGCCGCGTTCACCGACGTCGGAGAACGCGTTCACCAGCGTCCGTGAATGGGCGAGCCCCTCCATTCACTCAGTCACCGTTCGGGCTCGTTCCGAACCGGCTTCTGAATGGGCTCGCCGGTTCGCGTTCACGGCGCGCCGGACAGGTGCCGCCCGTTGCCGGGAGACGGCCTTCGGCTACACTCGGGGCATCGGGTGACGTCATGAAGGTCCGTCGGTAGCCGCGCGATCTCGTTCGCCGGGTGGTTCGCCCACCTCCGCGCGGCTGGTCCACGACCTCTCTACACGAGGAGGACGCCGTGTCCCTCCGTCTCCCGCTCGCCATCCGACTCACCCGCCGCACACTCGCGCGGAGCGACTTCTTCTGCGCCCTGGTCCAGGAGGTCACCCGGGCCTCGCGCGTCGACGCCGCCATGGCGTTCCACGCGTTCGCGCTCAAGGCCGACGAGCACGCGTTCGCGCGTAGCCTCCTCGCCCGACGGACGCAGCTCTGGCTGTTCCGCACCAACCAACGCGTGTTCTCCGGGGACTTCGTCGCCGTGGACATGTCGAGCCCGCGACCGGAGACGCGGCGGGCCTTCGTGCTGGAGCTCAAGCGCGGCATGCACCTCCGCGTCGACGCGGGCGCGGTGGGAGTGCAGCTCCGCAACGCGGGCCTGGTGCTCCGGTCGCTCTCGCGCGAGGGCCTCTTCGCCGAGGACGCGACGTGGTCCACCCTCGCCGGCGACGCGAACGAGATCGGCAGGCACCTCGGCCAGGCCGGCGAGCCATGATCGCGGCGCCGGTGTACCCTCGTCCCGTGGCCTCGGAAGCAGAGCTCCTCGCCGCCATCTACGCCGATCCCGCCGCCGACGAGCCGCGCGCGGTCTATGCGGACTTCCTGAGCGACAAGGGCCACCCGCTCGGCGAGCTCATCGCGCTGCAGCTCGCGCGCGCCGCGGGCAGGCGAGGCAACAAGACGCGGGAACAGGCGCTCCTCGATCAACACGGGCACGCCTTCTGGCCCGGGCATCCCGGCGTGTTCGCGGGGTACGTACCCGCGCTGCAGTTCCTCGATCGCGGCTTTCCCTGCCGCGCCTTCAACGTCTGGTTCTCGGACATGCGCGAACGCGTGGCCCCCTCCATCGGCGCGCCGGGCTGGGCGACCGTGAAGACCCTGTGCCTCGGGCACGACTGGGACCCGGCCCTCGTCCGGCGGCTCCTGCTCGCGGTCCCGATGCCGATCCTCGACACCATCCAGGAGCTCCCACCCGCGGCGCTCGGTGCCCTCTCCGACGACGAGTGGGCGCGGTTCTCGCGCCTCACGGAGATCGTGCTGAGCGGACAGTACGAGGACATCTTCGCCGCGGTCAGCGCGATCGGACCTGGCCTGCGCGGACGCATCAAGAAGCTCCCGCCGCACATCGTGGGGCAACACGGCACGGTGTCGTTGCGGCTCCGCGCGCTGCCGGCGCCGAAGGCGGCGAAGGCGGCGAAGAAGGCCACCGTGAGGGTGCCCGCCAAGAAGGCGAGGGAGCCGGTGACCACGGCTCCGCGCAGCGCCACGCCACCAGCGTCGTTCTGGGAGGAGCTGCTCGCGAGCGACCCCGCGTCGGACACCCACCGTCACCTCCGCGCCACCGCCGACAAGACCCTCGGAAGGCTCGCGCCCGACCTCCCCGTCGCGCTCGTCGAGCGCATCCATGCCCACCATCTCTCCGGGCCCTCGCACGTGCTCTGGCCGGCGCTGGCGCGCATGGAGGACGTCCACGTGGAGCCGTTCCTCCGAGCGCTCGCGAAGTCCGAGCGCAGCTTCGAAGGTCTGCTGGTCGCCGCGGCGCACCGCGCGGGCGGCGCGGACGGCGTGCGCGCGGCCGGCGCCTTCTTCGCCTTCGTCGACAAGAGCAGCCACCTGCCCGGGCTGTACAAGCGGCTGCCCCAGCTCGTTGCGACGGAGGCGCTGGTCGAGGCCCTGCAGGCGGCGCTGCTCGACTTCGACACCGACGACGCGTACGGCACGCCCATCCTCCACTTCTACGGCGCGGTCTTCCTGCTGGAGCGCGCGCGGCCCCGCGCCAAGGTCTGGGCTGCGCTGGCAAAGAAGTGTGACCGGTGGGGAGACGCCGACACGCTCGCGCGAACGCGACGAGCGGCACAGGCCTAGCAGGTGCTGACCTTCGCGCTCGTGTTCGGCTGCCTGCTCGGGGGCCACGCGCTGGTGCTCGCTGCCTTCGCGGCCCTGCGCGGGCGACGGGGTTCCGCGCCGCGCCGGCGTCGCAGCTCGCTCCTCGCGTCGGCGCGCTACGCGGTCGAGTTCGTGGGCACCGAGGCGCTGATGTTGACGGGCGCCCTCGAGCTCGGAGTGATCCGGCTGTCCCGGTTCTCGCTCGCGGGCACGCTGGCCACGCTCCTCGCGGGTTTTCTCGCGTGGGAGATCTGGTTCTACGCCGGGCACCGGCTCCTGCACACGCGCTGGCTCTACCCGCTCCACCGGCCGCATCACGCGGAGGAGGGGCTCCACGCGTCGCTGTGCTTCAGCGCGGGGGAGACGATGTTGCTCTCGAGCGGCTACTACGTCCCGCTCGCGATCGCGTCGCACGTGAGCCAGGCGGTCTCGGTCCCGACGCTGGTCCTGGCCTTCTCGATCGCGCACGTGCTCAACGTCGTCTCGCACCTCGACTTCGATCTCTTCGGCGCGCACTTCGAGACGAATCCGCTCCGTCATGTCCTCAACTCGACGCGCTACCACGCCCTCCACCACGCAGGGCGCCGAGGGAACTACGGACTGAACGCACCGTGGCTCGATCGCCTCTTCGGGACCGAGGTGGCGCCGCGCGTCGGTCAGGCCGACCTCGCCGAGGGAACGCCCAGCGCGCCGTGAAGGGCGTCGAGCGCGCGCTCGAGGCTCGCGCGATCGGGCGAGGCGTCGCTCGCCACCTGACCGAGGAGATCGAAGGCGCTCGCCGGATCCGAGGCCACCTTCACGAGCTTGGCCTTGCCGATGATCGCGATGCCCGCGCGCATCACCGCGCGCACGACCGACTGCCACGCCGCGTCGCCGAGCGGCGTGGTGACGAGGCGGCGCGCCCGCGGGAGGACGACGTCGAGCCCGGCGCTGATGTCGGCGCGCTCGCGGAGGCGCGGCGGGCTCGCGGTCGGCAGGAGGAACTGACAGGCCACGATGGTCCCCGAGGTGCGCTCGAGGAGGGCCGCCGTGAGCTCGGTGACGCGGCGGATGCGCGCCGACCGCGCGGGCGCTTGCCAGAGCGTGAGCAGCGTGTCCCCCATCGCGATCGCCGCGACCCCGTCGAAGACCTCGATCTCCATCGACCCTACGGGTACCCGAGCGGCCGCGTCCGCGAAAGAGCGCGCGGGTGGTAGACAGGTCCTCGTGCTCGCCATCGATCGCATCCGCCTCCCCGCCTTCGCGCTCTCCGAGGAGCTCGGTCGCGGTCGCGGCAGCCCGCACCATCACCGCTTCCACCAGGTGATCTACGCCCTGCGCGGGGCGCTGCACCTCGAGACCGCCCGGGGGACGTGGCTGCTGCCGCCCCAGCGCTGCGCCCTCGTCCCGGCGGGTCTCGAGCACCTCACCTGGGCCACCCGACGCGTGTCGCTCCGCACCCTGTACCTCGCACCGTCGCTGCTGCGGACCCGCGCCGACGCGGTCCAGGTGTTCGCGGCGACCCCGCTGGCGCGGGAGATGATCCTCCACGCGATGCGCTGGGACCATCTTCGCCCCGCGAAGGACGCGCAGGCCGCTGCCTTCTTCCGCGCGTTCGCCGGGCTCGTCGCGGAGCTCGTCGAGGACACGCGCGACTTCCACCTGCCGGCAGCGCACAGCGAGGAGCTGTCCCGAGCGACGGCCCACGTCCTCGCCCACCTCGATCGGCCGCTCGCCATCGACGCCGTGGCGCGCGCGGCGGGGAGCTCCAGCCGCACGCTCACCCGCCGCTTCGCCGCCGAGCTCGCGACCACGTTCCGCGCCTACGTACGCGCGGCCCGGCTCCTCCGGGCCATGGATCTCCTCGCCGGGCGCGCGCGGGTCATCGACGTCGCGCTCGCGGTGGGGTTCGAGAGCCCGAGCGCCTTCACCGCGGCGTTCGTCGAGTTCGTCGGTGAGACGCCGCGCGCGTACCGGGCCCGGCCGCCGAGACTGTGAATCCAATGTCGGCCGCCCATGGAGGCGGCCGATGCTTCGGCTCGCTCCGCTCGCCTCAGAGCGAGAGGGCGAGTCCGTAGACCCCGTACTCGACCAGGTACCCGAGCTCGTGGCCGGGATACGCGGCGCCGACCTTGGCGGCGATGGCCTTCCACTCGGCCCCTGCGCCGGCGCCACGCAGGACCGTCTTGTCCGGGAGCGCGGCGACGTGCGCCTTCACGATGGCCCTGGCCCCGCGGAGATAGTCCTGCTGGGCGGGGACCACGTCCTCCACCTTGCCGGTCGCCCCGCGACCACCGTGCACCGTGTGGTCCGAGAAGCCGCGCAGCTCGTCGAGCGCTCCGATCCACGCGTCCAGATCGGGTCGCGGCTGCCCTCCCACGATCGCCCCCTCGAGCCAGGCGTGGGCGCGGTGGTGGACGAGATCGCCGACGAACAGCGCCTTCGCGTCGGGGACCACGGCGATGGTCTGCGTGGAGGAGACGCCGCTGTGCGAGAGCTCTCGCAGCACGACCGCGCCGCCCGCGAGGCTGAACGTCCCCTCGAAGGTCACGTCGACCCTGGCCTCGGCGGGGTAGCTCGCGCTCGTGAACATCTTGGCCACGTCCACGAAGAACGCCTTCTTGTACGCGTGGACGCCGGGGATGGCTGCCGCAGTGGCCTTGCTCGCCACGACCTTCGCACCGATGGCCTGGAAAGCCGACGCCCCGTTGAACTTGTCGGGGTTCGGGTGCGTGACGACCACCCAGTGGATGGGCGAGGCCGTCCGCGCACGGATCGCGGAGATGGCCTTCTCGGCGAGCGCCGGGGTGAACTGGGCGTCGAACACCACGACCTCCTTGCCGGTATCGTAGAAGTAGGTGTGCGTGTCGAAGCCGCTCTGGTCGCTCGTGTAGACGCCGATGGCGCCCGCGCTCGCGGCCTTGGGCGTGGCCGGCTGCGCGCAGCCGAGGAAGACGACGGGGAGAGCGAGGGCGAGAGAGATGCGCATGGGGGTTTCCTTTCGCCCCGAACATGCCTCCGACGCACGTGGCGGTCTCTCGCGGGTACGCCAATGATCGTCGCCAACGCGCCACGGTCTGCCGTCGACGAACACGTGGGGTTTCCTGGGGAGGCGGCAGCTCGAGAAGGTCCCACATCGCGCGGCTGTTGCCCGACCTGCCCGATCCGTTCACGCCCTGACGCTCGACCGGACGAGCGCAACGCCCGAGATGACGTCGGCGCCGAACGCGGTCATCAGCACCGTCGACCCGTCCTTGCCGTCGTGTTGCCGTAGCGCTCGATTGCCAAGGGGCCGAGCCCTACACAACCAAGATTTTGCGATCCCGCTCGACGGTCGGCTCGAGCCACGGAACCATCTCTGCGAAGACCTCGATGAAGAAAGATCCCCTCGCCGCCGAGCTGCCGACCCTCCCCTTCGCTACGCCGCGCGCCTTCTCGGACTGGCTCGTCGACCACCATGCCACCTCGCGCGGCCTCTGGCTTCAGCTCGCCAAGAAGGCCTCGGGTACTGCGTCGATCACCTACGCCGAGGCCGTCGACGTGGCGCTCGCCTGGGGCTGGATCGACGGCCAGAAGCAGCGCGCCGACGAGGCTTCGTGGCTCCAGAAGTTCACGCCGCGGCGCGCGAAGAGCGTGTGGTCGAAGATCAACCGAGAGAAGGTGCTGTCGCTGATCGAGGCGGGCGCGATGCAGCCGGCCGGGCTCGCCGAGGTCGAGCGCGCCAAGAAAGACGGGCGCTGGGACGCGGCCTACGACCCGCCTAGCCGCGCGACGGTGCCCGAGGACCTCCAGGCGGCGCTCGCGAAGAACGCGAAGGCGGCGGCCTTCTTCCTGACGCTCAAGGCCAGCAACCGATTTGCGGTGCTCTGGCGGGTGCAGGCGGCGAAGAAGCCCGAGACCCGCCAGAAGCGCATCGCGGAGTTCGTCGCCATGCTCGCGCGGGGCGAGACGCCGCGTCCCTGACCCACGGCAGGAACATCCTCGTGCACAAGACCTGGATCAGATCTGCTTTGGCGGCAGCACGTCAATCGGACTTTCGTCGAGCGGAATCAGCATCACACCTGCGTCTGGCAGGCTGAAGTCGCCGAGCGACGGCGGTGGGGGAGGAAGCCGCTGCCGAGCGCGACGTGGTTGGCGCAGCCGCCGAACAGCTCGACGACAGGGTCAGTGCGACCATGGCAGTGAACTGCGTCCGTGCCTGGCGAGCCACACGACTACGATGCACCGGGGGGCCCATCCGGTCCAGGCGGGTCGCCGGCTGCAGGGCTCGCGGATGCCCTACCCTCCGTGGATGCTCGACCGCCTCGGCATCCCCCATCCGCTCGTCCAGGCGCCGATGGCCGGCGTCTCCACCCCGGCGATGGCGGCGGCCGTATCGAACGCCGGCGCGCTCGGCTCCCTGGCCGTCGGCGCGGTGGACGCGGACGCCGCGCGCCGCACGATCGCCGACACGCGCGCGCGCTCGTCACGGCCGCTGAACGTCAACGTGTTCTGTCACGCCCCCGCTCGCGTGGACCCGACCCGCGACGCCGCATGGATCGCGCGGTTCCGCCCGGTACTGGAGCGGCTCGGTGGCGTCGTGCCGACTGCGTTGCGCGAGATCTACCGCAGCTTCGTCGTCGACGAAGACATGCTCGCCGCGCTCGTCTCCGCGCGACCGGAGGTCGTGAGCTTCCACTTCGGGGTTCCTCCTGCGACGGCCGTGCGGGCGCTACGCGACGCGGGGATCGTGCTGCTCGGATCGGCGACCAACCTCGACGAGGCGAGGACGCTCGAGGCGGCGGGCGTGCACGCCGTCGTCGCGCAGGGCTGGGAGGCGGGCGGTCATCGCGGATCGTTCCACCCCGCCACGCGCGACGATCGGCTCGGGACCTTGGCGCTCGTCCGGCTCCTCGTGCGCGCGCTGTCGGTCCCCGTCCTCGCGGCAGGCGGGATCATGGACGGCGCGGGGATCCGGGCCGCTCTCGCGCTCGGGGCGTGCGCGGCGCAGCTCGGGACGGCGTTCGTCCTCTGTCCGGAGTCGTCGGCCGACGACGGATACCGCGCGGCGATGAGGGGCGCGACGCACACGGTCACGACCCGCGTGATCTCGGGTCGCCTCGCCCGCGGCCTGCCGAACCGGTTCACCGCGCTCGGCGAGGCGATCCCGGACGAAGCGATCCCCGACTACCCGATCGCCTACGACCTCGGCAAGGCGCTGCACGCCGCGGCCAGGGCGCGGGCCGACCAAACCTACGGCGCGCACTGGGCGGGGCAAGGGGCGCCGCTGGCCCGCGAGATGGGCGCAGCCGACCTCGTCGCGACGCTGGTGCGCGAGGCAGCCCCCGCCGTCGTCGGCAGCCTCTGAGAACTCCCGTTGAACGCGCGGCCGTGCTTCCACCCCGGCGCGTCGCGAGCCCCGCGTGATGGGTCCGAGCGGGACGCGCACGGGCGCGCTCAGAGTGCGGTGGCGGTCACCGCGGCCACCGGCGTCGGCTTCACCGTCGGGCAGACCGAGCCGGCGAGGCAGTGCTTGACACCGTCGCCGTCGCAGTCGCGACAGCTGGAGCCCGGCGGACACTCGTAGCTCCCCTTGCAGACGAGGTCGGCCTTGTCGCCGCAGCTCGGGTCGGCGGCCGGCGCCGCGCAGTCCCAGAAGTCCATCATCTCGTCGCCGTTGCCCATGCGCCAGGCGTTGCACTGGGCGAGGCCGTACTTGGAGATGCAGGCCTGGTCGCAGCTGCGCTGACAGGCAAAGACGTTGGCGTCGAGG
>JAEUKC010000307.1:0-10552 GCA_016794445.1 Myxococcales bacterium
CCCTCGACCAGGTGGTGGTCGCGCCGATCAACCCGACCTGCCGCGTCGGGGAGACCATCGCGTTCAACGCGACGGCCATCAGCACCGCCGGCACGAGCACCAACGTCACCGGCGCGGCGACCTGGAAGTCGAGCAACACGACGGTGCTGTCGACCACGCCCGGGCCCGCCAACCGGTTCCGTTGCGCGGCCAAGGGCACCTCGACGGTGAGCGCCACGTACCTCGGCAAGACGGGCACGACGACCGTCACGGTCAGCGACGCGGTCGTCGTCTCGATCACGGTCGACCCGGCCGCCCTCACGCTCGGCGTCGGCGCGTTCCAGCAGTACCAGGCCACCGCGATCTTCAGCGACGGCACGAGCATCAACGTCACCGCCGCCGCCACGTGGGTGTCGACGGCGCCGGCCGTCGCCTCGATCGGAGACGCGGGGTTCAACAAGGGCCGCTTGCAGACCCTCTCCGCGGGCAGCACGACGATCCGGGCCACCTACGCGGGCATCACGGGCTCCACCCCGTTGACCGTCAGCAGCGCGGTCATCACCTCGATCCAGCTCACCCCGGCGGCGGGCAGCGCGCCGGCCGGCATCTCGTTCGGGTTCCAGGCGACCGCGATCTACAGCGACGGCACCTCGAAGCCCGTCACCGGGCTCGCCACGTGGGTGTCGTCCGCGCCCTCGGTGATCGCCGTCTCCAACGCGGGCGCGACCAAGGGGAACGCGACCACGATCGCCGCCGGCACGGCGACCGTGAGCGCGACGTACGGTGGCTTCACCGGCAAGGCCACGATCGTGGTCACCAAGGCCAAGCTGGTCACCGTGCAGATCACGCCGTTCAAGCCCTCGCTGCCCGTCGGCTACGGCGTGCGCATGGTCGCCACTGCGGTCTGGGACGACGGCTTCACGCTCAACGTCACGGGGCAGTCCACCTGGACCACCTCGAACGCCTCGGTCGCCGTCGTGTCGGACGCGATCGGGAACCGGGGGCGCGTGACGCCCGTGGCCGCCGGCAAGGCCACGATCTCAGCGCAGTACGCGGGGGTCGTAGGCACCAACGAGGTCACGGTCACCTCGGCCACGCTGGTCTCGATCGCCGTCGGACCGGCCGCGCCGACGGTCGCCGTGGGCGGCAGCCAGCAGCTCGTCGCGACCGGCACCTTCAGCGACGGCAGCACCCTCGACATCGCGGACTACGTCGGCTGGTCGTCGAGCAACACGGCGCTCGCCGACGTGAGCACCGCGGCGGACACCAAGGGCGTCGCCTACGGCTTCGCGGCGGGCACGGTCACGGTCACCGCGACGCGCGGCGCCGTCACGGGCACCGCGACGCTGACGGTGAAGTGAAGCTGACGGTGAAGTGACGCCGTCCTCGCCCCCCGGGCTCCTCAGGCGAGGAGCTTCGGGTAGCGGCGGCGCAGGATGCTGAGGGCGCCGAAGCCGACGAGGACGGCGAACCACAGCGTCGCGAAGCGCACGAGCAACATGGCGCCGGTGGCGCCCGCCTTGTCGACGTCGCCGAGCTGGCGCATCAGGGTCTGCATCACGGTCTCGGTGACGCCGAGGCCGCCGGGCACGGGGATGAGCGCGCCCGCCAGGGTGGACGTCGCGTAGAAGAACGACGCCGCGAGCGGCGAGGTGCCCTTGCCGAAGCCGTGGAGGATCACCCACAGCGCGAGGCACTCGAGGAACCACGCCGCCACCGAGAGGAACGTGGGCAGCACGAGGTGCGAGGGGCGCGTGAGCGCGTGCAGGCTCTCGTAGGCCTCGCGCAGCTTGGGGCCGAGCTTCTTGCCCGGCCCGGGCAGCAGCTCCACCAGGCCGATGGCCCAGGTGGAGAGGGTGCGCGAGGCGACGAAGACGAGGATGCTGGCGACGAGGGCGCTGCCCGCGCCGGCCCACAGGAGCCCGCCCTGGAAGCGCGTGCTGCCCACGGCGATGAGCACGATGACGCCGATGAGATCGGTGAGGCGCTCGGCGATGACGATGGGCGCCGAGCGCGCGGCCGGCACGCCGTAGGTCTCGAACAGAACCAGCGACTTGAACACCTCGCCGACCTTGCCCGGGGTGACCGACAGCACGAAGCCGGAGAGGAACGTGAGGAACGAGTCGGAGGTCTTGACGCCGCGGATGTCGAGGATGCGCAGGTAGTACTGCCACTTGAAGAAGCGCAGCACGTAGTTGCCGAAGGCGAGGGCGAGGGCGGCGCCGAAGGTCCACCAGGCGAAGCCGGCCAGGCGCCCACCGAGCTCGCGCAGACCCGAGACCACGGCGAACGCGAAGTACACCGCGACGGCGACCAGCATGACGACGATGACGCGCCGCAGGTTGCGCTGCACGTTGCTGCCCGGGGCAGGGGGGGTGGTCGTCGTCGGGTCGCTCATGCGCCGCGGCGCGTTAGCACGTCTAGGCGCGCGCAGTCGGGGCGCGCTTCACGGCGTCGGTCAGGGCGGCGAGGCGGCGCTCCTTCTCACGGCGCGCCGAGCGGATCCGGCCGAGCACGAACAGCAGCGCGAACACGACCCCGAGCGCGACCACGATCCAGATGGTGGCAGGCTTGGCCTCGTAGCGACCGCGCGCGAGCGTGCGTGGCATCGGCCGCTCCACGGTCTCGGTGGGCGGGGTCACGACGGTTGCGGTGGGGGCAGGGACGGCAGTGGCGGCCTTGGGCTGCGGCTGCAGCACCGAGGGAGGCGTCATCACGAACGACGGCTCCTTGGGCTGGGCGGTCACCGACACGGAGGCGGAGGTCTTGGGGGCTGCGTCAGGCATGGGTCGTCTTCCGGTGAACCGAGCGGGTCGCTTCCAGCGGTGCCGTGGTCGATCTCGACCAGCTGACCCACACCGTCTCGCGCATCCACGATTCCTAGCACGACCCCTCGGTGCGAGGGGTGGGGCACGCGGGCGCGAAAGCCGGTTAGGATGGCGGGTGATGACCGACTTCGACCTCCTCGTGCGTGGTGGAACCCTCGTCGACGGCACGGGCTCGGCCCCCATGAAGGGCGATCTCGCCGTGAAGGACGGGCGCATCGTCGCCGTCGGCGAGGTGCGTGGCAACGCGACCCGCACGGTCGACGCGACCGGCGCGATCGTCACGCCGGGGTTCACCGACCTGCACACCCACTACGACGGGCAGGTCTCCTGGGATCCCGACCTGATGCCCTCGTCCATCCACGGCGTCACCACCGCGGTGATCGGCAACTGCGGCGTGGGCTTCGCGCCGGTGCGCGTGAAGGACCGCGAGCGTCTGATCGAGCTGATGGAGGGGGTCGAGGACATCCCCGGCTCCGCGCTCGCCGAGGGCCTGCAGTGGCGCTGGGAGACCTTCCCCGAGTACATGGCCGCGATCGACGCGTTCCCGCACGCGATCGACGTGGTCACGCAGGTGACCCACGACCCGCTGCGGGTCTACGTGATGGGCGAGCGCGCCGTGGCCGGCGAGCCCGCGACCGACGCCGACATCGAGACGATGCGCCGCCTCACCCGCGAGGCGCTCGAGGCCGGCGCGGCGGGCTTCTCCACGGGCCGCAGCGACAACCACCGCAGCAAGCACGGCGAGTGGACGCCGGCGGCCGAGGCCGGCACGCGCGAGCTCGTCGGGATCGCCCGGGCCTTCGACGGCCTCTCGCACGGCGTGTTGCAGGCGGTCTCCGACTTCGACATGGACGCGGGCGAGGACCGCTTCGACCCCGAGTTCGACGTGCTCGAGGCCATGGCCGAGGGCGCGCCCGGGCACGCGCTCTCCATCTCGCTCTCGCAGCGCGACATGGCCCCCCAGCAGTGGAAGCGCATCCTCACCCGCGCCGAGGCGGCGGTCGAGCGGGGCATGAAGGTGCGCGTCCAGGTCGGCGCGCGCGGCATCGGCGTGATGCTCGGGCTCGAGGCCACGTTCCATCCGTTCATCGGGTTCCCGAGCTACAAGGCCATCGCGCACCTGCCGCTCGCCGAGCGGGTCGCGCAGATGCGCGATCCGGCGTTCAAGGCGCGCATCCTCGCCGAGAAGACGGACGCGGTGGCCGGCGACGGCTCGCCGATCCCGCCGCTCGCCGACAAGCTGCTCGGCCGCATCGACGTGGTCGCGATGCGGCTGTTCCGGCTCGGAGAGAACCCGCGCTACGAGCCCGCCATCGAGGACTCGATCTACGGCGAGGCGCAGCAGCGGCACGTGCCCGCGCTCGAGGCGGTCTACGACGCCCTCCTCGAGAGCGAAGGGCACGAGCTGCTCTACTTCCCGATCTTCAACTACACCGAGTTCAGCCTCGACAACGTGCACACGATGCTGACCCACCCGCTGGCCCTGCCGGGGCTCTCCGACGGCGGGGCGCACGTGGGCACGGTCTGCGACGCGAGCTTCTCCACGTTCATGATGACCCACTGGGCGCGAGACCGCGCGCGTGGGCGCATCCCGCTCGAGCGCGTGATCCAGATGCTCTCGGCCGACACCAGCGACTTCATCGGCCTCCGCGATCGCGGCCGGCTCGCGGTCGGCCAGCGCGCCGACCTCAACGTGATCGACTTCGACCACCTGCGCCTCACGCGGCCGCGCCTCGTCCACGACCTGCCCGCCGGCGGCAAGCGCCTGATGCAGGACGCGATCGGCTACCGCGCCACGTTCGTCGCGGGACAGAGCATCTGCGAGGACGGCAAGCTCACCGGCGCGCGGCCGGGCCGCGTGGCGCGGGTGCGGTGAGACCGTTCAAGGGCAACGCACGAGCGGCGTGAGCGGCGCGAACTTGTAGCTCGTGAGGGCGAGCGCGTCGTACGCCGTGAGCGCGCCCTCGAGGCTGGACTTGATCTCGGCGTAGGTCTGCCCGAACTTGTTGGTGCTCGTGCCGCCCGCCTCGGCGACGCACACGAACTTGGAGGCGCAGCACACGTCGATGGTCTCGCAGCCGGGCGTCGCGGGGCCGAGCGCCTTGATCGCCACGTCGCCGTAGAGCGGCACGCCGCCCACCATCACGAGGCGGACCTCGCGCGGGGTCGCGGCGAGGAGCGCGTCGTAGGGCTTGCTCGCGTCGCCGCCGATGATCATGAGGTCGGCTTTCTTGCCGGCGGCGATCGACCCGAGCGTCGCGTCGAGGCCGAGGTTCTTGGCGGCCCTCGTCGTGACCATCTCGACCAGCATCTTCGGCGTGAGCTTGTCGCCCCAGACGGTGTTGTCGACCTTGTCGGCGAAGCGCAGCTCGTCGAGCAGGTTCTGGCTCCCGCCCATCGACCAGTCGGGCGAGAGGGCCACGTTGATGCCCTTGGAGAGGGCGAGGGGCACGTTGGTGGTCTTGGTGAGGTCGGTGCCGGCGCCGTAGAGGAACACGTTGGAGCGCGGCGACCACGTGAGCTTCATGCCGACGCCGGCCATGATATCGAACTGGGTGGCGGTCAGCGCGGTGCCGTGGACGATGGTGGTCTTGGAGCCGTAGAGGCAGTTGGCGGTGGTGGTGATCGATCCGAGCTTGGCGAACTCGTTCAGCGCGGTCGTGTCGACACCCTCGGCGATGTGGATCAGGTAGGCGTCGGTGGAGCCGTCGGCGAAGTTGCCGCACACGCCGTCGGCGGCCGACTTGGTCGGGAACAGCGTGGCCATCTGCACCTTGTCGGCGCCGAGGTCGTTGGGCGACTGGTCGATGGTGCGGGCGAGCGAGCCGTAGCACGCGCGGTTCGCCGAGTTGGCCGCGCCCGCGATCGAGGTGGTGCCAGCAACGACCCCCTTCAGCTCGCCGAACTTGTTCATCTCGCAGCCGAAATCGGCCGTGGATCCCTCGCCGTTCAGGTACTGCTTCGCGTCGACCATCGCCGAGTACCTGGGCTCGGCGGTCCACTGGTCGTGGTTGCCGTAGGCCTTGGTGGGGGCCCAGTCGGTCTCGTCGAAGATGTCGAACAGGATGTGGTTGTGGGTGTCGATGAGTCCCGGGAAGATGATGCCGTTGGTGTCGACGACGGTGGCGGTGGCCGCGCCCGCGGAGGCCGCGCACGAGGCGGCGGCGCAGGTGATGGTGTCGCCCTCGACGAGCACCTCGCCGACGAAGAAGGTGTCGGGCGTGACGACCGTGCCCTTGAGGAGGATCTTGTTGGCGGCGCCGGTCTTGGTGATGGCGGGCGCAGGGGTGGGCGCGCAGGCGACGCCGCCGTCGGTCGCGTCGCCCGGGGTGGTGTCGCTCGGCGTGCCCGTGTCGACGGGCGTGCCGCTGTCGGTCGCGTCGCTCGTGGAGTCGCCGCCGCCGTCGGTCGAGGTGTCGAGGGTCGAGTCGGTGCCACCGCTGTCGGTCGGCGCGCCCGAGTCCTCGGGCAAGGTCGTTCCTTCTTCACCGGTGCAGCCGACGAGTCCGAGGACGAAAGCGATCGAGCACCCGAAGAAAGCGTTGCGCATCCGGACAGGGTAGCTCAGGGCAGCGGCCCGGCGATCGGTCCGTGCACACCCTCCAGCGTGTTCTCCAGGTCGAGGCGCAGATCCGCCGACATGCGCACCACGTGGACGCGATCCCGCGTGCCGATCGCGACGCGTGGCGGCGCGGCGACGAGCGCGTGGCAGCCCGGGTGCTCCTCGCCGCAGGGATGCCCGGGCAGCGGGAGCGCGTGCGCCACGGTGCCGCGCACGACCACGAGCTGGAGGGGCTGATCCACGAGCGCCGCGAGACCTCCTTCGTAGGGAGTGAGATCGACGATCGCACCGGCGCGGATCGCGAGAGGCGTCGCGGTGGCCTCCAGCGTTCGGAGCACGAGCACACCGTTCTCGAGGTCGAGGGCGCAGAGGCCGCTCGAGGTCCGGGCGACGCGTGCGGTGCGGTGCGTCAGCAGCAGCGGACGCTCGTCGGTGACCGCGAAGGGGACGGTCTCCGCGGTGCGGAGCACACCGTCTTCGGTGAGGCCCAGCACTCGCGTGCCCTCGACGAACGGGCTCCGCGGGAGCGGCAAGGGCAGCGAGGAGGTGGGCCGATCGCCGACGAGGCGCCAGCGTTCGCCGTAGGAGCGCTCGAAGACGAGGGTGCCCGCGGGGACCGCGGCCAGGCGCGCGGCGCCGTCGACGAACCAGCGGCGCGCGGGGGCCGTCGGATCGAGGGGGTGATGGACGACGTAGCCACCCTCTTCGCGGGGGATGGTCTCGAACGCGAGGATCTGCTTGCGGAACGGGTCGACGACCAGGTCTTCGAGCGGGCCGGATTCGCGGTGCGCGAGGACGGCGCCGCTCGTCAGATCGACGAAGGCGAGCCCGCCGTCGCTCGAGGCGGCGATGCGCAGGGGCGCGAGGATGGCGGTGGGCTCGGCGCGCGACTCGAGCGGCGCGGGGGAGCAGGCGAGCAGGGGGACGGCGAGGAGGAGCGGGCGCATGCCGGGGGTCGGCACGAGGAGCGGAGGAGTTGCGTACGGCGCAGCGCCGCTCCTCTGCCACGCTCTCTTCGTGCCAACGCAACTGGCCGACGAAGCACCGACCACGACGAGGACGGCGCGACCAGCCTTCTGCGCTACAGCCACCCGAACGGCGTGTACCCGTCGAGGAAGCGGAGCTTCTTCCCCGACACGCTGCGGATCACGAGGCCCGTGGTGCCGCTCGGGCCACCCTCCGTGCCGCGGTACCCGAACGTGAGCTCGTCGGGTGACAGCGAGCGCACGCCGAACACCGCCACGTCCGCGCCGACTGGCTCGCGGGGGAGGTCCGTCTCCTTGCCCACGTAGAGCGCCGCGGCCTGACAGGGCAACGACGTGCACGCCGAGCCCTCGAGCGAGAGGAACGTCCACACGGCGCCGCTCGGCGAGAACGCGATGCCGTAGGCGTTCTTGCGCACGAGCCGCGCCGGCTCGCTCTTCGTGAAGCTGCGCGCGACGAGGTCGTGTCGGCAGTGGTTCACGTCGGTGCACCCCTCGGCCACCGTCACCGTGCTCTGGAGGTAGACGGTCTCGGGGTCCGTCGGGTGGAAGCGCGGCTGGTACGCGGCGCCGACCTTCGGGGTCTCGAACGGCTCCACGACCGGCGCCTTCGTCGTGAGGTCCACCTTGAACGTGTGGAACGGGCAGTTGCCCACCCACGCGGCGGTGCAGGTGCTCGGCACGCCGCTGAAGAGCGCGCGCGTGCCGTCGGGCGACACCGTGCCCCCGGACGACGAGCGACCGGTCCACCGCACCACGGGGCCCGTGACGCCGAGCTTGGTGATCCACACCGTCTCTTCGGCGGCCGCGGCCGACACGCCCTTGCGACTCCGGCTCAGCAGCACCGTGCGGCCGTCGCGCGAGGTCGCGGTCACGAACGTGTCCGTCATGTCCCGCTCGACCACCGGGCCGAGGTAGAGCGCGTCGCCCTTGATCGAGGCCAGGAACAGGGACGGCGCGCTCTCCCCGTCGGCCTGGAACTTCACGAGCGCGAGCCTGCCCGCGAGCGTGAAGACATAGGTGGCGCTGCCCTTCTTGTCGAAGCCGAGCGGCACCGGTTCTCCCTCCACGGGCACGAGGTGCCACGTGTCGATCTTGTCTCGTCTGGCGACGATGCGCGCCGTGGTCGCCTTCGGTGCCGGCTCGACGGAAGGCGCCGTCGACGCAGTCGCCTTGGCCTTCGCCTTCGCTGGCGGCGGCTCCTCGGCCGGCGGCTCCTTGGACTTGCACGCTGTCACGAGCAGCAGCGCGAGCAGCGGACCTTTGCGCATGCGGCGAAGGTAGCAAGCACGACTCGGGAGGGCGAACCGCGCGCTATACTCGGCGAGCCGTGACGATCGAAGCGAGGCCCGCGAGCGACGAGGACGTCTACGACGAGAACGGCGTCGACCGCTCCCTCATCCGCTGGTTCTTGACCCTCACCCCCGTCGAGCGGCTCGCGATCCTCGACGACGCGATGCAGCTGGCCGAGCTCGTCGAGGCGCGCCGTGATCCGTCCCGTTGAGCTGTTCGGCGTACTCGCCGCCCACGACGTGCGGTTCATCGTCGTCGGAGGCGCGGCCGCCGTGCTCCAGGGCGTGCCCATCACCACGCTCGACATCGACATCGTCTACGACCGCAGCGAGGACAACCTCGCCCCGCTCGCGGCCGCTCTCGTCGACCTCGACGCGGTCTTCCGTACCGACGCCCGCAAGCTGCGGCCGAACGACTCCCACCTGCGCTCGTCCGGGCACAAGCTGCTCTCGACCCGCCTCGGGGTGCTCGACGTGCTCGCGACGATCGAGGAGGACACCGACTACGCGGCGCTGCTGCCCTTCGCCGAGGTCGTCGACCTCGGTCCAGTGCGGCCGCTCGTCTTGTCCCTCGATCGACTGATCGAGGTGAAGCGGAAGCTCTCACGACCGAAAGATCGACTGATGCTCCTGCAGCTCGAGGCCACCCGCGACGAGCGCGCGGCCAAGGCGTAGGGTTCACTTCTTGAGCTGCGCCGCGATCTTCGCGGAGAGGTCCTTGCTGCTCGCGAGCACGAACACGCGCGCCGGCGTGCCGTTGTCGAGCGCGACCCCGGGGATGGTCAGGGTGCGCCCCGTGACCTTGACCCCCGCCAACACCTTCACGGTCTTGTCCGTCACCTCGAGCACCTCGGCGACCGCGAGGTCGGCGGGCACCGTGACCGAGACGTCCAGGGTCTGCGGGGCCATCTGCCAGTGCGGGATCGCGCCGACGCCGCCGAGCGCGGTCTGGCAGCCGAGGTCCGTCGGCCCGCTGCTCGTCTTGGTGGAGATCACCGGGACCACCACGCCCTCCTTCGCCCGGATCGCGTCCACGAGCGCCGAGCCCGTGGTCTTGACGCCGCCGATCAGGTCGCCGCTCCGCAGGACCTCGCGCACGCCCCGCGTGGTCCAGCTCACGTAGGAGATGGCGTCCCACCGCGCCGGCACCCGCTCGGCCTCCTTCATGTTGGTCTGGAACCACATGAAGCCCTTGGCCCCGGCCGCCATCACGCTGAACCCCTGCACCAGGATCTCCTGCGGGTCGGGCTGCGAGACCACCTCGGCCCCCGTGATCAGCGCCTTCTTGTTCCACGCCGGCGAGAGCCCCTGGCCGTACAGCCAGGTGGGCAGCGGCATGTGGTTGTCGCGCGTGTTCTTCAGGTAGTCGTACGCGGCGTCGATCGGCGGGTGCGTGCCGAACTGCGTGATGTGCGGCGCACACGCGGCGACGTAGAAGTCCGAGCCCTGGATGTCGGTCGCGCCCGCGAACGCGCCGACGTTGCGGTTGGTCTTCGAGCCGATGTACGTCGGCACCTCGGGATACGCGGCCCACAGCTTGGCCGAGACGGCCATGTCGGTGGCCGCCTTCGACTTGCCGTCCGGGTAGACCGTCCCGTCGACCTCGTCGCCGAGCAGGAACCCGGCGACGCGGCTCGAGTCGGTGATCGCCTTGTCCCACCCGCTCGAGCCCAGGAAGCCGTCCGCGACGAACGGCCAGAAGTCGCTGCGCTTCGGCGCGACCTCGTTGATGATCTTCATCGTGTCGTAGCTGCAGCCGTCGCCGCTGCCGCCGACGTACATGAAGTAGGTGTCGATGCCCGCCGCGAGGTGCTTGGCCAGGTTGTCGGCCTTGCCCCCGGAGGGGAACGGGCAGTCGCTCGAGTTGGCCCAGGTCTCGATCGGGAAGAACGGCCGGATCACGCGGCC
>JAEUKC010000336.1:0-6772 GCA_016794445.1 Myxococcales bacterium
TTCGAGCCGCCCCCGGCGAGTCGGCCCGAGCTGCTCACCAAGGAGGTGCTCTGCGAGATGACGACGAGCAAGGAGTCGATCGCGCTCTCGAAGGACCTCAAGCGCCGCGGATGGACGTTCGTCGGACCGACGACGATGTACGCGTTCATGCAGGCGATGGGGCTCGTGAACGACCACGCGGAGGGGTGCTTCGTGCGACCACTGGTGGAGGCCGCGCGATCCGCCGTCGTGGCGAGCTGAAGATCAGGACCGGTTCGAAACGGACGGGTGGCGGTCCCGACTCACCCGCGATGCTCCCACGTCGCCCGTCGCGCCGTCTGATCCAGGCCGTCCTGTTCGCCGCCGTCTCGGGATGCGCTGCCCAGCCCCCTCCGAGCCCGGCCTCGCCGCCGCCCTCGTCGACCTCACCGACGACGACCGAGCTGAAGAAGGAGGTCGAGGCGCTGCGGGCTGACGTCGACAAGCTGGCCGCCCGACTGGAGAAGCTCGAAAAGGCCCCTGCGCCGCCGGCGTGGTCGTGCGCCGCCTACTGTCTGACCAGCTACCACTGCGAGAGCAATGGCAACAGCTCGGTGAAGTGGAAGGACAAGACCGCCACCGGCGTGACCGCGGCGGAGGCCTTCGCCGAGCTCACCAAGTCGTGCGACGACCTCCTCTACGTGGATGGCAAGTGCACCAACGGCGCGTTCGTGCGCACCCAGGCGACGATGCAGAACGCCTGCGTCCGCAACTGAGTCGTCCCCAGATGTTCGAGCCGAATGCTCCCGGGCGCCGGCCCGGGTAAGCTGGGCATCGATGGCCACGACCCGCGTGCTGGGCCTGCTGCTGGTCTCGCTCTCGGGCTGCGCCACACCCCCGCCACCGCTGCCTCCACCCACCCCATCCACCACGGAGGCCAAGACGGAGGCCAAGACGCTCGAGCTCGTTCCTGGCTCTGGGCCTTCGCCCACGCCGGTGGCGGCCACGCCGCCCCCTGCCGCCCAGCCCGACTCCGAGCCCGATGCCGAGTACTCCTTCGAGGACTTCAAGGGCGCATCGGGTGACTGCTACCACGCCGTCCACTGCCTCCCGCCGCCGTCGAGTGGGCCAAAGGTCGCGGCCGCAGCGCCGTACGCCGCGTGCGAGGCCACCTGGCACAAGGTGCAGCTCCACGCCGGCTTCAGCGGCGAACAATCGAAGAAGAACAAGCGTGTTCTATGCTGCTACCGCACCACCGTCTGCGAGCAACAATTCTGACCGGTCGTCGACTGTAAGCTCGAGCCTGCCCCGCCGTTCGACCCAACGCACCGATGCACCACAGCAGCCTGCTCTTCTCCGCCCTTCTCCTCCTCCAAGGCTGCTGCACCCGCGACGGCACCTTCCACACCCGGATTCGCGAGGCCAACGACGCGACCCTCCGTCAGGCCGTCGCCGCCAAGAACTTCGCGCTCGTCCCCGTCCGCGCGGGGTACCACGGCAGTCTCGTCACGAACCCTTCGGGCACGGTCGACGAGAAGCGCCCGGTGCTGGTCGTCGGGACCGGACAGGAGGAAAGCCGCCCTCCGTGGGTGGTCCGTGACGCGGCGAATGTCCTCCACGTCCTCCAGCTGCGGCCGAAGAAGACCACGACCGAGCACCATCGCTCCTGCGGCTGTCCGCCGGGCGGAGGCGCGCCCCCGCCCGTGGTGCAGTGGTACGTCCCTCTCGACGACGGCGCCAAGGCGGGCGAGCCGATCGTCCTCGACGTCGACGAGTGGCTCGCGGCGGAGATCACCTACTCGGAGCACGGCGCGGCCTGCGCGGTGCCGTGACGGGCCCAACCCGCTGCGTTCGGCTCACGGACCGACCCCGCAGTCCGGCGCGTTGACCGACCCACCGCCGGTGCCGGCCAGCACGACGTCACTGTAGGTGCTCACCGTCGCGGTGCAGCTCGTCAGCGTCGCCGACGACGGGGCGCACTTGGACCACTTGTTGCCGCCCGCGACGACGAGGCCAGGCGTGTTGCAGAGGAACACCCCCGCGGCGGTGTTGTTCGAGGTCGCTCCCCCGAACACGTCGCCGGCGAGCAGCGGCGCCTGGCCGATGTCGAGGTTGCCGACCGGCTTGCCCGCGAAGTCGTAGTAGAGACCCATGGCGTTGCCATTGAGCACCGACTGGTTGATCAACACCTTCTGCCCGTTGAGGATCGAGACACCCGCGCGCCCGTTGCCCTTCGCCGACAGCTTGTTGATGCCGTGGCGTGTTGTCGGTCCGACGACGGCGGTGCCCTCGAGCGAGACGCCGTTCTGCGTGTTCTTGTCGGCGACCGTGGCCCCTTCGATGGACAACGGCGCGTCGCCCACCACCAGGATCCCGTGCGTGCCGTTGCTCGAGAACTCGTTGCCGTCGCCCGTGACCAGCAGGCCCGAGGGGCCGGTGCCGGTCGAGTGAACCCCGGCTCCCTTGTTGCCCGTCGCCTTGGCGTTGGGACCGAGCGCCACGTCGGCGGTGACGAGGATGCCCGCGAGCCCCGAGTTCGCCGCGACGACGTTGGTGATCGTGACCCGTCCGCCGAAGCTCTGGGCCACGATCGCGTTGCCGGTCGTGCTCTCCACGCGCAGACCCTTCAGGGTGCCGGCGCCCTTCACGAGGATCGCGCAGGTCGTCGTGAGGCAGGTGCCGACGCCCTTGATGACCGTGGCGTCCGGGCCATCTCCCTCGAGCGCGAGGTCGGCCGGCAGATCGAGCGACGACGCCTCGTCGTAGACGAACGGGCTCGTCGGATCGCCCTTCACGTGGATCTTGGTGATGACCGACTTGCGGGCCACGAGCGCGGCCGTCACGGTGACGAACGGGCACGCCTTCGTGCCGTTCGACGCGCCGCCCTTGTACGACTTGTCGACCTCGAGGACGGTGTCGGTCGGCGCGAGCGCGGTTGCGCAGCTCGGCCCCGTCTCGACCTCGGCACCGGTGTCCACGATCGTATCGGTGCCCGTGTCGGCCAGGGTGTCGGTAGCGCTGTCGACGCCGGTGTCGACCCCCGTGTCCGTCGTGGCAGGCGGGTCGTCCGAGCCTCCGCAGCCGACCATCACCACGCCCACGAGCACAGAGGTCCATCGGGAAAAGAGCATCTGTGGATGGTACCTTGCGCAAGCGCAACGCCCAGCCTGGATACTGCAGAAAGTCGGGTCGAGTGGTGGCCGATATGGCTAGCTGCCGAGCGAGTCTCAGCGCTCCTGCACCTCCTGCACGAGCGACCACCACCGCTCGCGGGCCGCAGCGTTCTTCGGTCGCCAGTCGATCAGCTCGTGGCCGAAGTAGGCGTCGGGGATCACGTCCCCCGCCGCCGCCCGCGCTTCGCAGTAGCGATCGAACGTGCGACGCAGCACCGCGCGTTCGCGTTCGACGTCGCCCTCGCAGACCTCGAGCGAAGGCTCGAGCGCGTCGAACAATGCCCGGAGTTCGCGATCGAGCTCCTCTTCGGTCAGCGCCCGCGCCGACGTCGCGGGGGCGCCTGCGACGACCTCGAGCGCAGCCTCCGCGTGGGCGCGGTCGTCCTCGTGGAGCCCGGAAGAGTGTAGAAGCATCCACCAAGAGGCGGTGCATACGGATGCCATGCGGAGGCTGGCATTCGCGGGCGTCGTCTTCACTGGCTTGCTCGCCTGCGGGAAGGTCGCAGAGACCGCGCCGGCCGAGCGTCGTGACTGACGTCGGACGGAAGCCACATCGCGTACGCCGTCTCCAGCGGTCCGGCGGCCGGGGTGTTCGTCAGCGCACTGTGAGCACCAGCGATCTGCGCTCGAGCAGAGTTCGGGACGCCTGCCGCCCCACGACGGCCAGAGTACCTTCCCAGGATGCGCAGCCTGCGGCTCTCCTTCGTCACGCTCCGCTCCGGACTCCCCGCGCTCGTCGGCGTCGCGCTCCTGCCCGGGTGCGGCGCCACGACCACGACGACGGTCGACGCCGACTGCGTCACGGTCGACAGCACGGCCGACAGCGCCACCGGGGAGGTCGAATTCGATCTTGGCGTCGGCGACACGGCCAGCGACGTGAGCACCGACCCCTGTCGCTACGGGGAACGCGCGATCAAGATGGTCTCCCTCCCAGCCCCGGGCACCCCCGCCGATCCGGGGCTGATCTGCGCGGTGAGCGCCACGCCGGTCGAGAGTAGTGCCGCAGCGCGTGTCAGCCTCACCAGCGCCGGGCCGGGCTCCGCGGTCGGCGTCGTGGCCATCACGCCGGGGCTGTCGGTCGTCGGGACGCCCGTCGTCACGGTGACGACGATACGCTCGTATCTCGAGGGGGCGGCGATCACCAACGTCAAAGCGATCAGCGACGGGTTTCGCTTCGACATCACCTGGCCCAAGCCGCTTCCCGGCTACTACACCGAGTCGTGGTCCGCCGATCTGCAGTTCACCGTCAGCTTCAGCCTCGCCTGCGAGGCGGGCACGCGCGCGGTCGAGTCGACCACGTACGTCGACCGCTGCCTCGACGGCGACGGCGTCATCTGGAGGAGCTCGGGCGACGCGTGCGTCGAGTGTCGCGTCATCGCCGAGATGGCGCCGAGCCCCATCGTGTCCGACAACCAGGGTGACGAGCTGCCGCTCGGGCGCGTGCTCCAGGTGCGGGTCGTCGAGATCGCACGGGCCTCGAACGGCGTGCTGCTCTTCGCCGAGAACGACGCCGGCGAGCAGGCCCGGTACGAGTGGCACGTCTCGGGCGGGGTCCTGCGGCGCCTCGCCGACGACCTCGTGTTCTGGGCGCCTCCGCCGGGCGACTCGTTCGGTCAGGTTGCCTTGTGGAACGACGCGGGCGCCGTCGTCGAGAACTTCCTCCACGCCCGGGTGCGCGCGTGAAGGCCGTCCTCGTCGGGCCGATCCAGCAGGAGAACCTGGCCCTCGGGTACCTCGCGTCGTACGCGCGAAAGGAGGGCCACGAAGTCGCGCTCGTGGCCTACGCCTACCGCGCCGACCTCGACGCCGCGGTCGAGCAGATCCTGGCCGGAGCGCCCGACCTCGTGGGCCTCGGCATCGCGTTCCAGAACAACGTCGACGACTACGTGCTCCTCGTCCGGACGCTCCGGCAGCGGGGCTATCGCGGGCACGTCACCTGCGGCGGTCACGTCGGCACCTTCTGCTACGAGGAGCTGCTCGCGCTGCTCCCCGAGCTCGACACGGTCGTCCGCCACGACGGCGAAGAGACGCTGGTCGAGATGCTCGACAAGCTGTCGCGCGGCGAGCCCGTGCGCGACCTCGCCGGGGTCGTGTGGCGCGACGGCTCGACGATCACCAAGGGACCCGTGCGCCGTCCCACGACCGACCTCGACGCGCTGCCGTGGCCGCGCCGGAGCCCCGAGCCGTACGTGGTCGGGGGGATGGTGGTCGACTTCCTGATCACCGCGCGGGGCTGCGTGGGTGAGTGCAGCTACTGCAGCATCGCCGCCTACACGGCGGAGCAGAAGAAGTCCTATCGACTGCGCGCCCCCGAGGCCGTCGCCGAGGAGATCGCCTACGCGTACCACGAGCGCGGCGCCCGCGTGATCTTCGTGCAGGACGATCTCTTCGTCCTCCCCGGCGAGCAGGCAGCGATCGCCCGCATGGAGCGCATCGGCAAGGCTGCGCGTGCGCGAGGCGTCACCGACGCGGTCTACTGGATCAAGGGCCGGCCGGAGACGATCACGCCTGCCGTCGCCCGCGCGGCCCACGCGATGGGCGCGATCCACATGTTCCTCGGCATCGAGAACGCCTCTGCCCAGCGGCTCCGCTACCTCGGCCGCACCCATCTGCCGTTGCACAACGAGTCGGCCATCGACAGCTGCCGTCAGGCCGGCATCGTGCCCTCGTTCAACTTCATGCTCTTCGACCCGGACTGCTCGCTCGACGACGTCGAGACGACGCTCGACATGGCAGAGCGTAACCCGGACCTCCCCTGGAACGTCTGCCGCACCGAGGTCTACTCGGGCACCGCCCTCCGCGCCCGGCTCGAGGCCGAGGGGCGCCTGCAAGGCGACTTTCGCAGCTACGGCTACCGCATGCGCGACGAGCGCGCAGAGATCATGTTCCGCGTCCTCCGCGTCAGCTTCCACGAGCGGGCCCTGGCCATCGACAGCCTGCTCAATCGACTCATCAGTCTCTCCTTCGCGCGGCAGCTCCACGAGCGGTTCTTCCCCTCGCCCGAGACGCGCGCGCTGGTCGACGCGGTCCATCGGATCGGCGTGGAGGTCCGGAGCGACACGGTCGTGCGGCTTCGCACCTTGCTCGAGACGGTGCGCGCCTGCGATCCGCGCGACCACGCGACGTTGCAGCGCTTCGCCATCGATCAGGCGCTCGCGATCGGAGCCTGGGACATGCCTCGGCGCCTCGCGACCGAATCGCTGTGGGCCGAGCTCCACACGCGGGGCCGTCTCCTCTCCACGGGCCGCCCGAGCACCGGCCCCTCGCACTTCGCGATCGCCTCGGGCTCGTGAACCCCTATCGGGAACGTTCGCCCGAGGCCGAGAAGCTGGACCGCATCGCGCGACGAGGCCACCAGACTGAGCTACTCTCGCAACGTGTCCCTAGGTGCACGCGACACCCGGCCCGAGATCGAGGAGCGCATGCTGCAGCTCTATCGCCAGATGACGCCGCAGCAGAAGGCCGCCCGGATCTTCGACCTCAACCTGGCCGCCAGGGCCCTCTCCGCTGCCCGGATCCATCGCGAGCACCCCAACCTCTCGCCGAGGGAGGTGGAGGTACGCGTGGCGGCACTGGTCTATGGTCGGGACCTGGTGAAGCGTGCAACGGGCATGGACCCAGGTCCTGACTACGAATGACCT
>JAEUKC010000354.1:0-7421 GCA_016794445.1 Myxococcales bacterium
TGCCCGTCGGGCACATCTCCGTGCCGGCGCCGGCCGCGGAACAGCAGGGCGCGTCGGGCTGATTGAAGCGACTCGGGCACGAACACCAAGATGCGGCTCCCAGTGGCCGCCGTCGAGAACGCCGGTTCATGCAGCGGCTACTTCAGGAAGAAGGTCAGCCACCGCTCGAGCTCGACCCGGCCGAGACTCACGATCCATCCTCGGTGCTCGTGCCGGTGCACGACCACCTCGCGATCTCGGTTTGATCTCGAGAGCCGAAGCACCACGGATCCGGTCGCGGTCCGCAACGTGAGCCCATCGACCAGCGTCTCGGTCAGCAACGACAGTGCGAGCGCCAGTCGCCCTGGGCACGAGGCCGCCAGATCCACGACGACGCAACCTGCGTGCTCCAGCAGAGTAGCGTCGTCGGCGAGAATCACTTCGTGGGTCATCGCCGTCCTCGTTGCCCACCCCCGGCTTCGCGCTCCGCGCGGCACGGCCCACCCGGCGTGAACATGCGCCACTCGAGCGCGCCCTCGGCGACGAGCTCCGAGGCCATCCGATGACAGCGGACGCACATCCGGATCGGGTCGTCCTCGTCGAAGAAGCGGTCGGTCGTGGAGGACCGAAAGGCGATCGCACCGTCTCCGATCGTACCGAGCGCCGCGCGCCGATCGGCGGCCGTGAACTTGGTCCGCTTGCGCTTCGGCGCCTCTCGCTGGGCCCACCGCGCGAGCCAGGCCTCGATGGCGTTCGGTAGACCGCACCGCTCGTGCGGCAACGGGGGCTCGAGCTCCAGGCCCTCGCTCGTCGCCTGCAGCCACTCGGCGTACCAGTCCTTGAACGACGCGTGCGTGGGGACGAGGCCCCCGCCCCCACCACGGAGGTCGGCCCAGACCTGGCCTCGCGCGGGGCCGCGAACCACGAGCAGGCTGCAGTAGCCGCAGCCCATGTCCGCGAGCACCACCGTCCCGCTGCCCTGTGCGTCCCCTTCTGGCTCGTCGGGGGCGGCCTCGGTGAACGCAAACTCGCCGGCGAGGAAGGCGCGCTGGCACGGGACGTCGAGCGGCAGCAGTCCGTGGTGCGGACCCGCGCCGCCGTCGCCAGCGTGTTGCAGGAACGCGCGATAGTCGTCGGGAAGCTCCACGCCCGTCTTGGTCTCGAGGGCGCGCAGGCGCTTGGCCGAGAGGGGAGCGCGCAAGTGGTACGCGTGCTCGCGAGCGCCGAAGAGCTCGCGCTCGGGGTCGTGGGTCGAGAGGTGCTCGACCATCTCGATGATCGCGGGCAAGGTCGCGGCGTCCATCGGCTCGTGCATCCGCACCTGGCTCATGGGCCGAAGCTATCGCATGCCTCGGCGCTCGCCGCCCCTGCCGCTGTCACTTCTGCGCGCGGCCCCATCTCGCGTCTGCCAACCTGTCGCGACGCCGCGCCGACACGCGACAAACCACGCAGGGCACACGCGTTGCTGAGGCGCGCCCATGCCCTCCACCCCGGTCCGCGACCCCGACGCCCTGCGACGCCTCCTCCACCGGTGGTTCGTCGTCTACAACCCGCTCTACCTCGTGAGCGCCGCGCTCGTGCTCGTGGGCCTCAACCTCGTCTCCCAGGGCGTGGCCGGAGAAGGCAACCTGCGCGGACCGCTCGGCGTCGCGATCCTCGCCGAGCTCTACGCGGGCGCGCTCTTCGGCGGCATCGCGATCCTCCTGCGGCGCGGCCTCACGCGGCCCGCGGTGCTGCTCGCCTTGATCGCCATCCTCTACCAGGGAGACCTCACCCTCCACACCGAGACCTGCGGGGTGTTCGGCGCACGGGGGCTGCCGTGGGCGCTCGCGTGGCTCGGGCTCTTCGGCGTCAAGCTGCGCGTGCTCGCGCGCCTCTTCGGGCTGCGCCTCTCGCTCCGCACCCGCGTGACCGCCCTCACCGGTGCCGCGGCGCTCACGCTGCTGCCGTTCACCCAACTCCACGCGGAGGAACGCGGCCTCGCCGTCGCCTTCCTGCTCGTCGCGCTCGGCGTGGCCCTGCCGCGGACGCTCGCCGAGACCGTCGAGAGCCGCCGCCCCCTCGACGCCTGGGGGCAGACCGTCCTCCGTCGGGTCGTCGTCGCAACCTTCGCGCTCTGGGGCGTGATGCTCGCGCTGCACGTCGTCTTCTGGTCGAGCCAGAGCCGCGTCGATCCCGTCCCCGTGGCGCTCGCCTTCGTCACGCTGTACCTCGCCCGCCAGCGGAGCGAGCTGCGTGTCTGGCTCGTCGTCGTCGGGGGCCTCCTCGTGACCGTCGCCTTCTCGTCGCGCCTGCCCGTCGTCGCGCTCTTCGCGGCGTGCACCTTCGCCATCCGAGCGTTCTCCAGGGTGCGCAGCGTCGTCGAGGTCGAGGCCGTCGGCGAGGGCGCGGCGGAGGCTGGGCCGTACCGGCGGGAGCCCCCCGCCGAAGGGCCGACCGTGCGACCGACCTTCGTCGTGCTCCTCGAGCGGGTCGCGACGGACGAGCGGCTGCGACTCCTGACCGGCGCGCTCTTCTCGTTCTACTTGGTCTTCTGGAGCGCGCCCGTCTTCGGGTCCGACTTCCCCCACCACCTCCTGTCCCTGGACCTCGCCCTCGTCCTCGGCACCGTCATCCTCTCCCTGCGGGGCGCGCGCCTGGTGATCGCCGGCACCACCAGCCTCGTCGTGCACGGGCTCGTCGTCTCTCACACCTTGCCCGTCCCCACCACCGCGCTCGCGTGGGGCGTCGTCACGCTCACTGCGGGCTTCGTCATCCTCTTCGGCAGCGTCTTCGGGACGGCATGGCTGAGCCGTCGCCTGCGACCCGAGCAAACGGTGTGTTCCGCCGACTCATGACCACAATGAATCACACGCAACACACCAACAAACGTCACTCTTGGCGCGTCGCAACGACGCCTCGGCCCGCAGTTTGCTCGAAACTGGGCGCTGGAGTGGCCGTGGGAAGCCTACCGGCCATTGAGAAAGACGAGAACACCGACTGAACCGCTAGCACCTCATCCGTAGCTGAGGTTTGTCATTGCTGGCACCCTTGCGATCTGCTGCAGCGTTTGCGGCGCGCGCGCTCGCGATTCGTGCTGCGTCGCGGCAACCACCTCGGAGCCATGACGGAAATGGCCCGTGTCATGCAGCTGTCACGTGTGGCCACGGGATTGCTTGCGCACAACCATGGCAGCTCGCTCGCTCCCGCGTGCCCCGTGCGACGATCCATCTGTCGAGCCGCGCTTCGGGCTCGAGCGCAGAGACTTCTTCAAGATCGTCGCCGGCCTCACCGCCGCGATGGGTCTGCCGAAGTCCGCGCAGGCCACCGTCGCCAACGCGATGATGACGGCGAAGCGACCTTCGGTCATCTGGCTCCAGTTCCAGGAGTGTACGGGGTGTACCGAGAGCCTCCTGCGGGCCGAGCACCCGACGCTCGAGAAGCTGATCCTCGAGCTGATCTCGCTCGACTACCACGAGACCCTGATGGCTGCGGCCGGCCACCAGGCCGAGGACGCGCGCAAGGCCGCGATGGCCGCCAACAAGGGCAAGTACATCCTGGTGGTGGAGGGCGCGATCCCCACCAAGGAGAACGGGATCTACTGCAAGATCGGCGGGCGCACGGCGATCGACCTCGTGAAGGAGGCCGCCGCCGACGCGGCCGCGGTGATCGCCATCGGCAGCTGCTCGTCGTGGGGAGGCATGCCCTCGACCACGCCGAACCCCACCGGCGCGAGCGCGCTGCACGAGATCCTCGGCAAGGCGGTGCTCACCATCCCGGGGTGTCCGCCCAACCCCTACAACTTCCTCTCCACCGTCGTGCACTTCCTCACCTTCGGGAAGCTGCCCGACCTCGACGCCAAGGGCCGGCCCAAGTTCGCCTACGGTCGCCTCATCCACGAGAACTGCGAGCGCCGCGCCCACTTCGACGCGGGCCGCTTCGCCATCCAGTTCGGCGACGACGGGCACCGCCAGGGGTGGTGCCTCTACAAGCTCGGGTGCAAGGGCCCGGAGACCTACGCCAACTGCCCGCAGATCCTGTTCGGCGACGCGGGCACCGGCACCTGGCCCGTCGGCACCGGCCACCCGTGCATCGGGTGCACCGAGAAGGGCATCGGGTTCGAGAAGCCGATCCACGCCCTCGCCGAGCTCCTCACGGTCACCCCGCCGACCCAGTTCGCGCGCCCGGCCGAGTCGCAGGGCAAGGGGGCCACCGCCGCGTCGGCCGCCGCGGTCGCCGCGGTCGCCGGCGTCGCCATCGGCATCGGCGCCAAGGTGGCGCAGAACCTCGGGGCGAGAGACGCCGCCGAAGAGGCCGCCGAGAAGAACCCGGAGCGGAGGACCGGACAGGGACGGTCCGAGAGCGAGAAAGCAAATCCCGCCGCCGCCAAGCCCGAGTGAGGAAGGAGAACACCATGCTCACCCGGCGCGAGATGCTCAGAGGCACGGTGGCGACGGCGAGCGTCGCGGCGGTGATCACCGCCGAGGGCGAGGCCGAAGCGCGCGAGGCCAAGCCGATGCCCGACGAGGCCCTCGGCCTCCTGTTCGACGGCACGCTCTGCATCGGCTGTCGCGCGTGCATCTCGGCGTGCAAGGACGTCAACAAGATGCCCGCCGACCGTACGGAGCTCGAGGCGGGCAACTACTGGGAGGCCCCGCTCGACATCTCGGGCAAGACCCTGAACGTCATCAAGTGCTACCGGGAGGGCAGCGGCCTCCACAAGGACGAGGTGAAGGACGGCTACGCCTTCACCAAGGTCTCGTGCATGCACTGCGTGGACCCGTCGTGCGTCTCGGCGTGCCCCGTCTCGGCGATGACCAAGGACCTGGTCAACGGGATCGTCCACTACAGCGTCGATGCGTGCATCGGCTGCCGCTACTGCGTCGAGGCGTGTCCCTTCGGGGTGCCCCGCTTCACCTACGACACGCCGTTCCCCAAGATCTCCAAGTGTCAGCTCTGTCAGCAGCGCTACGCCGACGGCAAGTACGCGGCCTGCGCGGAGGTCTGCCCGACCGGCGCCACCCTGTTCGGGAAGACCAGGGAGCTCAAGCAGGAGGTCGCCCGCCGCAAGGCCCTCAAGCCCGGCGAGAAGACCGTCTACCCCCGCGGCAAGATCGGCGGCACCGACGAGTACGTCGGCATCTCCAAGCGCTACGTCGACCACGTCTACGGCGAGAAGGAGATCGGTGGCACCCAGGTGCTCCACCTCTCCGGCGTGCCGTTCGACCTGCTCAACAAGCCGCCGCTGCCCGACATCTCCCCCGCCCGTACGTCGGAGACGCTCCAGCACATGGTCTACCGCGGCCTGGTCGCGCCCTTCGTGTTCCTCGGCGGGCTCGTCGCGCTGGCCTACCGCCACATGCGCAAGCCCGAAGCCAAGCCCGAGGCCAAGCCCGGCGACGAGGGAGGTGCGTCGTGAGCGCCACCACCTCCCACCACGACGATCCGGCCCCGGTCGGCGGCAAGATCTGGAACGGCTTCACCGCCTCGCTCGCGGTGCTCGTCATCATCATGCTGGCTGTCCTCACCATGCGGTTCGTCCGCGGGCTCGGGGCGGTCACCAACCTCAACGACGGCTACCCGTGGGGCCTCTGGATCGCCTACGACGTGGTCGTCGGCTCCGCGCTCGCCGCCGGCGGGTTCTCGGTCGCGTTCATCACCTACATCCTCAACCGCGGCGAGTACCACCCCATCGTCCGCCCGGCGATCCTCGCCGCCATGTTCGGCTACGTGCAGGCCGCGTTCTCCGTGGTGTTCGACATCGGACGCTACTGGGAGATGTGGCACATGTTCTGGCCGAAGTACGCGCAGGTGAACTCGGTCCTGTTCGAGGTGGCCCTCTGCATCGGCACCTACACCATGGTCCTCATCATCGAGTTCCTGCCGGTGGTGCTCGAGAAGCTCGGGTGGCGCAAGCCGCTCACCGTCCTGAACAAGGCGCTGTTCTTCTTCGTCGGCATCGGCGTGCTCCTGCCGATGATGCACCAGTCGTCGCTCGGCTCGCTCCTCATCGTGCTCGGCCCGCAGGTGCACCCTCTCTACCAGACCACGGCACTACCCCTCCTCTATCTGACCTCGTGCATCGGCATGGGCCTCGCGGCAGTGGTCTTCGAGGGCACGCTCTCGGCGCTCGCCTTCAAGCGACCGCTCGAGCGCGAGCTGCTCGGCAAGCTGATGGCCATCGGCGTGTGGCTCATGGGCGTGTTCCTCGTGCTGCGCTTCGCCGACCTCGCCTACCGCAAGGTGCTCCCGCTCGCGTTCAAGCCGGGGCTCATCGCGGGCTGGTTCTGGCTCGAGAACGTGCTCTTCGCGCTGCCCATCCTCCTGCTCCTCGGTGAGAAGGCGCGCCGCTCGCGCAAGCGCCTGTTCCTGGCCGCCTGCTCCATGGCCCTCGCGGGCATCTTCTACCGCTTCGGCGGCTACCTCATCGCCTACGAGACGGGCGCGGGGTGGCACTACTTCCCGTCGGTCGGCGAGATCGCCGTCACCGTCGGCCTCATCGCCTTCGAGATCCTGGCCATCATCGTCGCCATCCGCGTCCTGCCCGTCCTCCCCAAGGGCGCCCCCACCCCGGCCCTCAGCGGTCGCGTCGAGGATTGAACAATGTCGAAGCGCATCACGATCGACCCCATCACCCGCATCGAAGGCCACCTCCGCATCGACTGCGAGGTGGACGAGAAGGCGGGCAAGGTCACCTCGGCGTGGGCCTCCGGCACCATGTGGCGCGGGGTCGAGCAGATCCTGCTCGGCCGCGACCCGCGCGACGCCTGGGCCATCACCCAGCGGTTCTGCGGCGTGTGCACCACCGTGCACGCGATCGCCTCGGTGCGCGCCGTCGAGAACGCGCTCCAGATGCCGATCCCGAAGAACGCGCAGTACATCCGCAACATGATGATCGCGGCGCACGCGATCCACGACGAGATCGTGCACTTCTACCACCTGTCGGCGCTCGACTGGGTCGACGTGACCTCGGCCCTCAAGGCCGACCCGGTCGCCACCGCCACCCTCGCCGAGAGCATCTCGGACTGGCCGCTCAACGGCAAACACGTGATGGCCGCGACCAAGGAGCGGCTCACCAAGCTGGTCGGCAGCGGGCAGCTCGGCATCTTCGCCAACGGCTACTGGGGCCACGCGGCGATGAAGCTCCCGCCCGAGGTGAACCTCCTCGCGGTGACCCACTACCTGCAGGCGCTCGAGGTGCAGCGCAAGGCGAACAAGATCGTCAGCATCCTCGGCAGCAAGACCCCGCACATCCAGAACGTCGCCGTCGGCGGCGTGGCCAACGCCGTCGCGCTCGACAGCCAGTCGGTCCTCTCGGTCGAGCGCCTGCTCGCCATCAAGGAGGCGATCGACGAGCTCGATCAGTTCGTGAAGCAGGTCTACAACGTCGACGTGGCCGCGGTGGCCGCGTTCTACCCGGAGTGGACCAAGATCGGCCGCGGCGTGGTGAACTACCTCGCGGC
>JAEUKC010000372.1:0-6284 GCA_016794445.1 Myxococcales bacterium
CTGATCCTCGCGGCCCTCGTGGTGCCGGCGCTCCCGAGCGCGCAGGCCGAGGACAAGGCCATGGCGGTCAGCCTGTTCGACGAGGGCAAGAAGCTCATGGAGGCGGGCAAGTACGCCGAGGCCTGCCCCAAGCTCGAGGCCAGCCGCAAGGCCGATCCGAGCGCCGACGGCGTCGTGCTGCGGCTCGCCCTCTGCTACCAGGGCCTCAACAGGCACGCGACGGCCTGGGGCCTCTTCAAGGAGTCGCTCGCGCGCGCCGAGAAGGCCAAGCGCAACGACCGCATCGAAGCGAGCAAGAAGGGCATCGCGGAGACCGAGGCCAGGATGACGCGGGTCTCCGTCGTCGTCGCCGCCGACGGGAAGATCCCGGGGCTCGTCGTGCAGTGGGACGACAAGGTGCTGGAGGAGGGAGTCTGGGGTAGCCCGCTCCCGGTCGATCCCGGCCCGCACCAGCTGGTCGCGAAGGCGCCGGGTCGCAAGACGTACGAGCTCACCGTGCAGGTCGGCGAGACCGCGGAGAAGAAGACCGTCACGGTGCCGAGGCTCGACCTCGAGACCGCCAAGCCGGCGCCCACAACCTCGAGCACCGCGCCGACGGTCGCCTCCACCGTGCCCAGCGCGACGCCGCCACCCTCGCCGCCTCTGCCACCCACGAAGGAGGGGCCGAGCTACGTCGCGCCGCTGGTGGTGATGGGGCTCGGCGTGGCGATCGTCGGCGTCGGCGGCTACTTCGGGCTCGCGGCCCAGAGCACGCTCCACGACTCGAGCACCGAGTGCCGCTCCGACAATCGCTGCACGCCGCGGGGTGTCGATCTGCGGAACGACGCGATCCACCGCGCCAACCTCTCGACGGTGTTCTTCGTCGGCGGGGGCGTCGTGCTCGCCGCGGGGGCGACGTGGGCCATCCTGAAGTCGCGCTCGACGACGGCGCAGGTCGGCCTCGTCCCCGGGGGCATCATGCTGGCGGGGACCTTCCAGTGAGAACCTCCCACGCGCTCTGCCTCGTCGCGTTCGCCACGGTGGGCTGTCGCCAGATCCTCGCCATCGACGACCCGCTCCCGCTCGAGACCGACGCTGGTGGCGAGGTGGCCACCGACAGCGTCGCGGACGTGGTCACCGAGACCCCGACCGACACGCCCAAGGACACGGGGCCGACGGATCCGATCGCGCTCGCCGAGGCCACCTGCGCCCGCTGGAGTGCCTGCAGCCAGGGCGTCGGTGCGCTCGATCTCCGCAGCTGCATCCAGGCGTTCCTTGCCACCGCTGCCGACCGGAGCGGACACCCGCTCGGGTGGTCGGGCTTCGCGTGCCTGAAGGACGCGAAGACCTGCGCGGCGATCTCCGACTGTGTCTCGGCGGCCACGGCGCCGACGGCGTGCGCGGCGGTCGGCTCCGGGACGGCGAAGATCTGCGTCGGCGGCAGCGTCGTCACCTGCAGCTCCGCGACCAACGTGGGGGTCGAACCCTGCGCGCTCGATGGTCGCACGTGCGCGACCCTGAGCCCCACCAACGCGGCCTGCGTCGCGAGCAGCGACTGCCCGACCACCTCGCCGGCGTGCTCCGGCACTCGGCTCGTGGCGTGCGATGGCTCGCTCGACAAGGGGTCGGACTGCGCGAAGCTCGGTGGCATCTGCAGCGCCGCGGGCGACGCCGGCACGAGCGGTTGCACGGGCGACGAGGCGGCCACCTGCTCGGGCGACACCGTCACCTGCGACGGCTCGGTCGCGAAGTACTGCCGGTTCGGTCGAGCGGCGGCGGTCGACTGCGCCGTCCTCGGCGCGCAGTGCGACATCACGAAGCGTTGCGTGCCCCTGGCCGCCGACTGCGCGGATACGGATGCTCCGTCCTGCTCCGGCGGGTCGGTCCAGTATTGCCTGGGCGGCAAGAAGCGCCTGATCGCTTGCGCCGCGCTCGGACTCGGGGCGTGCAGGGACACGTTCTCCCTGAAGGGCGCGAGCGTCGCCTGTGCGCCATGATTCCCGCTGTCGGTCGTTGATCTGCGATACTCAGCCTTACCCGAGGTCTTCATGAAGCGATTCTTTGTCCCCGCGCTGGCGCTCCTCGTGATGTCGGCCGCCTGCAGTGGAACGAGCACTCCGTCGGAGGAGGACACCGGGACCGACGGCGCGACCGACGACACCTCGGCGGACGGCGGTGACGCGCTGCCGGCCGATGGTGCAGACGCCACGGACAGCAGCGTCGACACCGGAGACACGAAGCCGTGCGACACCACGAAGACGCCGCTCGAAGACACGTGCGTGCTTCGCGACGACCTCGGCGTGTTCGTCTCGAGCAAGAGCGGGGACGACGCGAACCCGGGCACGAAGACCAAGCCAGTCAAGACGATCAAGAAGGCGCTGGAGCTCGGCAAGAGCAAGTCGCTCCGGGTCTATGCCTGCGCCGAGGAGTTCGCCGAGAACGTCACCCTCGTCGACGGGGTCGATCTTTTCGGGGGCGTCGACTGCGCGGGTGGTGCGGTGGGCCTGGCGGGGCAGACCACGCTCAAGCCGGCGAGCTCGCCGGTTCTCACGGTCGACGGCACGACCAAGGGAGTCCGGGTCGCCAACGTCTTCGCCATGGCCCCCAGCGGAACGGCGACGGACGTCAACTCCATCGCTATGATTGCCCGGAACTCCAAGGGTGTAGTGCTCACCAACGTGACCCTGCAGGCTGGGGACGGCGCCAAGGGTGCCGATGGCTCGTTCGGCACCCTCGGCACGCCGGGTGTGAAGGGCACGAATGGCGGCAAGTCGATCCCGTGCCTCCCCCACCCGGTCACGGGCAAGGGGGGCGGCACGGCGCCCAACAAGGGGGGCGATGGTGGCGAGGCCGGCTGCGGGCCATTCAAGGGCGATGATCGCGAGCCGGCTGGCGGAACGAACGCCACCAACGCGACGGGCTCGTTCGGTATCGGCGGCACCCCTGCGTCGAGCAGTGTGATCCCGTGCAACACGGGCAACGCGGGCAAGTCGGGCGTCGATGGCACGGCTGGGAAGGGCGGCGCGGAGATCGGCACCTTCGGAGCGAGCTACACGCCGGCAGATGGAACCAATGGTGGGAACGGCACGGCTGGCACCGCCGGCGGCGGTGGTGGCGCGGGCTACTACAGCACGCTCGTCGTCGCCGACCCGGGTTCCATCTACTCGGGGGGCGCCGGCGGAGGCGGAGGCAGTGGCGGTGGTGGTGGGGGCGGTTCCGTTGCCGGCAAGGGCGGCGGTGGCAGCTTCGCTCTCCTGTCGTTCGATTCGGACGTGACCCTCGACAAGTGCTCGTTGTCCTCGGCGAAGGGCGGCAAGGGAGGGAGCGGCTCCAATCCGACCGCCGGTGCGCCCGGCGCGAACGGTGGGGAGGGTGGTGCCTCGTCGGGCCGCTCCGGCGAGGGCATCAACGACCTCGGGGGTTGCCCCGGAGGTTCTGGTGGCGACGGTGGCAAGGGTGGCGCCAGCGGTGGTGGCGGTGGCGGGCCCTCGATTGTCATCGTGTTCAAGGGCACTGCGCCCAAGCGAATCGCCGGCGACTCGAAGGTCGGGACGGGTGGCGATCCAGGTGCTGCAGGTGCCGGAGCGGCCGCGGCAACAGCGGGCAAGGCGGGCGAGACCTACGAGGTCAAGTGATGCGCACCTGCTGGTTCGTGCTCGCAGCACTTCTCCAGGGGTGCTCGCCACCTCCAGGCGAACTGCCAGTCGACCCGGACACCGGCACGCCGCCCACCGACTCTGGCCCGCAAGACGTCGCGGCTGAGGCGGACGCTGCGGTCGACACTGAGCCCCTCGACACGGGCCGTCCGTGCGACACGACGAAGAGCCCGAGCGAGGACCCGTGCGTCTTGCAAAGGGATGTCGGCATCTTCGTGTCGGCTTCGACGGGTAGCGACGACGCTCCTGCCGATGGCACCCGCTTTCGTCCGTTCAAGACCATAGGCAAGGCACTCGGCGTCGCGCAGTCGGCGGGCAAGAACGTCTTCGCCTGTGCGGAGAAGTTCACCGAGGTCGTTACGCTGCTCGACGGCGTGCACCTCTACGGAGGCGTCGACTGCAAGGGTGGAGGCATCGCTCTCTCGGGTCGAAGCCAGATCGAAGCCGTCGGCCCCGCGCTCGTTGCGAAGAAGACCTCGAAGCCCACGCGGGTCCAGGACTTCGACGTCAAGGGCACCGCTCCCGTCGGAGCGGGTACCAGCGCGGTCGCGATGATGGCCGTCGACGCCGTGGTGGAGCTCACGCGCGTGACGCTCGTTGCTGGCGATGGCAACGATGGGACCAGCGGCACGCCAGGCGCCACCGGTGCAGCGGGGCTCGTCGCGACAGCGGGCGGTGACTCGAGCGCCTGCGGAACCAAGCCGGTGGGTGGCACGGGCGGCGGCACCGGAGCGCAGCGCGGCGGTGATGGTGGGGCGCCCAGCTGCGGGGCAGAGCCGAAGCCAGGCTCCGACGCTGCAACGGTAAGCGGAACCGCAGGCAAGGGAGGAGGCGCGGGTCGATTCAACGCGGCCTGCACGAGCGGCAACTCCGGCACGAACGGCTCTCCAGGAACCCACGGGACGGGGGGCGCGTCGTTCGGCGCGGTGGTCGGTGACACGTACGTCGCGACCAACCAGGGAACGGGTGGTGGTGACGGCACCGCGGGCGGCGGTGGTGGTGGTGGTGGCGCGGGCTACTACGATCAGTCGACCACCGGGACCAAGTACAGCGGTGGCGCCGGTGGCGGTGGTGGCGGGGGCGGCCTCGCAGGCAAGGGGGCCACCCCTGGTGGTGGCGGTGGCGCGAGCATCGCGCTGCTGTCCATCCGCTCGAGCGTCTCTCTCACCAGCTGCTCGCTCGAGACCGCCAGCGGCGGCAAGGGAGGGGTGGGTGGCGATGGCGGTGGCGGTGGACTGCCCGGACCGGGGCGGCTCGGGGGCAAGGCCACCGGACTGGTTGCGGATCCACTGGACGCAGATCAGCCCGGGTGCGCTGGTGGACCAGGAGGCAGCGGCGGTGCAGGTGGCTCCGGCGGCGGCGGTGGTGGAGGGCCTTCGATCGGGCTGCTCGTCGTCGGCACCGAGCCCACGCGGTCGACCACGACCATCAAGCTCGGCACGCCCGGCGCTGGCGGACCGGGAGGCAAGGGGGCGCCGATCGGTGCCAGTGGAACCACCGGCACCTCGGTGGACGTCTTCCTCGTCAAGTGAGCCACCTCTCCCGTGTGCACCATGCCTGTTGCACCTCGCACGCCGCTTCGTGGTGCACGAGGCTGTGGCTGGACGGCGGACCACGCGAATTCCCGGAGCCAGAGCCATGGCACATCGCGTGCTCTGACGGGCCCTATGTCGCTCGCCGTCCAGATCGCCATCCACGATCCGCGCTCGCGCTCCCGACACGAGGAGACCTTCCACCGGTTTCCCGTCCGGATCGGTCGCCATGACCTGAACGACTGTCTGGTCGATGCGAGCGACGCCTCGCGCTTCCATGCCCGGCTGCAGGTCGCACCCGACGGAATGGGGCTCGAGCTCGTGGACGTGGGCAGTCGCAACGGTACCTTCGTTGGCGACGAACGCCTCCGGGTCGACGAGCCACGTCGTCTCGTCCCGGGTCCCGAAGCCTTCCGCATCGGCCGCCTCCGCTTCGAGGTGCGGGCCGAACCGTGCACCCAGCACGTCCGCCCCTCGCTCGTCCCGAACAACGATCTCGATCCCCTCCGGGCAGCACTCCTCGTACTGCGCAGGCTCGGCGAGCTCTACGTCCCCTCTGCCCCACGGCCGAAGACTGCGGAGGAGGTTCTGGCCTTCGGTGGGCGGCTGCGGGACGCGCTCGACGCGCTCGGCACCCACTACGCGCTCTCGCCGCGCCCGGCCCGGTCCCCGTCGCCACTGCACGTGCTGCAGGGCCTCCTCGACGCCCGGCAGTGCGCGGCCCGCCTCTACGACGTCGACGCCGATCTCGCAGACGCGCACCTCCGCGAGCAGCGACTCGTCCGGGGGTTCGAGGAGGGGCTGGGGCTCCTGCTCGGGCACGCGGGCGTGTCGGTCGACGACTACCTCCGCGCCCACGGCGACAGCTTCGGCGCCGAGCTGATGCAGCTGCGCGAGCGACTCGACGAGGACGAGACGCCGGAGGAGGCCGTCGCATGAGACCGCTCGTCGTGCTCGCCATCGGGCTCGCCCTGGGCTGCAAGTCGAAGGCACCCGCGCCCGCGAGGCCCGACCCCGCCGCCTCGAGCACACCCTCCACCAGCGCCGTGGCGTCGAAGCCCTCCGCGAGCGCGAGCAGCAGCGCCAGCGTCGCGGCTGCACCTTCGGCCACGGCACC
>JAEUKC010000384.1:0-9442 GCA_016794445.1 Myxococcales bacterium
GCGCCGCGGCTCGGGTGGGGGGGGCCCTGGGGCCCGCGGCGCGCGCGGCCCGCGGCGGTGCCGGGGTGCCCCGCCACCGGGCGGCCCTGGTGGGGCGCGGCGCCGCGCCACGTGCGCAGGCGCGCGAGGGGCCCGCCCGAGGTCGTGAGCGTCGCGCGGAGCCCCCGCCGGCCGACCTCCGCGACGAACGCGCGCGCGGCGTCGTGGGCGTGGAGCGGCTCGCCGATCCCGCTGAGCGTGACGCCGTGCAGGCGCGGCGCCCCCTCGCGCTCGAGCAGCGCCTCCACCGCGGCGAGCTGGCCGAGGATCTCGTCTCCGGTCAGCGAGCGACCGAGGCCGTTGGCGCCGGACGCGCAGAACGGGCAGCGGACGGCGCACCCCACCTGGCAGCTGACGCAGAGCGTGTCGTCCCGGTAGAGCACCGACTCGACGAGCGCGCCGTCGGCGAGCTGGACGGCGAAGCGCCGGTTGAAGCGACCGCGCGCGTCGCCGACGATCGCGAGGCCGGTCTCCATCGTCGCGAGGCTAGTGGGAGTCCCGGCGCAGCGCCACGCGACGCCACCTCCGCACTCAGCGACCCACGAACGCGACCCCTTCCCTCAGAAGCGTCCACCAGCGCTGCCGGTCCGGCTCGGGCACCGAGAGCCACTCCGCGAAGACCTTGCCGGCGGGACCGAACGGCCTGCCGACCCCGCCCTCGATCAGCGCCGCGACGCGCTCCGCCGGCAGCTTCACGACGAGGCCGGAGCCCTTGTAGTCCAAGAGGGCGAGGAACTCCTTGCCGACGCGCAGGCAGCGCCCGTTCATGAGGGTGCCCTCGCGGACGCGCGGGTCCTCGCGCTGGAGGTCCGCTGCGAGTTGCCAGAAGAGTTCTTCGGGGGTGGTCATCGAGCGTCGGCCTCCGGCACGGTTGCTTCCGACATCAAGCGTTGGAGCGATCGCTCGAAGGAGCCGGGAGCTCCCGGATCCGCCGCTCGCGGCCTTCTTCCCGGGCTTCCGCGGTTGCAGCGCCCGGCCGCGGGCGGCGTCCACCCACGGCTTCAAGCCGGCTGCCGTGGCCGTGGCCTCGGGTCCGACCAGGAGCCAGCCCTTCATGGGGCGAGCCCCCGAGAGGTCGAACGGGCGAACCCCCTGCTGGGCGAGCAAGGCGTCGGTCTCCGCCTTCTCGCAGCGGACGATGAGGTCGCGCTCGTGGACACCGATGCACATGGCACCTTCGACCAGGAACGCCACGCCCCCGAACATCTTCTTCTCGGTGAGTCCGTCGATCCCCGCGAGCGCGCGGCGCACCCTCTCGGCGAGCGCTTCGTCGTACGACACGACTCAGCCCCCCTCGGCGGGCGGGGCGACGGCGGAGCCCTCCGCGTGACGGACGAGCGAGGCGAAGACCTCGTCCAGGGACGCGGTCAGCTTCCGCTTCATCACCAGCCGGTCGAGGAGCCAGCCGAGCGGGCCGAACTTGACCTGGTACTCGAGGGCCTGGGTGATGCGCGTGCCCGCGGCATGGGGCTCGACGCGCGTCACCCAGCGCATGAACTCGACCGGCCACGCGTGCTCGTCGAGCTCGAGCCCCACGGCGCGGCCCTCCTCCCAGTGCGTCACGCGCTCGACGACGCGACCGCTCGGGTGCAGCTCGCACGCGCGCCGGGCGCCGACGCCCGCGCGGGGTGCGCCTTCGACGGCCGCGTGGCGCACCCCCGGGTTGTACCGCTGCACCGCCTCGAGATCGGCGAGCAACGCCCAGACGCGCTCCGGTGGGCACGTCGCCAGGACTTCGTGATGGATGGTCGTCATGCGCTCCTCCACAAGTGATTGCTTGTGGTCTACCAGCGCGCGGTGTGTTACACAAGCCGCTACTTGTGAACCGTTCGGAGCAGCACGCCGCCCTCGCGTTCAAGGCGCTCGGTGAGCCGAGGCGCGTCGAGATCATGCGGCTCCTCCGCGGAGGGCCGCGCGCGGTCGGTGAGATCGCCAGCGCGGTCGACGTCACGCAGCAGGCCGCGTCGCAGCACCTCGCCGTGCTGAGCAAGGCGGGTCTCGTCGAGGCGCGTCGCGAGGGCACGAGGGCGCTCTACTCGGTCAAGCCGGACGGCTTCGCGCCGGTCGCAGCGTTCGTCGCGTCGTTCTGGGACGGCAAGCTCGCGGCCCTCAAGCGGGAGGTCGAGGGCAAGCCATGAGCGAGACGTTCCGGACGAGCATCGACGTCGAAGCCTCGCCCGAGCGCGTCTTCGACTACTTCGTCCAGCCGGAGCTGCTGGTGCGCTGGATGGGTGACTTCGCCCGCCTCGAAGCCGTGGACGGCGGGCTCTTCTCGGTCGACATCAACGGGGTGCTGATCCGCGGGCACTTCGTTCGCATCGAGCGCCCGCACCTCCTCGAGATCGCCTGGGGCGAGGCGGGCAATGCAGCCATGCCGCCCGGCGCGACGGCGCTGCGGGTGACGTTCGAAGCCCGCGGCCACGTCACCCACGTGGAGCTGACCCACAGCGGCCTCGTGCCCTCCGAGGCCGCGAAGCACGCCATCGGCTGGCCGCACTTCACCGCGCGCCTCCTCGAGGCGGCGGCGGGCCGCGATCCAGGCCCCGATCCCTGGAAGACGGCGCCCCCCGGCTGAGGCCGAGCGCCTATCCGAGCGGCCGACGGCGGAGGAGATCGGGTAGCCTGGGACGGCAGCGCTCGTCGCCGCCCGGAGGTCCCATGCGTCGTGCGTCGCTCACCATCCTCTTCGCCCTCGCCTTCACGGGCACCGCCTCCGCGGCCACGCTCCAGGTGGGCCCCGGCAAGGCGTACGGCAAGCCGTGCGACGCCATCGCCGTCGCCAAGCCGGGCGACGTGGTGGAGGTGCAGGCCGGCACCTACACCGACACGTGCCCGATCTCGGTCGCGGGCCTCACGGTCAAAGGCGTGGGCGGTCGCCCCAAGATCGACCTCTCGGGCACCGATCACCCGTCGGGCTACAAGGGCATCTACGTGGTGACGGCGGACGGCGTGACCCTCGAGAACCTCGAGCTCACCGGCGCGCACATCACCTGCGGCAACGGCGCCAACGGCGCGGGCATCCGCGTGGAGGGCAAGGACCTCACGGTGCGCTCCTGCTTCATCCACGACAACCAGAACGGCATCCTCGGCGGCGCCGGCACGATGACCATCGAGTACACCGAGTTCTCGAAGAACGGCCTCGGCCCCGCGTGCACCTGCGGCGGCTGCGCGCACAACCTCTACGTCGGGCAAGCCGGCGGCAAGCTCGTCTTCCGCTACAACTACTCGCACGACATCGCGACCGACGGGCACCTGCTCAAGTCGCGCGCCGACGAGGCGGTCATCCTCTACAACCGCTTCTCCGGCGAGGCCGGGCACGACAGCTACGCCATCGACCTCCCCGACGGCGGGCTCGGCATCGTGGTGGGCAACATGGTGCAGAAGGGCCCCTCCCCCGGGAACTTCACGCTGCTCACCTGGGGCGAGGAGGGCGTGAAGAAGGCGGACAAGCGCCTCTTCGTCGTGAACAACACGTTCGTGAACGACGCGAGCAAGGGCACGTTCATCAACGTCGCCGGCGGCGGCGTGCTGACCGCCAGGAACAACCTGTTCTTCGGCCCCGGCACGATCTCGAGCACCGGCACGCTGAGCGCGGACAACCTGAGCGGCGTGGACCCGCTGTTCGTGAACCGCGCGGGGTACGACTACCACCTGAAGGTGGGCTCGCCGGCGATCGACAAGGGCGTCGATCCGGGCTCGGCGGACGCGTTCGCCCTGACGCCGGTCGCGCAGTACGTCCACCGGGCGGGCACCGAGGGGCGCGCGATCGTCGGCGGCAAGCTCGACCTCGGCGCGTTCGAGTACGGCGTGGTGCCGGGCACGGACGCGGGGGTGCCGGACACGGGGACGCCGACGGACACCGGCGTGCCCAGCACCGACGGTGGGACGGATGCTGCGATCGCCGACAGCGGCGCGACGCCGGACGGGTCGACGGTCGGCGACGCGGGCGCGGACGACGGGCTGCCGGCGGATCCAACCGGTACCGACAGTGGCGGCTGCGGCTGCGAGGTGGTGCGGACGAGCGCGACGCCGGCGTGGGCGCTGCTCGCGCTGGCGCTGCCGCTCGCGCGTCGTCGGCGCCGCGCGGCCTGACTCGGCGCGAGCGCGGCGCTCGTGGCGTCTGCTCTTCCTCGTGCAATACTCGGCGCCATGGGGCGTTCCGCGGTCGTCCTCGCGATGCTCGTCGGCTGCTCGTCGCCCGCGGCAGAGCCCGCGCCGCTGCCGGCAGACGTGGTGCGGCCCGTGCCGTGCGAGGCGGTGACGCTGGAGCCGGCCACGGTGAAGCAGTTCGTCGATCGCATGAACTCTTGCCCGCGGAACCAGCCGTGGGTGTTCCGCGAGCTCGATCGCTGGAAGGACGCGGACAGCCCCGCGATGGCGGCCGCGCTCGAGGACAGCCTGGTCACCACCGACGACTTCAGCCGCATGCTCGGCACGTTGATCGTGATGCGCCACCTGGGGCAGCCCGCGGGCGCAGCCTTCGTGCACGCGCAGCTGTGGCGCGAGGTCGACGCGATCGCGCACGCGCCTCCGGACGACGACATGGCGTCCATCCGTGCGTCGATGCTGGGGGAGGTCCTCGCGTGCACGCGCGGAGCGGAGGCGCACGCGTGGGCGCTGGAGGCGGCGGCCTCGTTCCCGAGCCGCGCGGTGACCTCGGCGATCCAGCGACGCCTCGACGACCACCTGTGCCTCAAGTGCCCTGCCGGGGAGTGCGCGAGCCCCGCCGACGGCGACGCGGGCTCGGCCGACGGCGACGCGAGCGACGCGAGCGACGCTGCGACCGACTGACGTTCACGGGCGCCCGTGAATGCGCAGTGACGTCGGGCTACACTGGCTGCATGCGGCGCGACCTCGCGGTCCCCCTCGGCCTCGCGGTCGCGCTCGTGGCCGGGCGAGCCCGCGCGGGCGAGGAGGCGCCAACGCCCCTGCCCGCGTACCGCTTCCCCGTTGGGCTCGTGTCCTACTCGGGTCTGGTGCTGACCCTGGTTGGTGGCGTCACGGGCTCGCCGACCGTGGCGATCGTCGGCGTCGGCGCGGGCACGCTGGGCGGACCGATCGTGCACCTCTCGTACGGCGAGCCGCTGCGCGCGCTCGGGAGCCTGGGCCTCCACGTCGGGCTGCCGGTCCTCGGCGGCTTCGTCGGTGCCATGTCCGAGCGTGGTTGCGCCCCTCGCGACACGGGCTTGCCCTGCGGGACGGTGGGTGCGTTCGTCGGCGGCACCCTCGGGATGGTCGCAGCGTCGGTCCTCGATCTCGTGCTCGCCGGGGAGCGGACGCCGTCCGAGGCAGGGCCCGTACGCCCCGCCGTCGCAACCCTCCGCGGATTGGACGGCGCGCCCGTCGGCGCCACGCTGGTGCTGTCCGGCGTCTTCTGACTGACCGCCCTCAGGGGCAGCCGGCGACGCCGGCCGCGGGACCCGCGGGCGCGTCCAGCATCGTCGGGCACGCGAAGTCGAACAGATCGAGCAGCGCGTCCGAGTTGGCGTCGCGCGCCGTGAGCGCGGGCAGGTCGTGCAGGAGCTCGATCAGGCGCAGGATCGAGGTGTGCTCGTGGGTCTTGTGCGAGACGAAGTGCGGCCGCGCGTACGGCGACACGACCGTCAGCGGCACCCGGAAGCCGAGCCGGTCGAACTTGGCCTGGCTCGGGCTCGCGAGGCACGCCTTCGGCGGCGGGACGTGATCGAAGAGCCCCCCGCCCTCGTCGTAGGTGAACAGGACCGCCATCTCCGGCCACAGCGGGCTCTTGCGCGCGGCCTCGTAGATCTTGCGCGACCAGGCCTCGCCGCCCTGCACGTCGTTCGGCGGGTGCTCGTCCTGCTTGCCCGTGGGGTCCAGGAACACCACGGGCGGCAGCTTGCCGGACGACGCCTGCGCGAGGAAGTCGGCCATCTTGTAGTGGTTGCGCGTGACGCCCGCGCAGCCGGCGCGCGACCCGCCGTCGCCGTAGATACCCCAGTCCACCTTCGCGGCGTCGAGGGCGTCGAACACCGTCGGCACGTCGATGTTGCGCTCGAAGGTGTTGGTGACGCCGTCGGAGGTGCCGGCGTAGAGGTAGTCGCGGTTGGGCCAGGTGGGGCCGATGACCGACGCGAAGTAGCGGTCGGAGATGGCCCAGGTGTTGGCGAGGAAGTTGTAGAAGGGCAGATCGGCCTTGCGGTAGTAGCCCATCGCGTAGTGGCCGTTGCTGCTCGAGCCGTCCGACGCGGTGACGAACCCGTCCATCTTCCCGGCGTTCCACTTGGCGTGCATCGGGTCCCAGCCGTGCGGCGGGTCGCGCTCGAGGCACGTGCTCCCGAGGTGGAACGGCTTGACCACCTTGCCCGCGGCGTCCTTGTTGGAGAAGGTCGACGGGATGCCCTCGGCCTCCGGCTGCCCCTCGGTCTCGAGCGTGCCGAACAGGTGGTCGAACGAGCGGTTCTCGTTCATGACGACCACGAGGTGGGTCAGCGGGATCTTCGCGCGCACGGCGGCGGTGATGCCCAGCGTGGTGGCCACCTTCGCGCCCTTGCCGAACTTGCACGCGGCGCGCTCGTCGGCGAGCGAGTCGGCGATCGGCGGTGACGGGCACTTCACGCCGGTCTCTCCCTCGCCGTCGCCGTCGGACTTGGCGTCGATCGCGGCGCCGTCGGCGGCGTCCGCGGTGACCTCCGCGGCGGCGTCGGGCGTGGCGACGTCGTCGACCCCGCTGTCTTCGGCCGACGGCTCCTGGAGATCGCCGCCGCTGCAGGCGGTGATCAGGGCCGCGCACGCGGCGAGGGCGAGACGCATCCCTTCAGGGTACCGGTCGCAGACCGCCGCCGAGAAGTCCTGTGGGTGTGACACCGGGGCGCCGTGATGCTCACCCGTCGGGTACCTGGCCCGCTGTGGTCGGGGGCAGCGCAATTTCGAATTCGCACGAATGTCAAACCGGGTTTTACATTCGTGCAAAACAAAAATGGGCCTTCCCGGAGCGGCCCCTCTCGCGCCGTCCGGCTGGAGCGAAGGGCGCGGAGAGGCGCCCAGTTCTTCACCGAGTTCACGCCTACGGCACGCCGGGAGGCGAGCCGGACATGACCTTCGTCGGCTTGTTCGGACACGCCGTGAGCCATCCGCCGACGGGCGGCCAGCTGGCGGAGAGGCGACGATCGGCGACGGTCACCATGAACTTCCTGTTCTCGGGAATCAGCCCCGGTCGCATCCGCTTGCCCAACGCGCGCGTCAGACAGCCTGGTTCTATCGGCGCCAAGTCGTCACCGCACAGCCCGAGGACGAGGTCCAGCTGACCTCCGCGGACCACGAACCACATCACGCTCCGGCCACGGGAGCCGAAGACGCACTTCTGCACCGACGCGTCCTGTTCGAGGAAGCGAAACACCTCGTCCAGTGAGGTGAACGGCGGTGGGTCCTCCACCTCTTCGACGACGGGCTTCACCGGCGACGGCTGCGTCCGCGGCCCGGGTCGCCTCTGCCTCGACACGACCGCCGCGCCGACGACGAACAGAGCCACCACGACCCCTGCCACGAGGAGCATCGAACGACGTCGGCGCGACGCGCCAACCCGATCGGCTCTCGACGAGATGGTCACCGGCAACTCGGCCAGCAGCGAAGGCGCGCGCGCATCTCCCGTATCTCAACACGTGTCGTCGACGGCTGGCGACGCCAACCGTTGCGCCAGATCAATGCGCGAGGCGTGGGTCGCTGGGGGTCGTTCGTGGCACACTCGATCGGATGCACCGAGCCAGCTCCGTCCTCGCGCTCGCAGTCGTCCTCGTCGCGGCCGCTGCCTCCGCGGGGCCCCCGGCGCCGAACGGCCTCGAGCTCGGGGCGCGCGTCGCGTGGAACACCAACGACCAGGGTTCGTTCGCGCTCGTCGGCATCCGCGTCGGCGGACGCGTGGTTCCGCACGTGGGCCTCGGCGCGTACGTCGACGTGGCGCCGTTCGGCCCGAGCCTCCGCTGCGCGCCGTGTGGTCCCGCGGCCGATCGACCGTTCCGCCTCGGTGGGTACTTCGACTTCCACGTCCTCCCCCACCGCGTCGTCGATCCGTGGGCCCGCTTCGGGCTCGGCCTCGTGCGCACCGGGCGCAGCGCCGCCGACGTGGAGCTCGCCCTCGGCCTCGACATCCGCGGCCGGCGCGTGGCCGGCGGCCCGTTCGTGATGTGGGTGATCCCGCTCGACGACCAGCAGCCCAAGAACTGGGTCGGCGTCGGCGCGCAGGTGTCCGTCTCGTTCTAGGGTTGACACGGGTCGGTCACGCCCGCGATGACGAGGGAGTGCCGGCCCTCCGACCGCCGATCGCTCTCGCCGCCGTCGCCGTCCTCCTCGCGTGCTCGCGCGCGGACCGTGACCCGCCGCGTGAAACGCCGGGCAAGCACGTCGAGAAGCTCCCACCGCAACCGAGCGGGCTGCTCGCCAGCAAGAGCGGCGCCACGATCCACGATCGCGCGCGCAACGTGACCTGGCTCGCCGATTTCAACCTCGCCGCCACCCGGTCGTTCGGTGTCGAGGGCATCCAGCCGAGCGGCGCGATGGACTACAAGACGGCGCTCGCGTGGATCGCCGCGCTGAACGAGGCGCGTCACCTCGGTCGCAAGGACTGGCAGCTGCCCTCGACGCCGCCCGAGGATGCGGGGTGTGGCAGCCACAACCGCTACGCCTTCGGCTTCGGCTGCCGCCGCAGCATGTTCGGCGCCCTCTACCACGACGGCCTCGGGCTCCGCTGGCCGGCGCCGGCGTTGCTCCTGCCACCTTCCCCGTCGCGTGGCGGGTTCGCGAACTTCCAGCCGTATCTGTACTGGTCGGCGACCGGCAACGCGAACCACGAGGAGAACGAGAACGGCTACACGACGTTCTCGTTCAACAACGGCTTCCTCGGCAGCAACGTCACCAAGAACTTCGTCTACGTGATCCCCATGGTGAAGGGGCGCGTGGGCGAGCCGGCGCGCGCGAAGACCGTCTACGACGCCGCCGCCGACGTCACCTGGCTCGCCGACGCCAACCTCGCGGCGACCGAGAAGTTCGGCGTCGAGGGCATCGCGCCGCACGGGGCGATGCGCCACGACACGGCCGTCGCGTGGGTGAAGGCGATGAACGCCGCCGACCACGGCAAGGGCTATCTCGGCCGCACGGACTGGGAGCTCCCGCCGACCGTGCAGCCGGACGAGAGCTGCAGCGGCAAGAGCTTCGGCTTCGGCTGCACCGCGAGCCCGCTCGGCCGCCTGTACTACCACCTGCTCGGCCTGAAGGCGGGCGAGCCGGTCGCGAAGGCGCCCGACATCGCCGTGGGCGCGCTGCGCGGCGTGCAGCCCTACCTGTACTGGTCGTGTCACGCCGAGAAGGACGGGCGTTGCAGCGACGATCGCTCCCTCCCCGTGAAGGGCTTCGCGTGGAGCTTCTCGCTCGGCAACGGCTTCCAGGGCAC
>JAEUKC010000467.1:0-7604 GCA_016794445.1 Myxococcales bacterium
GACCCCGGACCACCACTTCCCGGGGCCGGCGGCGATGGTGGCCGCCAAGCTCGGCCTGCACTCGACCCCCTGCCTCGACGTGCGCCAGCAGTGCGCCTCGTTCGTCTACCAGCTGCAGCTCGCGCACGCGCTGATGATGGCTGGCCAGGCGCGCACCATCCTCGTGGTCGGCGCCGAGGCCCACGCGGGCTTCATGCCGTGGAACGACTGGGACTACCTCACGGGCAAGGGCGGTCGCGCGCCCGACGAGGCGGCCTTCGCGCGCGCCACCGAGCACCGCGGCCTCGCGATCCTGTTCGGCGACGGCGCCGGCGCGGTGGTGCTCCGTCGCACCGACGACGACCGCCGCGGTGTGGTCGGCGTGGACGTCCACTCCGACGGACGGCACTTCGAGGAGATCCACATCCCCTCCGGCTTCACGCGCCGCCCCTACCAGACCGCCGAGATGGTCCAGAACGACCTCCACATCCCCCGCATGAAGGGTCGCGAGCTGTTCAAGCTCGCGGTGACGCGGCTGCCAGCGAGCGTGCGCGCGCTCTGCCACAAGACCCAGACCCGCCTCGAGGACATCGACCTCTTCGTGGCGCACCAGGCCAACGATCGGATCAACGGCGCGGTCCGCAACGCGCTCGAGCTGCCCGCCGAGAAGGTGCCGAGCAACATCGCCAAGCTCGGGAACACCTCCTCGGCCACCATCCCCATCCTCCTCGACGAGCTCGCCGAACAGGGTCGCCTCGGGCCCGACCAGCTGATCTGCTTCCTCGCCCTCGGCGCGGGCCTCCACTGGGGCTCCGCGCTCCTGCGCACCTAGCGACTCGACAGCCGCGCGCTCGCGGGGCAAGAATGCGCCCGATGCCCGCCGAGCAGCACCGTCGCGCCCTCGCGCTCGCCCTGTGGGCGGCGGCGACCCTCGGGTGCACCCGCGAGGTCGCGGCGGGCCTCGACGAGCCCGACGCCAACCGCGGTGTCGTCGCGCTCGCCCGGGCCGGCGTCGACGCCGAGAAGGAGGTCGACCCCACGAGCGAGGGCCGCTTCCGCCTGGTGGTGGGGCGCGACGAGGCCACCCTCGCGATCTCGGTGCTGGCGGGTGAGGAGATCCCGCGGCCCAAGGCGCCGGCCATCGCCCAGGGCTCGTCGCTCGTCACTTCGCCGGAGGCCGACCGCGCGGCCCGCATCGCCGCGACGGCGGCGCAGCTCGAACGGTCGCTCGCCTCGATCGACGGCGTGCACGACGCGCGCGTCCACCTCGACGTCCCGGTCGTGGATCCGCTCGGCGCCGCCCTCGCCGGCGACGGGAAGTCCCTGCACGCGACGGCGTCGGTCCTGCTCCGCCACCGCGGCGTGGCCGCACCGATCGCCGACACCGAGATCAAGAAGCTCGTGGCCGGCGCCGTGTCGGGCCTCGCCGCGGCCGACGTCGCCGTCGTCGTGGTGCCGATCGCGGCCGCCGCCAAGGCAGGCGATCGCGAGATCGCGCACGTGGGCCCCATCGCGGTCACCCGCGGCTCGCTCGGCACGCTGAAGCTCGTGCTCGCCGGCTCGCTCGGTCTCCTCTTGCTCCTCTCGGTCGCGGTGCTCACGCTCGCCGGACGGCTGCGCCGCTCGCGCGAGGCGCCGGAGCCCGCCGCGTGATCAGCATCGAGCACGTGTCCAAGTCGTTCGGTCATCCGGTGCTGAAGGACGTCTCGTTCCAGGTGCCCGACGGCTGTCTCTACGGGCTCGTCGGGCCCGGCGCATCCGGCAAGAGCGTCCTCCTCAAGTGCATCGTCGGCCTCCTGCGCCCGGACGAAGGGAACATCCTGGTCGACGGCGAGGACGTCACCAAGCTCGACGACATGCAGCTCCAGAAGCTGCGCCTCAAGTTCGGGATGCTGTTCCAGAACAACGCGCTCTTCGACTACCTGCCCGTGGCCGAGAACATCGCGTTCCCCCTGCGCCGGCTCTACGACCTGCCCGAGGAGGAGATCGCCTCGCGCGTGGCCGAGCGCCTCGCCCGCATGGCCCTCTCGGGGTTCGAGCAGCGCGCCGTGGGCGGCCTCTCGGGCGGACAGAAGAAGCGCATCGGCGTCGCCCGCGCCACGGTCACGCGCGCGCCGATCATCCTCTACGACGAGCCGGCCGCGGGGCTCGATCCGGTGACCTCGCAGAAGATCTTCAATCTGCTGCGCGAGGAGCAGCGCGCGTCGAACGCCACGGTGGTGATGGTGTCGAGCGACGTGGACCGCCTGCTCACCGTGACCGACCGCGTCGGGATGATGCTGCGGGGCCAGCTGATCTTCGACGGGACGACCGACGAGGTGAAGGCGAGCGCCATCCCGGCCGTGAAGCAGTTCATCTACGGCCTCGACGAGGGCCCGCTGTGACCGGGCAGCCGAAGCAGTAGCCGGAGGGCCGTGGTTGCAGTAGAACGCGGCGATCCGAGATGGAAGCGACGTTCGCGGTGGGGGAGACGCACAGCCTCGAGCTGTTCGTCGGTGACATCACCAGACAGAGCACCGACGCGATCGTCTCCGCGGCGAACGCTCTCTTGCTCGGCGGTGGTGGCGTCGACGGCGCGATCCACAAGGCGGCCGGGCCGCGCCTGTTCGAGGCGTGCCGCGCCCTGAAGAAGACCCTGCCGGGCGGCGTCCTCGCCGCGGGCGGCGCCGTCCTCACGGGCGGCTTCGATCTGCCGGCGCGGTTCGTCATCCACGCCGTCGGTCCCATCTACGCCGAGCACGACCCATCGCGGGCCGCCGAGCTCCTCGAGAGCTGTTACGTGCAGGCCATCGGCATCGCGCGCCGCGAGGGCCTCGCATCGATCACGTTCCCGTCGATCTCGACCGGGGTCTACGGCTACCCGGTCGCGGCCGCGGCCGAGGTCGCCGTGGCCGCCGTGAAGCGCGCGCTCGCGAGCGGCGGTCCCGCCGTCGTGCGCTTCTCGCTGTTCGACCCGGACACCTTCGCGGCCTATCACGCCGCCGCCGTCGCCCTGCTCGGCGCGCCGCGCGCCGAAGGAGCGTGAGCGGCCTTGAAGCGCGTCCCCGCCTGGGTCCTCGTCCTCGTCGGCTGCGCGGTGTGCGTGGGGCTCGACTACGCCTACAGCGCCACGGTGGCGGCCGACCGCGGCATGAAGTTCTGGCTGATGATCGCGGTCGCCTGCGCGATCAACGTCCTGTCGGCCACCGCGCTCAACGTCGTCAACGGCATGGCCGGCCAGTTCAGCATCGGCCACGCCGGGTTCGTCGGCCTGGGCGCCTACCTGGGCGGCGCGGTGGCGGCCTACGTCGCGGTGGCCATGAAGATCCCGCTCGCCGCGCTGCACGACAACCTCTCCTTCGTGCAGTCGCTGATCATCGTGCCGTGCGTGGTGGTGCCGGTCGCGGTGGTGTGCGCGGCCGTCGGCTTCGTGGTGGGCCTCCCGAGCCTGCGCCTGCGCGGCGACTACCTCGCCATCGTCACCCTCGGCTTCAGCGAGATCCTGCGCCTCACGGTGCTCGGCACCGTCGAGGACACCGCCAAGAACCCCATCACGAGGGCCATCGCGGCCCTCGGCGGCTCGCTCGGGTATCGCGGGCCCAAGCTCGACGGCGACTTCGTGGGCATCCCCTCGGTGGCCGGGCCGTTCTGGACCGTCGGGATCGCGGCGTTCGCCGTGTTCCTGGCGCTGCGCCTCAAGCGCTCGGGGTTCGGACGCGCGCTCCGGGCGGTCCGCGAGGACGAGATCGCGGCCTCCGCGGTCGGCGTGGATCCGGCCCGCTACAAGGTCACCGCGTTCGTGCTCGCCGCCGCGGGCGCCGGCATCGCGGGCGCGCTGCTCGCCATCAAGCGCGACGGCCCGGGCATCGTGAGCCCCGCCAACATGCGGTTCGACAAGTCGTTCGAGGTCATCACCATGGTGATCCTCGGGGGCTCGGGCAGCGTGTCCGGGGCCGCCATCGGCGCCGTGCTGTACACGGCCGTCTTCTACCTGAGCGAGGAGGCGCTCAACCAGGCCGCCCGCGCGGGGGTCGGGTTCCTCGCCAACGTCGACGCCGCGGCGCTGCGCATGGCGCTCTTCGCGCTCACCCTCGTCATCGTGATGCTGGTGCGACCCGAGGGGCTGTTCGGCGAGCGCGAGCTGTTCGAGAAGAAGAGGGTCACGCGATGACCGACCTGCTCCGGCTCTCGTCGGTCGAGAAGCGCTTCGGCGGTCTGCGCGCGGTCGGCGGGGTGTCGTTCGACGTGCCCGAAGGCAGCATCTTCGGCCTCATCGGCCCGAACGGTGCCGGCAAGACCACCGTCTTCAACCTGATCACCGGCGTCTACCAGGCCGATCAGGGCACGATCCGGCTCGCCGAGCGCGAGCTCGTCGGGCTGCAGCCCGCGCAGATCGCCGCGGCCGGCGTGGCGCGCACGTTCCAGAACATCCGGCTGTTCGCCTCGATGACCGTCCTCGAGAACGTGCTCGTGGCGGGCGAGCTGCGCCGACGCTCCCACTTCCTCGGCGAGATCGCGCGTTCGAAGATCGCCCGCGAGGACGAGGAGCTCGTGCGCACGCGCGCCGCCGAGCTGCTCGCGGCGATGGGCCTCGCGGGGCAAGAAGAGGCGATGGCCACCTCGCTGCCGTATGGCTCCCAGCGGCGCCTCGAGATCGCGCGCGCCCTCATGCTCGCGCCGAAGTTGCTCCTGCTCGACGAGCCGGCCGCGGGCCTCAACTACGGCGAGGCCGAGACCCTCAAGGAGCAGATCCGCTCGCTGCGCGACCGCTACGAGCTCACCGTGGTGCTCGTCGAGCACAACATGCAGGTGGTCATGGGCGTGTGCGAGCGCATCCACGTGCTCGACCACGGCATCACCCTCGCCGAGGGCACCCCCGCCGAGATCAAGAGCCACCCGAAGGTCATCGCTGCTTATCTGGGCGAAGACCTCGACGAGACGGAGGCCGAGGCATGAGGACCGCGCACCCGTTCCGACCGCCGCCCCCCGATCGCGACGAGCCGCTGCTCGACGTCGCGGGGATCGAGGTGCGCTACGGCGGCATCCGCGCGCTCACTTCGGTGTCGCTCCACGTTCGCCGCGGCGAGGTGGTCGCGCTCATCGGGGCCAACGGCGCCGGCAAGACGACCACCCTGCGCTCGCTCGTGCGGGTCGTGCCCTGGTCCGCCGGCCGCGCCACGTTCAACGGCGTCGATCTCTCGCCGCTGTCCACCGAAGAGGTCACCGAGCTCGGGATCTCGCTCGTGCCCGAGGGTCGCGCGATCTTCCCCAACCTCACGGTCCGCGAGAACCTGGAGATCGGCGCCTACCTGCACCGCAACAAGCAGGCGATGCAGGAGTCGCTCGAGGACGTGGTGAAGCTGTTCCCACGCCTCGGCGAGCGCCTCGCGCAGGAGGGAGGCACCCTGTCGGGGGGCGAGCAGCAGATGCTGGCGATCGGGCGCGCGGTGATGGCCCGGCCCTCGCTGCTCCTGCTCGACGAACCGTCGCTCGGCATCGCCCCCAAGCTCGCGCGGCAGATCTTCGAGGCGATCCGCGCGATCGCCGCCTCCGGCGTCACCGTGCTCGTCGTCGAGCAGAACACGCGGCTGGCCCTCGAGGTCGCTGCGCGCGGATACGTGCTGCGCACCGGGGAGATCGCCAAGGAGGGCGCCTCGAAGGCCTTGCTCGACGATCCCGAGGTGCGCGAGGCCTACCTCGGCGGACATTGACCTCCTACCTCGACGCGAGCGGATGCCGTAAGGTTCCGCGCCGTGCGAGAGGTCTCCTGTCGCGCCACGCGCATCCTGCTCGAAGGCCTCGAGCAGGTCGGGATCGATCCCGAGCGTCAGGATTGGCCCGCGCCCCTCGCCACCCTGCGCGATCCGGGAAAGCGCGTGTCGTGGGCCACGATGGTCGCGGTGCTCGACGTCGTGGCCGCCGCCGTCGACGGGCGGATCACGCTCCTGTCGCTCGGTCGCACGCTCGCCGACGTCCCGGCGATGCGGATGTTCGTGGGTATGGTCACCCCTTTCGCGGGGGCCCATTGGGCGCACCTCCGCGCGCTGCGGTGGGGCGGCACCGCCATGATGCCCGTCGTGAAGGTGGACATCCAACACCTCGAGAACGGCGCTGTCGCGATGACGGGTCGCCTGGACGAGGGCTTCCCCGGCTGCGCGCACTACTTCGCCATCACCAACGGCCTCGTGCTCGCCATCTCCGAGCGCATCCTCGGCCAGACGCTCCCGTTCGAGGCCGAGGCCTCGCCACACCTCGGACGGCTGGTGCTCGGGCCCGCACGCAAGCGCTCGCTCGCCGCGCGCGCCGTCGGCTCGGCGCGATCGCTGCTGTCGCTCGGCAACCGAGTGGCGTACGAGGAGCACCGCCGTCACGTGGACGACGGGCTGGCCGCGCTGCTCGACAGCCGTCGCTCGTTCCACGCGGTGCTCGAGCGCATGCCGGTCGCGGTGGGGATCCACCGCGGCGGCCGCTGGCTCTGGGCGAACGACGCGCTCGCGCAGCTCGTCGGGCTCCAGCGCGGGGTCGAGCTCGTCGGCGGCCGCGTCGGCGCGCGCGTCCACGCCGACGACCAGCACATCGTGGCGGAGCAGCTCCGGACGACCACGCCCACCGCGCGCCAGGAGCTCCGCATCCACCGCGCGGACGGCACGCTGGGTCTCGCCGAGATCTCGCACACCGACTACGTGGACTTCGGTGGCGCACCGGCGCGCATCGTCGTCGCCACCGACGTCTCCGAGTCCAAGCGCATGCAGGAGCAGCTGCTCGTCGCCGACCGCATGGCCTCGCTCGGCATGATCGCCGCCAGCGTCGCGCACGAGATCAACAACCCCCTCGCCTACGCGGTCGCCCACGTGGACGTGGCCCAGCGCGCGATCGAGCGCGGGCGCACGAGCAAGGCCAGCGAGGTCCTCGCGACCGCGCGCGAGGGGCTCGAACGGGTCCGCGGCATCGTGCTCGACCTCAAGACCTTCTCGCGCCCCGACGCGGTGGTCTCGGTGGTCGATCTCCACGAGGTGCTCGACGCGACGGTGGCGCTGGCCCGCAAGCAGATCGAGGCCCGCGCGCGGCTCGTGCGCTACCACGACGCCACGCTGTTCGTGCGCGCCAATCGCGCGCGGCTCGGGCAGGTGTTCCTCAACCTGATCCTCAACGCGGTCGAGGCGCTACCCGAGGGTGGGGCACGCGAGCACGTGATCTCGCTGCGCACCTACGACGGCGACGACGGCACGGTGATGGCGGAGGTGGGCGACGACGGCGTCGGCATCCCGGGCCACCTGCTCGAACGCGTGTTCGAGCCGTTCTTCACCACCAAGCCCATCGGCGCCGGCACCGGCCTCGGCCTCGCGATCTGCCACCGCATCGTGAGCGAGCTCGGCGGCGTGATCTCGGTGGTGCCGGGCGGCGACGGTCTGCGCACCGTGTTCCGCGTGACCCTGCCGGGCGAGTCGACGGGGCCCGTGTCCTCCACCCAGGAGAGCAAGCCTCCGTCGAGCACCCCACGGCGCCGGCGCGTGCTCGCCATCGACGACGAGCCGTTCATCCTCTCTTCGCTCGGCCTCATCCTCGGCGACACCCACGAGGTCGTGCCGGCCACGGACGGCACCCGCGCGATCACGCTGCTCGCGGAGGACGCGCAGTTCGACGTG
>JAEUKC010000468.1:0-5141 GCA_016794445.1 Myxococcales bacterium
AACCTCTCGCCGAGCAAGATCTCGTTCCGCCGCGGCGGCTACATCACCGGCGTGATCGGCATCCTCATCATGCCGTGGAAGCTCGTCGCCGACCCCACCGGCTACATCTTCACGTGGCTCGTCGGCTACTCGGCGCTGCTCGGATCGATCGGCGGCGTGCTCATCGCGGACTACTTCGTCCTGCGCAAGAAGACCCTCGACCTCCTCGGCCTCTACCAGGAGCCCACCGCCGCGAACCCCGGTCCGTACTGGTACGGCAACGGCTTCAACCGCAACGCGTTCCTCGCGCTCGCCGCGGGCATCCTGCCGAACCTGCCCGGGTTCGTCGGCACCGTGAAGTGGGCCAAGGTCGCCCCCTTCTGGACCTCGCTCTACAGCTACGCCTGGTTCGTCGGCTTCGGGCTCTCGTTCGTCGTCTACCTGGCGCTCGAGAAGGCGCGCAAGGCGTAGTCGCCCCGCGAATTCCCTGCGTGCGCGCGGGTGTCTACCCTCGGCATTCGTCGCGAGGCACGGCTCGTGATTGCGCGAGCGCATGGCGCGCTGCCTGCGGCTCCTGTGCGTGCTCCTCTGGGTGCTGGTCCCAGGGCTCGCCCGCGCCGCGGGCGGCACGTGGCCGACCGAGTCGTTCAACGGGATGCAGATCACCTACCAGGTCAGCGGCCTCTCGCTCGGTCCGCCGGACGACAAGCCCGGCTTCTCCACGGTCCGCACCTACAAGGCGAAGATCACCGGTCCGAACGTCCGGTTCTCGGGCACCGTCGTCAACACGTGGAACGACGACGGCCCGAAGCCGGCGACCGTCTCTTTCGTCACCGTCTCGCTCTCGGCCGGCAACGTGAGCGCGACCAAGAGCTTCGAGCTGCTCGGCAAGAAGGCCCGCGACTTCGACCTCGAGGTCCGCGTGCCGAAGGGGGCGAAGACCGCCTCGTTCAGCGTGAGCATCGCCGGGCACTACGGCAACGGCGAGCACCGCGGGCTCTCGGTCGGTGGCGAGGCCAAGCCCGACCCCGACCTCGAGGGCGCGTGCCCGAAGGTCGAGGCCAAGAGCGCCGACCAGAAGCTCGGCGAGATCCTGCGCCTCTACTACGCGAAGATCCCGAAGGGCCTGAGCTCGTCGGGCGCGATCAACAACGCGCGCAGCCTGGTCGACGCCAAGTACGGCGAGTTCGTGTGCGGCGGCTACCAGGCGAAGGTGCTGAAGTTCCTCGACGGCCTCCGCTTCGACGAGGACCCGTGCGTGGCCGCGCTGCTCGACGACTGGGACTACGGCCCGATCCAGGCCTGGTGGGGCGGGCACCAGGCCGTCGTGATCTACCCGCGCGGCAAGGGTTGGCTCGACGAGGGGCTGGTGCTCGATCCGTGGATCACGCAGCGCCCGACCGCCTACAAGATCAAGGACTGGGGGCGCGTGTGGTCGCCCGCGGGCGCGGGGTCGTTCCAGGGCATCGGCCCGAGCGGCGAGTACGACGGCGGCCCCTACCCGACCCACGGCGGCGTCTACACCGACCCGAAGTACGGCAAGAAGCTCACGAACGCCGAGCAGGCGCTCATCAAGGCGCTGTCCCCCGAGAAGCGCAAGCAGTTCGACAAGATGGCCCTCGAAGCGCAGCGCGAGTGGCTCGAGCGGCAGCTGCGCGGCAAGAAGCGCACGACGCTCATCGTGCACTGCCCGCTCGAGGTGCACGTGATCGACCGGAAGTCGTCGGCGAAGACCGGCGTGGTCGCGGGCACTGCGGTGACGCAGCTGCCCGACGTGCGCTTCGCGCGCCTGCCGCTCGAGGACGGCACGTGGTGGACGCAGGCCGACTGGCCCGCCGACAAGGACTACCAGGCCGCCTTCGTCGGCGTGGGGAAGGGCACCGCAGACGTGCTGGTGGGGCGCGACGAGCAGGCGTTCCACTACCGTTTCCCGGTCGAGAAGGGCGCGACGCACGCCTGGAAGAGCCTCGGCGGCGCGTTGACGGGGGACGACACCGTCGCTGCGGAGAGCGTCGACGCGGTCGGGTGGGTCGACGGCAAGTCGCCGCTCGCCGCGCCGCTCGACCACCTCGGACGCAAGCCCGAGAGCAGCGCGAGCCCGTGGCGTCGCCGGTTCGCGATCGGCGCGGCGGTGCTCGCGGGCGTCGTGCTGGTCGGCGCGATCGTCACGGTCGCGACGCGGCGACGAGCACCGCCCCGCACGCCACCTCTACCCATGCCGCTCGCACCACCGGCGCCGGTGCCACCCCCGATGGCCTACGCGCCGACGCTCGCCTACGGCCCCGCCGTACCGGAGCGACGCGTGGCACCCACGCTCGACGACCTCCCCGTCGTGCCGCCCGAGTGCCCGCGCTGCCGACACCGGATTCCCCCCGGCTACACCGAGTGCACGGCGTGTGGCCTGCCCCTCGTCTGAACCCGCTCGAGAAGGAAGCACCGATGCCCGACGATCCGAGAAGAGCCATCCTCGCGCGGAGGGCGAAGTTCCTCGCCGCTGCCCTTGCGACCACGCTGCCGGCGGCCGCGTGCGAGAAGGACAAGCCCAAGACGGAGGACCCGGAGGCCCGGCCGCAGGCGTGCCTCAAGACGGTGGAGGGGCCGAGCGACGACAAGCACAGCGGCAAGTACGCTCCGGTCGCGGACACAGGCGCTCCCGACGCGAAGCCCGACGCGAAGTGAATGCGCTATGGTCGGGCCGATGGCCCATCTGGCCGCGTGGACGGGTTGGCTCGCCGCCATCTCCATCGTGCTCTCCGCCCTCGTGCCGCTGATCCACCGGCTGCGCGCGGGCAAGCGTGGCGCGCCCACGTCACCCGCGGTGCGCCTGCACGTGACGTTCGGCTTCGTCACCTCGTGCCTCGCGTTCGGCCACACGCTGACCATCGTGCCTGCGCTGGGCTCGGAGGCCGCGACCGCGGGCGGCATGCCGGCGCTGCTCCCGGGCGGGGTCGCGTTCTTCCTGCTCGTCGCGCACGCAGGCATCGGCCTCCAGCTCCGCAACGAGAAGCTCCGCGACCGCGCAAAGAAGCGCCGGGCCCACATGATCACGGCCACGTCGATCGTGCTGATGGTCACGGTGCACGCCGTCGCGCTGCTGCGCGCGCACTAGCTTCAAGGGCGGCGCCTCTGGTCCGTTCTGGGTCATGGAGCCCGGATGCGCATCGTGTTCGACGAAACGGCGTGGCCCACGGTCCGCATCACCATGCGTGGCTCGGCGACCACGGAGGAGTTCGAGGCCTACCTCGAGCGACGCACCCGACTCCTCGATCGCGGCGTCCCCCACGCGACGGTGCTGGACGCGCGACAGGCCGTGGTGCCCCCGAAGGCGCTGCGCGAGCTGCAGGCCCGCTGGATCCGGGAGAACGAAGCGCGGATCCGGGCGCACTCGCGCGGCATCGCCTACGTGTTCGAGAGCTCGGCCTTCCGGTTCGTCCTGAGCAGCATCTTCGTGCTGTCGCCACCCCCGAGCCCCTACCTCGTGACGGCCTCTCTCGACGAGGCCGTGCAGTGGGCGCGCCAGTGCCTCGCCGCGAGCGCGCTCACCGGGTGATCTCCGCGCAGATCCCGCAGCGCGTGCGCAAATCGATCGCGTGCTCCGCGCGTTGAGACACGCGCGCGATCGTGACTACGCTGGAGTCGTCGTGAACACCGTGACCAACGAGGACAAGCCTCGGCTGATCGTCACCGGCGCCTCCGGGTTCCTCGGCCGCAGGCTGCTCAAGCAGCTCCACCACCGCTACCACATCATCGCGATCGATCGCCGCAGCCGCTCCGAGGCCGCGCTCGCGGGCCTCTCCAACGTCGAGTGGCACGGCATCGACATCGCGGACGAGTCGGCGGTCGCCACCACGTTCGACCAGATCCGCCGCGAGGGCTCGGCCAAGGCGCTGATCCACCTCGCCGCCTGGTACGACTTCACCGGCGAGGAGCACGTCGAGTACACCCGCACCAACGTCGAGGGCACCCGCCTGTTGCTGGAGGCATGCGAGCCGCTCGGCCTCGAGCGGTTCGTGTTCGCGAGCTCGCTCGCAGCCTGCAGCTTCCTCTCGAGCGAGCCGCTCACCGAGGCGAGCCCGACCGAGGGCGACCACGTGTACGCCCGCTCCAAGCGCGCCGGCGAGGCGCTCATGCGCGAGACCAAGGTGCCCACGTGCATCGTGCGGCTCGCGGCCCTGTTCTCCGACTGGTGCGAGTACCCACCGCTCTACGTGTTCCTCGAGACCTGGCTCTCGCGGAGCTGGAACCGCAGCGTGCTCGGCGGGCGAGGCACCACCTCGGTGCCGTATCTCCACGTGCGAGACGCGGCCGACTGCTTCATCCACGCGGTCGAGCGCGGCAAGCAGCTCGACCACGCCGAGGTGCTGCTCGCCTCGCCCGACGGCGCCACCGATCACGCGCAGCTGTTCTCCACCACCACCGAATACGCCGAGGGCGCGCCGCGCAAGGCGTGGCACGTGCCGGCGCCGCTCGCGTGGGTCGGCATGTGGGGGCGTGACCTCGCAGGGCGCGTCGTCGGCCAGCGCCCGTTCGAGCGCGCCTGGATGGCGGACTACATCGACACCCAGCTCCGCGTCGACGCCCACAAGACCCGCGAGCGCCTGCGCTGGGCGCCCCGCCCACGCCTCGGCGTGCTGCGGCGCCTCCCGTTCATGGTGGAGAACATGCGCGCGAACCAGGTCGAGTGGACCATGCGCAACCGTGAGGCCATGAGCCCCGTCGAGGTGAAGGCGAACTACCGCATCTACCGCCTGCTCGAGAAGCATCAGGAGGAGATCGAGACCCGCTTCCAGCGCATGCTCGCGGGCGAGGGTGGCGCCCGCATCCCGCACTACGAGGCGCTCGACGACGACGAGCGCCGCTGGACCAGCCGGGTCGCCATGCGCAACCTGATCCACGCCGTGCGCACCGGCGAGCGCAACACCTTCATGCAGTTCGCCCGCGACGTCGCGCTGCGCCGGAGCCAGCAGGAGTTCTCCCGCGAGGAGCTGATCCAGGCCCTGCGCGCGCTCGACTGGATCTGCCTCGAGGTGCTCCGCGGCGACCCGGAGGGCGCGCTGCTCGGCCGCGCGCTCCACGACTACGTGACGATGTCGATCGAGTTCGGCATCGACCGCGTGCTCGAGGTGTACGAGGACGCCGACACGGGCGCCTGGCACTGACCC
>JAEUKC010000476.1:0-19244 GCA_016794445.1 Myxococcales bacterium
CCCGGAGCTCGACGCGCACGCGCTCCGGGCCAAGGGCGGCGATCGTGAGGCGCTCGAGGCGCTCGTCGCGGGCCTGCAGGACCGGCTGTTCCGGCTCGCCCTCCGCTTCCTGCACGATCGCGAGCACGCGCGCGACGCGACGCAGGAGATCCTCGTCCTCGTCGTCACCAAGCTCGGCTCGTTCCGCGGCGACAGCGCCGTCGAGACCTGGGCCTACCGGATCGCCGCGCGGCACCTGCTGCGCGCGCGCTCGCGGCTCCGCAAGATCACGTTCGAGCGGCTGGTCGAGGAGGATCTCGGGCAGCCGCCGAACGCGATCGAGCCGGCCACGCTCGCGAGCGCCGACGCACGGTTGCTCGAGGAGGAGGTGTTCCTCGGGTGCACCCAGGCGATGCTGCAGGCCCTCGATCGCCACGAGCGGATCGCCTTCGTCCTCGGCGCGCTGTGCGAGCTCGGCTCCGCGGACGCCGCGCGCGCCCTGGGCATCACCGAGGTGGCCTTCCGCAAGCGGCTGTCCCGCGCGCGTCGGATCCTCGACGCGTTCCTCTCGAAGAACTGCGGCGTGGCCGACCCGAGGAATGCGTGTCGGTGCGCCTACCAGGTGAACCACCGCGTGCGCTCCGGGACGCTCGACCCGAAGGCGCTGCGCCACGTGGGGCAGGGGCAGCGCACGTCGCTCGAGACGCTCCGCGCGCACGGCGAGATCGACCGCGCGCGGCGGACGCTCGCCCTCTACCAGGCGCAGCCCCAGGCCGAGGCGCCCGAGGCGCTGGCCGAGCAGATCCGCGCCGCGATCGCGGCGATGCGCGTCCTCGACGCGTGACGAGGCTGCGCGCCCGGGCGCTGCAGACCCTCGATCGCGGATCGGCCAGGAATCATGGTGGATCGTGAAAATACTGGCGCCAGTACTGGCGAGCCGCCACATCCCATCGGCGGCGGACGCAGGCTCAGCCGGCGCCGACCCGCGCCCTGAGCTCGGCGAGCTCTGCGTCCTTCGCGGCGAGTGCGGCATCCTTCGCGGCGAGCGCGGCATCCTTCGCGGCGACCTCCGCGAGCGCGTCCTCGGCGGTCGTCTCTTCGAGAGTGCGCCACGGCCGGGACCCGGCTCGGTCTTCGCAGAGCTGGACCGTCCCTCGCCCCGGGACGATCCAGGCGTCGAGAAGCGGGGAGTGAAAGGGCTCGTTGCTGGCATGGACCCGCACGAAGGCGCCGGTGTCGTCTCGCTGCCAGACCTGTACCGCGAACGGTCCGCCGTGCAGTCGAGGCCCGGCGAGCAGGGGATCGAGCACCCAGAGCTCCCGCGCTCCGCTCGCGGCGTGTCGAGCAGGTGCTTCGACGTAGTCCTTGTTCGGGTGGGTGGTGCTCACGATCTCGATCGAGAGCACCGGCGAGCCGTGCAGATAGGTCTGCAGGCTGGTCAGCCTTCGCCTCTCGTCGGGTGCGGGTTCGACCAAGCACACGTCAGGGTCGATGCCGACGCGGGGCCGCTGCGGGTCGAAGCGAACGGCGAGGTTGCGGTACACCTCGGCGTCGCGGCCGGTCCTCGCGACCCAGCCCTGGAGCACGTGCTTCCACCGGTCGCAGAGATCGTCATGGGGCGCAGACTCCGGCACGGGACCCTCCGGCAGCTCCCAGCCGTCGGGATCCATGCGCACGCCGTAGCGAAGCGAGACGCTGGGCGGAGGCAGTTCCATCGACGACAAGGGTAGCATCGACGTGCATTGGAGCGAGTCGCGTGCCAGGGGAATGACTGCGAGGTCCTCGGCGATTTTCGCTCCGCCGCCGGCGGAGGGAGTGGTTCCGCCGGCGGCCGCCGGCCGTGCGACTCAGGTCTCCGCGTGGGCGGAGGTCCCATCCGGGAGCCGACCTCCGAATCGATGTTTCGTTTGCTCTGGTCGTGCCACCGAGGCCGAGCCTCGCCGACGCCTCACTCCTCGACGATCCTGCACTCCCGCAGACTCACCCGGAACCTGACCGTCTGCGGCAGCGGGACGCCCGGCGGAATCGTCGAGATGAAGCGGTCCACCTCGAGGCGACCCTCCACCACGACGTCGGCCCCGTCGAGCGGCAGCTTCGCCGACACGAGGACGCAGGTGACCACGGCCGTACTGTCGCTCGTCGGATCGCGCAGGCCGAACGCGCCAGCGTCTCCGAGCACCGCGCGACCCGCCACGCGGGTCACTCCGTCCTTCCACGGACTGTCCATGCTGTCGGACCGTCGGTCGCTCGTATCCGTGTACGCCGGGAAACGGCGGAGGATGTCGCCGACCGGAACCACCGGCACCTTCGGCGCGCGGACGGTCGGTGGGCCCGAGGGCTCGGCGGCCTGGATCGGCGGCTCGCGTCGACACCCGAACACGAGCGCGACGCCGAGGAGCGCGGGCCAGCGCGCGTCAGCCCGCACCGGGCGGCCCCGACCACGTGAAGATCCTCACCTCCGCCTCTTCGCCCCCCACCGCGCGGTAGAAGTCGAGCGCGTGTGTGTCCTCGACGTCGGCCGGGACGAACACCACCTCGATCCCAGCGGCCGCGGCGCCCTCGCGGAGCGCCCTCAGCAGGGCCGTGCCGACCCCGCGGCGCTGCCGGTCCTGGCGCACGGCGAGGTCGTAGAGGAACACCTCGAAGCACTCCGCGCGGGTCATCGGCAGCACGTGCGCCGTGAGACCGCCGATCACCTCGTCGCCTTCCAGCGCCGCGAGCGCCCAGAAATCGTCGCGGCCGAGCAGGCGATCGAGGTACGCGTCGCCGAGGGGCTGGTTGTCGACCTCGAACACCTGCGCGAACAGGTCGAACATGCGTCGCGCGAGGTCGCGGTCGGCGGCGGTCAGGCGCTTCGTTTCCATCGGGGTGTGCCCTCGGCTGCTCAAGGTGTCCAGCTCACGTCGTAGAAGCTCGCGGCGGTGTCGTTCGCGGCGAGCCCCGCGCGGGGCGTCGGCGCGGCGACCGAGACCGAACCACCGTTGAAGGTCACGTTCGCCCTGCCAGCGGCGAAGTCGACGGAGAAGACCTCCGCGCCCGCGGGCTTCGGCGCGGTGCCGACCTTCGCCCAGATCGCGGTGCCGGTCGCGGTGAACGTGCTCACGGCGCCGTCGCTGTCGTGCACGACGCCGACGTAGTTCTTCGGATCCGTGTACGAGACCACGACGCCGACCGACCACTTGCCCGCGGCGGGCACGCGGGCCTTGCCCTCGAAGTGCGTCACCGTGGTGGCCTTCACGACGGCGAGGCTGAAGACGCCGGGGGTGTCGACGTTCACGGCGTGCGACCCGACGTGGATCCACTCTTTGTAGATCGGCTTCATGGGCTCCTGGGCGGTCGGCAGCCACGCGACGAGGGGCGCCGTCAGCGACGCCGGCGGCGCCACGAGGCCCGCGAACGAGGGCGACTCGTTGGCGTCGAAGGCGTCGCGGAAGGCCTTGAACTGGGCCTTCTTGTCTCCGGTATCGAGGTAGCGAAAGAGGGCCCAGGCCTCCGGTCGGGTTGCGACCGCCGTGCCGTCGATGATCGCGCCGACGTCGATCGTCGTCACCTTCGCGGGGACGTCCTCCCAGCTGAGGAGCGAGGTGACGCCGAGGCGCACGCACTGGCCGTCCCAGTCGTGGCGACTCAGGTACTCGGCGTGACCCTCGGCGTACCAGACGGGCATCGTGACGCCCTTCACGCGCGTCAGCCCGTGGAACTGGTGCGTCGCCTCGTGCACCGCGAGCACGTGCGAGTAGTAGGGGTTGCCCTGCCGGAACAGGTACGCGGTCTTCGTCGAGGGGCTGTAGTAACCGCCCGAGCCGGTCGGGACCGCGATGCCGTCGGCGGTGAGGCCGGCGGCCCAGGCGGCGGAGTCCCTTGTAGTAGCGGACCTTCATGCGCTCGGCCGGCGGCGGTCGCTCGAACCACGCCGCGAACGCCGCGCTCGAGGCCTCGAGCAGGCGGGCGAGCTCGGTCGCGTCGGCCTCGGTGGTCTCGGCGTACAGATCGTAGTGCGTGGTCGTCGCAGAGAACGCCGCGCCCGACGCCGTGACCGTGGGCTTCTCGGAGGTGCAGAAGCCGGGAGTGCCCGCGTCGGCGGTGTCGCTCGCCCCATCGGCGCTCGCGGCATCGGCCTCGCTGCCCCCGTCGGTCGACCCGACGTCGACGCCACCCGCGTCGTCCGGGATGGCATCGTCCTTCGACGAGCACCCGTTCGCGATCAAGATCAGGATGGCGGCCGCCGGTGGCCGAACGCGGGTGTGCACGTCGGTAACGTACCAGCGTCGACGGGAAGCTTCACTTCGGGTTGTGTCGGTCCTGCGATCAGCGCTGCCCGTACTTCTCCGCGAAGAATCCCTCCATCGCCGCGAGCAGCCCGTCCACGTCGGCGTGCTCCGGCACCGAGATGCGGCAGATCTGCACGTTGTCCCGCTTCTGCGCGTTCTTCACCTCCGCCGAGAGCGCGCCCTGCGTCGATTCTTCCGGATTGATCACGTAGAAGAAGTCGGGTTTGCCACCGCCCGTCGACTGCCCGTAGCTCACCCGGCTCTTCACCAGCGCGGGCGCGTGCTCGAGCAGGTGGGCCACGAACTCGTCGCAGAGGTCCGCGTGCGTCGTGGGCGCGGGCGGCAGGTAGAACGAGAGCATCCCGGTCGCCATCCCCTCGGCGACCTGCGCCTCCGAGATCGCGTACAGGGTGATCTCGTGGCCTCGGGCGCGCAGCGCGCCGCGCAGCCCGCTCGCGAGGCGGATCGTGTGCGCGCTGATCGCGGCCATCCGTGGCGCGAGGTCGGCGAGGCCGACGCGGAGCTCCGCGAGCTGCGCGGGCCGCGCGAACGAGTCCGCGTCCTTTCCGAGCTCGCGCGCGCGAGAGAGGATCGCTCGCGCCGTCGGATCGCTCGCGCAGGCGGCGACGCCCAGCGTGGCCTTCCCCTTGGTGAAGTACTTCGAGCCGCTCTTGAGGAGGACGAAGGGCCAGCCCTGCGAGAAGTCCTTGGCGAAGATCGGGTAGAGCGGCGCGAGCGTCGTGTCGACGACGATGGGCACCTTGCGGCCCCAGCGCTCGGCGTACGCGCGCACGCCCGCCATGAGCGCGTCGAAGTCGTGGGCCTGCAGCTCCGGGTTGGTCGGCGTCTCGAGGAACACGCACGCCGGGGCCCCGCCGAGCTCCGCGAGCGCCGCGAGCACCCGGTCGATCAGCGTGAGGCGCCGGCCGCTCGCGTCTCGACCGAGGACGGCGAGCGGTCGCGGCTGGATCTGGCCGCCGCGCGAGAGCAGATCGCTGATCAGCTGCCCGGTGCCGCCGTAGCCGTTCTCTGCGTAGAAGAGCGCGATCGGTGCCGGCCCCAGGACGTCGGCCACGGCGGTGAACACCGCGGCCTCGGCGGCGAGCCCGGTGCAGAAGTACGCGCTGTCCTCCACCTGCGGGAACAGCGCGCGCAGCTCGGCCTCGCAGTCGGCCGGCGTCGCCTCGGGCAGCGCTGTTGGGGGGATGCCGGCCGCGCGCTCGAGCTCGGCGCGCGCGTCGGCGGCGAGCAACGCGGCGACGGTGCGCTTGCGGATCAGCTGGATTCCGTGCGGAGCGATGCGCGCCGTGTCGCGGATCAGGAGCACCCCGCCGCGTTGCACGGCGAAGCACACGGCGTCGGCCGCGCTGGCCTGCACGTCGCCGACGAAGGGTGTCTCGGTGACGAGCACGGTCAGCACGTCGGGGCTGCGCGCGGGCAGGTCCTCTCGCCACCGCTCGTGGAGCTCGCAGCCCAGGGTCGCGAGCGCGTGCCGCTTCTCGTCGGAGATGGGCAGCGCGCCCTCCGCGTAGACGCGCACGGGAAGCGTCCGCTCCGGCGACTCGATCACGGCGAGCCAGGGCTTGGTCACCGAGGCGAACGAGAAGCATCGCGCGGCGTTCGTGCGGGCCTGCGTGTACAGCTCGAACACGGTCGAGAGCGGCTGGCCGAGGCGCGCGTAGTCGAAGGGCAGTCCGGCCGCGGCGAGCCTCTCGCGGATCGGGATCGTCTCGAGGTCGGTCGCCACGATCGCGGAGAGCGCCTGCTCGAAGCGGGCCGCGAACGCGGTGTCCGAGTCGAACCGGGGCAGGTCGTAGGTGGTCGCGCGGGGATCCCAGTCGTCGGGGAGGGCCCCTTCGGCGAGCAGGCGGGGAAGGGCCTGGGAGAGCTTTCCGGCGAAGCCGGGTCCGAGGTGCAACGAGCCGTCCGTGGTCATCGCGCGCGAGCATAGCGTGCGGCCACGGCGCGAGCGGCCCATCGCCGAGGCCATGACGCCCCTGCTCGTGACACACTGGCCGGCATGCCTCACGCCGGGAGCTGCGAGCACATGAAGCGGGTCCTGTGTCTCCTCTTGCCCAGCGCGCTCGCCTGCCGGGCCGCGCCCCGGATCGAACGCGACGAGGCGGCCGCGGCACCGAGCTCTCCGGCGAAGACCTCGAGCGCCCGCCGCTACGCGACCTCGACGACCGGAGAGCCGCTCACCATCGAGGGGCCCGAGATCTCCGTCGATCGGACCGGGGTGCGGATCGGCGCGGGCCCGATGCTCGTACCGCTGGTCGGCGATGGCGTGGAGGGGTTTCCGGCCGAGCACAAGGCGCGTGGTACGCCGACGGACCTGGAGCTTCGCGCGCTGCGCGTCGCGCTCTCCGAGGTCCCGAAGCCCGTGGCGCCCGTCCTGACCCTCCACGTCGATCCGCGCGTGACCTACCGGATGCTCGTCGAGGTGCTGTTCACGGCCGGCGTGGGTGGCTTCTCGAAGTTCCGCTTCGTCGTGATCGAGGGCGGGAGCGAGGTCCGACGGAGCCTCTCGCTCGAGCTCCCGAGCTCCGGAACCGGCAAACCGACACCCTCCGCGAGCAGCAAGACGCTGCCGACCGAGCTGGATGGGCTCTCGCTGAAGTCGCTCGGGGCGCTCGGGCCCGGCACCCCGACGGCGGCGCCCCCCGGTGTGCCGCCCGCGCCGCCCGGCTTCTGCGGCTCCGCGCCCCTCGCCCTGACGGTGATCGTCGCGTCGAACGGCTTCTACGTGAAGGCGTTCTCCGGCGCGATCGCGCCGGCCTGCTCGACGTTCGGGGCGGGGCCCACGGTGCCGCTCGCCGGGGATCGCCAGGACTTCGCGGCGCTCCGCGCGTGCGTGGTGAAGCTCCACGATTGCCACCCCTCGTCCGTGGGTGAGTCGTTCGTGAGGGTGACGATGACGCCCAGCGGTGATTTTCAGACGCTGGTGTCGACCTGGGACGCGGTCCGACGGCGCGTGGACGGCACGCCGCTCGTGCCGGACATCCTGCTGACCATCGTGAAGTGACCCACGCTCGGTCAGCGCGTCACGGGAGGTTCTTGCAGCAGCGGAAGCCGGTGGCGATGTCGCTGAAGTCGATGGGGTGCTCGACGCCGTTGGTGCACTTGGCCTGCTCCGCCGTGTTCCCGAAGTAGCCGCCGCGGTCACCACAGTAGACCGACCCCGCGTCCGCCTTTCCAAGCCCGGCGCACCCCGCTCCGTCCCACTCGCGCACGTTGCCGTTGAGGTGCACGATGCGATCGTAGGGTGTCGACGCGCCATGGCACTTCGAGGGTGCCTTGGGTGAGACAGGCTTCCCCACGCCGAGCGTGCACACCGCGCTCACCCCAGGTTCGTCCGAGCCCGTCGCCCACGGGGTTCCGAGGCTGTTGCCACAGGCGTAGCCCCACATGGTGTCCCCGGTGCCCGTGGTCCCTGGCTGGTCGGTGCCGACCTTGCTGCACAGGTGCTTCCCCGCCCAGAGGCAATACTGCTGCGCCTGGCACCAGTTGACGTTGGTCATGGGCCCGTCGGGACCGAAGCTCGCCGCCGGCGCGTAGCCGGTGTTCCACGCGCAATATGCCGGCACGGCCCCCTTGTCGGCGGCGTCGCGGAAGGTCACGTACTCGCTCGCCGTGACCTCGGTGGCATCGATGCAGAACTTGGCCGATGCGATGTGGACCATGGCACCACCCTTGTGAGTGCCACACGCGGGATCGGAACCGGTCGGGGCGTCGGCCGAGGTGTCGGTCAGGGTGTCCGTGGCGGCGTCGGTCGGGCCGTCGGTCGCACTGTCGGTCGCGGCCTCGGTCGCGTCGGTCGCGTCCAGCACGCTGTCGTCGAGCGGACCGTCGCTGCCAGCCTCGGCGAGTATGTCGTGGGAGCCATCGGCCGACGGCTCGGACAACACCGGGTCGCCCGTGCAGCCCACATGGGCGCCGAGGAGGACCACGCCGAGGAACAGGGTGGAGACCCGCGACCGAATGACCACGTCCTCCGTCGGCATCGCGGCGGGAACGTTACCGAAGCCACGACGATCGTGCGACCACTCGGCTCCACGATGCTGGAAGGTCGGACCGACGTGGTGGGAGATCGTAGGTGCGACCCCGGGTCGGCCGTCCCAGCCTCGGCTCGTGCGGTTCAGCACCGTCAGAAGCATGCGCACTGCAGGCGGCCGTCGATCATGCCGCCGCAGCTCGATCCACCGGCGCACGCCGAGGCCATGCACGCGCAGCCCGGCGTGCCGCCACAGCCAGATGGGACGTCCGCGCAGAACGGGCGCGCGGGCTTGCACGGCGGCGCGCAGCAGGGGACCACGCAGACCTGGTTGATGCCGCAGGTCTTGTCGTCGCACAGCGCGGCTTCGGCAGGGGTGTCGACCGTGGCGTCGGCGGTCGCGTCCGTGGTGGCGTCGATCGCGTCGAGGCCGGTGTCGACCGCGGTGTCCACACGGGTGTCGAGGGCGCTGTCCGGGCATGCCCTGCCGTTGCAGACGGCCCCGCCCCTGCCGTCGAAGTCCGTGCAGGTGCACCAGTTGCATCCGTCGTAGTAGCGGTCACCCACGGAGTAGACGGCGCCGCCGAACGCGCAGGTCACGGGCTCACTGCGCGTCTCCGACCCACAGCCCGCGAGATACACGACGAAGGCGACGACCCACCGCTTCTCCATGATGCCGTGGAGGATGACACGGCCCCCGTCGCGGCGCCCTCAGAACGCGACGCCCAAAGTCGTGTGCGCCGCCGGGAGGACCTGCACGGGGCCGAGGCCGGCGACGCGGTAGTGCAGGTACTGGACGCCGAGCCCTGCCGCGAGCACCCAGCGCTCCGAGAAGATCCACGTGTAGCCGCCTAGCACGCTCGCGTAGCCGCCGATCGCCGAGGCGCCGCCGTTCGCGTCGGTGTGGAGCGAGGCCAGCACGCCGCGCGCCTCCGCCCACGCACCCGCCGGCGCGCCGCCCCACGGGAACACGCGCACCCCGAGCTCGCCGCCGTAGCCGCGATACTTGCCGTCGCTCTTCTCGAGAGGGTCGAAGAGCCGCACGCTGGGGCCGACGTACACCGAGGCGTGATCGCCGAGGGCGCGCTCGACCTGCACGTGCACGAAGCCGAGCACGGTCGTGAGCGGATCGACCTGGATCGTCCAGCGCGGGGCCTCGGCCTGGCTCGACGCCGACGTGAGCACCACCGCGATCGCCAGGAGAGAGTACGCACCCTTCATCGACTGCAGGTACTGCGGCACTGCGGTCGGAGCAACCAGGTGGCGTGGGTGCTCACTTCTTGCTCTTGCTCTCGAGGAGCAACCGACGAGACGGAAACAGGGGGTTCATGCACCCATCACCGCCACTTCCGGGCACACGAGCGCCATCGTGGTTGGCGATCCTCGCGCTGCTCTCTGCCTGCGCTGGTCAGGTCGCCGAGCCGGAGCCCACCCCCGAAGCCTGCCTCCCCGGGCACGTCCCGCAGGTCGCCCACCTCCTCGACGAGGCCCGCGGCTGCTTCACCCGCACGAGCGTCGTCGTGGGGTGCGAGGGCTCACGGGTCTGCAAGCTGGCCTCGAGCTGCCAGGTCCGCCTCGTCGACGGCGCGCTCTCGCGGAGCGGTTGCTACGTCTCCCCGTCCGAGCTCACCCCGGCGCATCGGCCGTGCACGAACGAAGAGGCCTCTCGGATCTGGAGCTTCCCGTGGTGTCCTCGACCCTGAGCTCCGCGTCGAAGCCGCCTGGTTCGCTACGGTGAACCGTCGACGGGCGGGGCGTACCAGTCCGGCGCCGTCTCCGGCAGCACGTGCTTGATGACTCGCCGCGGGAGGTGCCGGTCGAAGAGCCCGACCGACACCAGCACCTTCGGCGAGCCGTGCGGGTCCTTGAAGAGTCGACTGCCACAGCGCCCGCAGAACGCGCGCCGGGCCTTCGCGGACGAATCGTACCAGCGCACCTCCGCCTCGCCGTCCACGCGCAGCGCCGCACGCTCGACGGCGAGCATCGCGAAGGCGTTGCCGTGGAGCTTCTGACAGTCTCCGCAGTGGCAGACGACGACGCCCGCCGCGTCGATCGGCACCGACACCTTCACCGTCCCGCAGTGACAGCTCCCCTCGATGGTCTCCATGGATCGAGGATGCGTTCGCTCGGCGACCTGGACCAGGGGCCCGCGACGAAACCCATCGTTCGATGGCGTGCAACGATGCGGCGCATCACCCCCAGCGGAAGGTGACGGTGGCCGCCGGGCTGCGGCCGATGTGGAAGCCGTCCACGTACACGTCGTAGTAGGCCTCGATCGCGACCTTCTCGCCGCTCGGGGCGCCGAGGCTCTTGCGGAGCGCCGACTGCGGCAGCGCGATCGAGGGCGCCTTCTCGAGGGACCACTTGCCGCTGGTCACCCCGATCTCCGGCGTCCGCGCGGCGAGCCGACCGTGGGCGTCGGCGTACTGCGCGTCCTTGCTCGTGATGGGCTTGCCGTCGTGCGTGAAGCGCACCACGAGCTGCACCTTGCGGTGCTTCGCGCCCTCGACCGTCCCGGCGACGGCGAGCCCGAAGTAGTAGGTGTCGCCGACGAGGATGTTCTTCATCGTGCTCGGCGCCGAGAGCGTCGCGCGGGGCCCGCCGGGCGTGGGGGCGGGCTCGGGATCGGGCGCCGGCGACGGGGAGGGGCCGGGGCCGGGCTTGGGCTCGGGCTTGGGCGTGTCGACGAAGTCCTTCGCGACGTACAGCTCGTGGGCTTGCGCGAGCAGCGCGGGGTACGACACCCAGCCGAAGCCCTTGTCGGCCCAGTTCGTCCCCCACGAGTTGAAGAGCTTGAAGGCCTTCTTGTCGTCGTCGTAGCCGACGATCACCATCGCGTGGCCGCCGTCGAGCGGGTACTTCGCGCCGTGGTAGACCGTCGCGCCCTTGAGCCGGTCGAACGAGCGGTCCACGTCCATGCCGACCACCACCGGCACGCGCGCCGCGAGGTGGCCCTTGATCTCCACGAGGTCGGACTCCACGCGGCGGCTCGACTGCACGCGGTAGGCCGAGGCGACTTCGCGCGCCTCGGACGACGGCTGCTGCTTGCAGTCCTTGTCGCTGTACGGCATCAGGCTCAAGGGTGCGATGCCCTGCGCCTGCACGAGGTCGAGGGCGTCGGAGATGTACAACCCACCGCCGCACTTGCCCTTCTTGAGCGCGTTGAACACGAACGCCGGGCTCATCAGGTGCTCCTTGGAGTAGGCCCAGCCGCGCTCCTCGTGCTCCTGGAAGCTCTTGAGCCCGTAGCCCACCGCCCACGCGACGCACGATCCCTGGTGCCCCTGATCGCCGGGCGTCGGGAAGTCGGCCGACAGATCCACCTTCGCCGGCAGCGTGCCCATCGCTGGCGCGAAGGCGGCGAAGATCTTCCCGTAGCGCAGCGGATCGAGATACGTGAGGCCGCGAGGATACTCCGGCGGGTCGGCGGAGAGCACCACGACGGGCGGTGGCAGGACGCTCGGCAGCGGTGGGAGGGGTGGCAACGTCGCCGCGGGGATCGGGATCGTCCAGGTCACGTCGGCGGAAGAGGGGCGGGTCCCTGCCACCGCGAACAACGGTGCGAGCAGCGCTCCGAGCACGAACCTGTTGAACCGAACCATCTTGCCTCCTCTCGGTCTCCACGATGGCGACCTCGTCTCGATGGACGTGGCGGCATCGCGAAAGTTCCAAGTATGAGGTGCGCGTTCTATGCGGTTTGTCGCGCGATCGCAGATGTTGATTTGTGTACGCCCGCGAGCTCGATCGCGCGCGCGCGCCGTTGCGGCGCCGTGTCCACCGGTGGGACGCGTTGCCCCACGGGACGCGCGCGTTCGTCGAGGAATCGCGCCGGAACGAGCCTTGCTGAGACGCCCAGTGCGCCGATCTCGATGCGCGCTACGCCCCGTAGCTCCGCGGTCACATCGTGGGTGTGAACGGTTTTCCGGGCGTTCCACCGAGGGCGAGGACGGTGGCCGGTGCGTCGCCGGTGAAGAGCTTCCTCTGCACGTCGGCGGGCACCCGGCACGCGTCGCCGGTCCGCAGGATCACGGTCTGCTCCAAGGTGCGCAGGGAGATCTCGCCGGACAGCACGAGGTAGACCTCCTCCTGTCCGTCATGGTCGTGGGTGTGCTCGGGATGGCCTTCGACGTGGGGTTCGAACTCGAGGACGTTCATCCCCCAGGCCGTGACGCCGAGCGCGTCGCGCAGCGCCCGGAAGCGGATGCCCGGGATCGCGTTCGGGCCTTCGTACGGCGGGATGGACGAGAGGGACAGGTGGTGGGTCATGGGCTCCTTTGTCTCGGCCGTCGTGGCCGGCGCCGGTCGAAGTAGAATCCAGCCCATGTCTCGTCTTGAAGAAACCCGACCGGACGCGCTCGGTCGGGCCCGGGGACTCGTCTCGGGTCGCGTGAGCGGCGCCCGCGTGCAATCACGCTGGCTCGCGCCGCCGAGCGATCTGGCGCACGTCGTCGAGGCGCTGTGGTTCGGGCGCTGGGATCTGCCCGCCGACGAGCCCCACCGCATGCGCCTGCTCGGGGACCCGTGCATACATGTGGTCGTGTCGTGGGGAGAGAGCGACCTGCCGCCTGCGCGCATCGTCGGCGTCTGGACGCGGACGTGGACCAACGACCTGCGATTGCGCGGCACGGCGCGCGGGTTCAAGCTGCGGGCCGGCGCGGCGGGTGCGCTGCTCGCTGCGCCCTCGGCGGTCCGAGACCGCGTCGTGCCCATCGCTGCCCTCTTCGAGGGCGAACTCTGGGTGGACGACCTCGGCCCGGCCGAGGACGACGACGCGCGCGCCTTCGAGCGGATCGGCGCGTGGCTGCGCCCCCGACTCCGCGCGGGTCCGGACACGGAGCTCGCGGTGCGCGCGTGTGAGCGTCTCCGGAGCGATGGCGGACTCCTCCGCGTCGACGCCCTGGCCTCCGCGGTGGGTCTGACGGAGCGTGGCCTGCAGCGGCTCTTCAGGCTCCACGTCGGGGCGCCTCCGAAGGCCCTGATCCGCCGCCACCGCCTGCAGGAGGCCGCCGCGCGCCTCGAACGCCGGGACGCGACCTCGCTCGCCGAGCTCGCGCTCTCCCTCGGGTACGCCGATCAAGCCCACTTCGCCCGCGACTGGAAGGACGCGGTCAGCGTCACGCCACGCGTGTTCGCCGACGAGGTCCACACCCGCTGAGTTGCGGCGTCGTGCCCGCCCGTGGGGCGCGGTGTCCCACGGCGCGGCCAGGATCTGCGAGAAATTCCGAGCGGAACACGCCTTGCTGAGGCCGTTGCGTGCGCACCGCGATCCTCGCCTTCTGTCTCCTGACCGGGTGCGGCTTTCGAGCCTACCGGCCCGACGTGCGACCGTTTCCCGGCGGGCAGCGCACGCTCGGCTGCCTCGACGTGGGCGTGTTGCCCGAGCGGCGCGGCGACCGGCTCTTCCTCGACGTCCGCGTCGGCAACACGTGCAGCAGGCCGCAGGCCTTCTCGATCCAGGCGCTCCGCGTCGTCGACGGCGAGGGCCACGCGGTCTCGCTCCTCGATCCGCGCGGGGAGCTCCAGCTCGTGCACGTCGATCCCGAGACCGAGGGGCGCGCGGTGGTCACGCTCGATCGCCCCACGCCGACCCGCCTCTGCGTGGACCTGCGTGACGTCGCGCCGGACGCCCCGGCCGCCGTCGTGACGCCCCTCTGCTTCGAGGATCGCGGCCTTGGCTTCGTGGTGACGCCGTGAAGGGGCTCGCGTTCGCCATGGCCTCGATCGCGTTCCTGCTCGGCGCGCCCGCGCGCGCGAGCAAGTCGTGCGTCGAGACGAGCGACGTGGTGGGCGAGCAGCGGTGCAGCCGCTACGCCGACGGCTGGTCGAGCGAACGCAGCCTCCCGCTCACGCTGGAGTTCGGCCTCGTGCGGACCGCCTTCGGCCTCGGCGGGCGCGAATTCTCCGCCAAGTTCGGCAAGAACGGTCCCGAGGCGTACCGCTTCGACGGCGGGACCTTCGCCCGCGAGGCGCGCACCTACGGCTTCTCGCTGCGGGCCACCGGGTTCCTGAGCCCGTTCGTCTACCTCGGCTTCGAGCAGTCGTTCGGGTTCGGCCACACCGAGGGCGGCGCGTTCCAGGCCGGCGAATACGCCGTCAGCACGGCCTCGGGCCTCAACACGGTCGCGGCGATGTTCGGCGTCCCGTTCGGCGTGCGCGTGCCGCTCGGCAAGCTCTCGCTGCGCGGCGAGCTGTTCGGCGGGCTCACCATCCTCGGCCTCACGCAAGAGGCGAACGGCGCGCGCGCCAGCGCCACGTGGGTGGGCGGCGCCGTCGAGACGCGCGGCTACCTCGATCTCTGGCTCGCGAACGACACCACGTTCAGCGTGATGGTCGGCCAGGACCTCCTCGGTCGCAACGACCGGCGGCTCGGGCTCGTGTTGACCTACCACGGCCGCGCGTACGACGGCCGCTACGGGTTCTGAAGGGCATGGCTCGACACGCCGCGGCCGTGGCAAGCTCGGCCCATGATCGAAGCCCCGCCGCTGTCCCGAGCCCGCGCGGCCCTCGACCGCGGGGACGTCGACGAGGCGTTGCGCGCGCTCCTCGAGGCGTGGCGCGCCACGCGCTCGCCGCGGGTCGCGGAGGTGATCGATCGGGTGTCGGTCGAGGTGACCGCGAAGCGGCCCTTCGTCGCGAACGGAGGCGTCGCGCAGCGCACCGCCGCGGTCGTGGCGGCCCTCGGCAGAGAGGACCCCCTGGAGCTCGGCGCGCTGCTCGCGCAGCCGTGGCCCGGCCGCTGGCAGGACGCGGAGATCCTCCTCGACGCCCTGTGCGCGCAGCCGGCCGACCCTCGGATCGCCGCGTCGCTCGCGCGCCTGATCGACACCGCTCCCTACGACTCCTACCGCACCGGCGATTTCTACCGGCGGCTGCTCCTCCAGCTGCAGCACCTCGCCGACGCGCGGGTCGTCCCGCTCCTCGAGTCGGCGCGGCAGCGCCCGCGCTCGCGCTACTTCGCGCAGGTCGCGAACGCGATCGGCAGCACCATCACCCACCTGCAGGGTCAGGTCGTCGCTCCGCTCTCCACCGAGGAGACGGAGGACCTCTCCGCGCTCGAGGGCCGGTTCGCGGGAGAGCGGGCCCGACAATCTGCCAGCCGCCGCAGCGAGGAGGAGCTCCTGGCCGCCATCGCGGCGACGCCCGACGATCTCGCCCTGCGCCAGGTGTACGCGGACTTCCTCGTCGAGCGCGGCGATCCCCGCGGCGAGCACATCGCGCTCGGGCTCCTCCGCCACGCGGGGCGCGACACCCCCGCGACGCGGCGCAAGGAGGAGGCGATCGCCAAGAAGCACGGCGCGCGCTGGATCGGCGCCCTCGACCAGGTGCTGGCCCCGGAAGGGCGCGTGTTCGACTGCGGGTTCCTGGTGGAGGCCACGCTGCAGCTCGCCGCGCGCAAGGGGAGGCTCCCCGAGCAGGTCCCCGAAGCCCTCCGCGATCCCGCGCTCGGCTCGGTGCGCCGGCTCCACCTCGGCACGAGCTTCCACACCGCGGAGCACGCGAAGCTGCTCGTCGACATCCTCGGCCTGCCGACCCTCGCGAACCTGACCGGCCTCTACGGCCTCGGCAACGACGGGCTGGTCGCGCTCGGCAGGGAGGGCCCCCGTCCTCGGTTGCGCGCCCTCGGCGTGACGGGGCTCTGGGGAGAAGACGCCCGCGAGCTCCTGCGAGGCGGGGAGCTCTTTCCGGGGCTGGTCGATCTCACGCTGTACCCGAACCTCGAGTGGTTCCTCTCGAGCCCGGCCGCGCGCCGCCTCGAGCGCCTCGTCGTCCCCTGGGGCGAGGGCACCTGGGCCTTCGGGAGCGTACGCGAGGCCGTCGAGCGCGCGGGCTTGCCGCTGGTCGAGCTGGTCTTCACCGGTGACCGAGGCGTCGAGCACCCGTGGACCTTCACCCTCCGGCGCGACGCCGAGGGGCGCTTCTCGTCGCTGACCGCCCGGCCCGATCGGGTGCCCTCCGACCGCGGCTTCGAGCGCGCGCTCGAGACGTTCGCCGACGGCACGCTCCTCCGCATCGAGGTGGTCGACCACGAGCGCTGCAAGTGGGACATGTTCTCGGAGTACGTCGCGGAGCGACAGCTCGCGCGCTTCCCCGGCGCCGTCGTGCAGGTGCCCTGGGCGCGCTCCTAGCCGGGCTCCTTCAGCCCGGAGCCGTCGGGCCGGAAGAGCGAGACGCCGCAGCGCCCGTCGGGGGTGTCGAGGGCGATCTGCTCCTGCGGCATGGCTGGATTCGTACCACGCGATGCAGCGGCACGGGTTGCGGGACGACGACGGTCGGCTACGCTCGGGGCCGGTCGGCGTACAGCTCCGGAACGCGTGCCTGGCGCTCCGGTCGCTCGCGCGCGTGGGCCTCCTCGCCGAGGACGCCCCGTGGTGCACCCTCGCCGGCGACGCGAGCGAGATCGCCGTCTACCTCGGTCAGGCGCACGCCGCAGGCAGCGCGGCCACCAGGGCGTCCACCAGCGCGCGGACCCGTCGCGGCATCAGCGCGCGCGCCCCGTAGCACACGTGCACCGCCGGCCCGGCGCCGACCTTGCGCGGCAGGAGCGCGACCAGCCGGCGCGCACGCAGTTCGCCCTCGACCACGTGGCGGGGCAGCACCGCGACGCCGACCCCGGCGCGCACCATCGCCGCCACCGCGTCGATCGAGTCGCTCTCGAGCACGCACGCGCTCGGCGCCACGAGCTCCGCGCGACCGTCGATCGAGAACGGCCACGCCCACGGCTGCCCGGTCGACGGGACGCGGAAGCCGACCGCCGGCAGGCGCAGCAGCTCCTCGACCGTGCGCGGCGCCCGGTCCCCGACGAGCCGCGGCGAGGCCGCCACGACCAGCGGCAGGTGCCCCACGCGGCGCGCGACCAGCGACGTCTCGGGCAGCGGGCCGAGCCGCACCGTGACGTCGATCGGGCGGGCCACGAGGTCGTCGAGCCGATCGCTCAGTGTGAGCTCGACGCGCACGCCGGGGTTGTCGCGGTGGAACGCGAGGACGATCGGCACGAGCACGTCCCGCCCGAACGCCGAGGAGCCGGCGAGGCGAACGCGGCCGGCGAGCGGCCCGTCCTTCTCGCGGGCGGCGTCGAGGGCGGCACCGAGCGTCTCCAGCGGCGCCCCGCAGCGCTCGACCAGGGACAACGCCGCCTCCGTGAGGACGACCTTGCGCGTCGTCCGCCGGGCGAGCCGGGCCCCGAGCCGCTGCTCGAGCTTCACGATGGTGCGGCTCACCGCGGCCCGCGTCAGGCCGAGCTCGCGCGCCGCTGCCGCGAACCCGCCGTGCCGGTGGACGCGCTGCAGCACCTGGATCGCGTGCAGATCGGTCGGCTCGATTGTCACCATGGAAGTGACAGTATGCTTCACGATCGTCAATCTGCCGAGCCGTCCCTCGCGGCCCTAGCTTCTCCCTGTCGCCCGAGGTCGGCGACGAGGAGAACCCCATGAAGATCGGCATTTTCGGGACAGGCATCGTGGGACAGACGCTGGCCGGCAAGCTCGCCGCGCTCGGGCACGACGTGGTGATCGGGACCCGCGACCCGGAGGCCACGCTGGCCCGCACGGAGAAGGACGCGATGGGCTTCCCGGCGTTCCGCGAGTGGCACGCGAGCCACGCGGGCGTGAAGCTCGTGCCGTTCGCCGAGGCGGCGAAGCACGCGGAGCTCGCCGTCAACGTGCTCAACGGGGGCAACGCGGTCGAGGCGCTGCGCGCCCACGAAGGCGCCCTCGCGGGCAAGGTGCTCGTCGACGTGACCAACCCGCTCGACTTCTCCAAGGGCTTCCCGCCCTCGCTGCTCGTCGGCAACACCGACTCGCTCGGCGAGCAGATCCAGCGCGCCCTCCCGCGCGCCAAGGTCGTCAAGACGCTCAACACGGTGAACGCGTTCCTGATGGTCGACCCGAGGAGCCTCGCGGGCGGCGAGCACACGATGTTCCTCGCGGGCAACGACGCCGACGCGAAGGCGACCGTCGCCGGGCTGCTCCGTGAGGGCTTCGGCTGGACCGATCTCGTCGACCTCGGCGACCTGAGCAACGCGCGCGCGACCGAGGCCTACGTGACGCTGTGGGCGCGGCTCTACGGCGCGCTCGGCGTCCCGCAGTTCAACGTCCGCGTGGTCCGGTAGCGATCCGGGCGCTACCCTGCCGGGAATGCGGGGGTGGTGGTCGCTCGTGCTGGGGCTCGCGGCGTGCGGAGGCGTGAAGCCTCCCGTGTACGTGCCGAGCCCCTGCGAAAGCTGCAAGGGTCCGCATCCAGCCGTCACCGCTCCGGCGTCGACGGGAGAGCCCACGGTCGCGCAGCGCTGGGAGGCCATCCCCGAGGAGCCGTGGTTCCTCGAGCAACCGATCGACCGGGTGAGCTACCGGAAGCTCTTCTTCGGCACCGGGGGCTACCCCGAGGAGACCGCGGTCTCGCTCCTCGGCGCCAAGACGTTCCAGCTGCCGTTGCAGCTGACGGCGGAGACGCCAGCGCTCGTGCTCGCGCTCGCCCCCACGCTGCCAGCCGCGGCCGACCGGGTGGTCGAGCCGCTGCTCGCCGCGCTGAAGCAACCCTACGCGGCCTACCAGGCGTCGCTCGACCCGGCCGCGCTCGAGAGCCCCATCGAGGCCTGGGCCCTCGTGATCGACGTGCGCGACGCGGCGGTCCGCGGACTCCCGGCGCGCCTCACCGCGCTCGTCGAGGCCGAGCTGCTCGCGACCCTCGAGCCCCGCGCGGTCGCGCTCTACGAGGGCAAGACGGGGCTCGTGTTCAACGAGCTCATGGCCGGCATCCAGGGGCCGGTGGACTTCGCCTGGCCCTACGTGGAGACCGCGCTCGCGCGGGCCGCACGCGCGACGGCGGCCGCCATCGCCAAGCGGCACGTCGCGGCATACCCGGAGCTCGTCACGCCGCTGGTGGAGCGCGAGAAGCGGCGCTTGCTCTCGGCCACCAAGCCGATCAAGCGCCCGCCCTGACTATCGCAGCGCTGCGCCCGACAGCTCGAAGATCTCCGGCTTGCCCGTGCGGAAGTCGGTGTA
>JAEUKC010000477.1:0-9945 GCA_016794445.1 Myxococcales bacterium
AGCTGTGCGCGACGCGCACGATCGCGCCGACGGCGAAGGGGTTCTGGCAGTTCCAGATGGCGACGCTCATGCGACTGCGCAGCGGCGCGAGCAGGGCCTTGACCTCGTCGGGCTCGAACCCGAGCGGCGGCACGAGGGCCATGGTCAGACCCAGTCCTCGGGGAACGCGAGCACGTCCCCGAGCTCCCTGGCCCCGACCACCAGCATGACGAGACGATCGAGCCCGAGCGCGTTGCCGGTGCACGGCGGCAGGCCCTCTTCGAGCGCAGAGAGGAAGCGCTCGTCGAGCGGGTACACCGGCAGCCCGCGTGCGCGACGCACCTCCTGGTCCTTGGCGAAGCGCGCGCGCTGCACGACCGGGTCGGTGAGCTCGCCGAACCCGTTGCAAAGCTCGACGCCGCCCACGTAGAGCTCGAAGCGCTCTGCAACGCGTGGATCGAGCGGCCGCGGCCGCGCGAGGGACGCCTGCTCGATCGGGTAGTCGAGGAGCACCACGGGCGGCCCCTCGGCGAGTGCGGGCTCCACCTGGTCGACCAGGAGCCGATAGAACCGCTCCTCGTCCTCGGCGGCGAGACGCAGCGCCTCGCCCTCGCTCACGCCTGCGTGGCGCGCGAACGCCGTGGCGACCGGCAGACGTTCGAACGGTGGGCGCAAGGGCACGTGCACGCCGTCGGGCGTGACGAGCTCGGCGCGCCCGCGGAGCGCGACGGCCGTGTGCACGACGAGTGCCTCGGTCTCCTCGATCATCGAGTCGACGCCCGCGAAGGTGCGATACCACTCGAGCATCGTGAACTCGGGGTTGTGGCGCGGACCCTGCTCGCCGCGACGGTGGCAGCGCGCGAGCTGGTGGATGCGGGGCATGCCGCCCGCGAGCAGCCGCTTCATCTGGTACTCGGGGCTCGTGATCCAGTAGCGATCGTCGACCGCCGGCGCGTCGAGGTGCACGTCCAGGCCCGGACACGGCACGGCGCAGGGGGTCTCGACCTCGACCGAGCCGCGGGCCCGGAAGAAGCCCCGCACCGCGTCGATCACCTGGGCGCGCTGGTGGAGGTGGAGGCCGCGCTCGCGCGCGCGGAGCCGGTCCGCCTCGCCGGGGACGCGCACTTTGCGCACGTCGCGACCGACGACCTCGACGGCGTCGGCGATCAGCGTCGCGCCTCGCCGCGCGACGACGTGGACCACGACCCAGTCGCCCTCGGCCGCGTCCACCTCGGCGACCCGCCGATGGGCGTAGGCGTCGCCGAGCAAGAGCTCCTCGCCGCGCGAGACGACCCGGCCTCCGAGGTCGAAGGGGGGCTCGGGGAGCGGATCGCTCGGCGAATGGACCTCGCCCTCGGTACGGGAGTTTGCCAAGAGTGCCTTTGCGAGCTACCCCGCCAGCATGTCGAAGTCGAGGGCCCTGCTGCTCGCCGCGCTCGTCTCCCTGCCCGTCGCCGCGCCGCTGGCCACCGCGCACGCGCAGGAGACGAGGCTCTCTGCGCTCGAGGCGGAGGCCAAGGCCAAGCCGAAGGACGCGGGCGCCGCGTTCGCGCTCGGGCGCGCATACCGACGCGCCGGCAAGTGGGCCGCGGCCAAGACCGAGCTCGCGCGCGGCGCCGCGCTCGCGACCGGCGAGGAGCAGGTCAAGCTTCGCTACGAGCTCGCGCTGTCGGAGATCGACCAGGGCATCGTCAACACCTCGCTCCCCAAGCCGCCCTCGCTCGCGGCGTGCGCCAACGTGAAGATCGGCAAGCTCGGCGAGGCACTCTCGCGCGTGTGCGCCGCCAAGGCCTGGCTCGGCATGGAGCGCATCTCGATCGCGGAGGACGAGCTCACCGCGGCCGAGAAGGCCGAGCCGGGGCTCTACGAGGTGAAGCTCGGTCGCCTCGAGGTGACCGTGGCCAAGCAGACCCACGACGCCGCGATCGTCGAGGCCAAGGCCCTCACCAGCGCGACCCCCGGCCGCGCCGAAGCGTGGCTCTACCTCGGCACCGAGCTGCTGGCCGCGGGCAAGCGCGCCGACGCGGTCGCGCCGCTCAAGAAGGCCCGCGAGCTCGACGCCGACTGGCCCGAGGCCGCCCATCACCTCTGTCGCGCGCTGCCCGACGGGGTCGAGGCGCGGGACCTGGCCCGCACCGCGGTGGCGATGCGGGGCGCGTGGCCGGCGGCGCAGGTCCGGCTCGGCGAGCTCGAGCTCGGGTTCGGCACGCCCGAAGCGGGACAGAAGGCGTTCGAGGCCGCGCTCAAGGGCGCGCCGAAGCTGGTCGCGGCGCAGGTCGGCCTCGCCTGGTCGCTCGTCAAGCAGAAGAAGTGGGACGACGCCAAGAAGGCCTCTTCCAAGGCCATCGAGCTCGCCGCCAACAACGCGTCGGCGCGGCTCGCGCACGCCGAGGCGCTCGCGGGGGGGGGAGACGTGGAGAACGCGGTCGAGGAGTTCAAGTTCGCCGCGGGCCTCGACAGCAAGGACCCGACCGGACTGCTGCGCGCCTCCCAGGTGCTGCTCGGCGCCAAGGAGCCCATGAAGGCCCTGGGCCACGCCGAGGCGGCGGTGAAGGCGTTCCCGGAGGACGGGCGGACCTACGAGGTGCGGGCGGACGCCGAGCTCGCCACGGGCGACAAGAAGGCCGCCAAGGACGACTACAAGAAGGCGCTCACCAAGCCCAACGTCGACAAGGTCGCCGTCCAGAAGAAGCTCGACGCCATCAAGTGAGTGACCGGAGCGGGCGGCAGCCAAGAGGGGGTCAGCCGCCGCTGGTCTTGCTCGCGAGCCCGGGGTCGAGCTTGCCCGGCAACACGAGGCGGTAGACGCCGTCCTCGTCGGTGTGGGTCTCGCCCACGATCACCGACGAGATGGGCACCCGGGTCGTCCGGTCGAGCACCGTGGCGCGCGCGCGCAGCGCCGTGCGACCCATGGGGACGCCCTGCGGATCGACGAGGGTGCCGGTCATCACCACGGGCGCCGACATCGTCAGCACGCCGGCGTCGAGCGCACCGGCGATCGACAGCCGCGGGAGGACGAGCCAGGGGTAGCCCGACGCCTCGGGGAGGCGCACGAGGAGGTCGTAGAGCCCGGTGTCGAGATCGGCATCGACGTTCCACACGTCGCCGGTCGCCCGGTCGGTCGTGAGGCCGAGCGTCCCGAGCTGCGTGCGCGCGAGCGAGCCGTTCGCCCCCACGGCTGCCGCCTCCCAGGTGCCGAGCGGGAACAGCGCGTTGTCGAACCCCACGACCCGCACGCGGAGCTTGTTCCGACGGTTGAGTTCGAACACGAGGTTCGTGCCTGCATCTATCGAGAATTCTTTGACTTTGTCGCCCGGCTTCGAGGCAGGGTCCTGGGACGGGACCGCGCAGCTGACGCACGTCGAGAAGGCTCGCGCGGGCTGGTTGAAGAGCGGCGACGGGATCACGTCGGCGGTGTACTGGCCAGGCAAGAGCGCCAGCGTCAGGCGACCCGCGTCGGTGTCGGCGCGCGCGATGTACGAGGGCTGTCCGGCCCGCACCCCGTCGGGCACGACGAGCGACTTGCTGCGGAAGATGACGCGGGAGGCGAGGGTCTGGCTGGGCGCGCCCACGGCGTGGACGTCGGCCGTGGCGACGACCGGCTTGAGCGTCGGCAGGGTGAGCTCGGCCTTGCCGCGACCCTCCACGTCGAGCGCCGTGAGGTCGTACTCGAACGTGGGGTGCGCGCTCCCCGTGGCGGCGGTGCAGGGGACCCGTGCGGGCTCGAGCCGCAGCACGCGGCGCTCCCCCTCGAGATCGGGCGCGAGCGAGAGGGTGACCTTGGACGCGAGGGGCGTTCCCGGAGTGGTGCAGGTGGGCACACGGGTCGAGACGAGACGGCCACTGTTCGCGTCGACCACGCTCAGGTCGTAGGCCATCGTCGGGGAGACCACGGGCGCCCCTTTCTCGTCGACGAGCGAGACCTCGAACGTGCGGAACGTGCTGGCGTACGAGACCACGAGCAGCTGGGGCCCCGCGGTGAAGGTGAGGGAGAGGGGGACCTTCTTCGCGTCGTCGCGGAGGACGACCGGGGGCCACTTGGCCAGATCGGCCGCGTTCTCTGGCTCGAGCCGCACCTGGTACTCGCCCGGGGGGACGATGAGGTTGCGGCTCTGGCCGGCGCCGGCGCTCCTCGCCGTGTACGACGACACCACGCCCGGCTGGCCGGAGGTGCGCACGAGCGTGAGCAGGACGGGGATGGCCGTGGAGGCCGAGACGCGCGCGCTGACCCGCACCACGTCGGGCAGCTGCAGCGGCCGCTGCCCGCCCTTCCGATCGTCGGCCGGGATGGCGAAGGTGAGTCCGGGGCCGTGGGCGGCGGTGAGCGGTGGCGTCGCCTCGAGGACCAGCTCGTAGTCGGTCGCGGAGGCCGCGCACACGCCGTCGACGCACGTCGCATCGGTCGGGCAGCCGTTGTCGCACTTGTTCCGTGGCCCCGCATAGGAGGGCCCGTCGCTGGTCGGCAGCCGACAGGCCGCGAGCAACGCCAGGCCGAAGAGCGCCGCCAGCTGGGCCGGTGCGCGGGTCATCGCTAGAGCCCCTTGTCGCAGTCGGCGATCGTCGGGAGCGGCTTGGTGGCGTCCTCCTGGACCCCGAACCACCAGACGCCCGAGCCGACGTCGCCGGCCTTGACCGGCTGACGCTGATCGCTCGAGAAGCGGCCACTCACCAGCACCTCCAGGACGTGACACCCCTGACGCACGCTGTCGAGCGCGACGAAGACCGTGAGGTCACGGCCGCTCGTGCCGTTGGGTGGCAGCTCGCTCGAGCGGAGGAGGCTGCCGTCGAGGAACACGCGGGCCTCGAGCGCGCGGGTGAGCGCGCAGCTCCGCACGGGGACGGTGGCCCGGAACTCGAACACCTTCGGGGGCGCGGCGGCGATGATCGGGAAGCTCAGGTATCCCGGGCTCGCCTCGGTCATCTGGAGCGTGGGGGGACACTCGTCCTCGGTCTTGAACTCGGGATCGGAGAGGACGACGCACCCGGGCAGGCAGAGGGCTGCCCAGAGGAGGCCGAGGCCCACGGTCGACGTCACGGGAGAGAGCATAGCCCAGCGTTCGCTCGACGAGATCGGCCCCGCGCTAGGCGCGACGCTGCCCACCCGAGGGAGTGCGACGCGGACCGGCGGCGGGCATCCGCCACCGCGCCTCGGCCAGCTCCGGGCTCGTCGCGAGCCGCACGAGATCGGCGATGGCCGGGTGCTCGCGGCACGCCTCGGCCAGGCCGTTCGGTGCCTCGAGCACCAGTGGATCCTGGGTCTCGGCGAGGGTCTTGCGGAGGGTCGCGCCGAGGTCACCGGACAGGTAGAGCCCTCCGCGCCGGGCGACCTGACGGGCGCCGTCGATGACCGCCTCGAACGTCGGTGGATTGGTCCCGAGCAGCTCTCCGAGCCGACGCTGCGCGGCACGCGGCACCGACTGCCACAGCGCCGCGGCCAGCCGGCCGACCTCGGCCGAGATGCTGCGGCCGTGTTCGGGGGGCCCGAACGCCGAGAGCAGCGCCTGATAGGTGGCGCGGGCCTGCGGCTCTGGTTGGGCGAGCAGCAGCGCGTGCGAGGGGAGCGCCGCCATCAGGCCGGCGCCGAGCACGTAGCGCACGTCCGGGGTGTCCTCGCGCGCGTCGCCGCCGAGGACGACGTAGGGCGGCGGCACCAGCACGACCTCCACGTCGAGACCAGCGCGTTGACGCAGGAACACCGCTGTCCGCAGCCCGAGCAGGCGACTCGCCGCCGCCACGACCTTGCCGATGGGGAACGCGCCCGTGACACGGTCCATGCCTCGCGCGAACGAGAGCCCGGGGTCGCGCTTGAGGGCCGTGCCGCCTTGCTCCCACGCGATGCGCAGCGCCTCGGCGGCCGCCGGGACCGCGCGACGCTCGAGGAGGGGCAGGAGGAGCTCTGGCCGATCGAGCTGCAGCTCGAGGGGCGGGGGGGGCACGGGGCCGGCCGCCGGATCGAACGCGCGTCGGACGTGGTCGATCGCGCGTGCGAGGACGTGATCACGGACCCCGAGGGCCGCCGCGTGGAGACCGTCGAGGTGCTTGCGGACGCCGGGCTCGAGGAAGGCCTGGCGACGGCGCACGAGGAGCACGTCTCCGGCGCGATCGGGGAGCGCGCTCAGCAGCTCGGCCGCGCGGTCCCCTGCGTCGACGTCCCCGAGCTCGAGGGCCGAGAGGTGATCGCGGACCGCCTGCTCGAAATCGCCGCCGGCCTGCGCGACGCCGGCGAGGATGCCGAAGGCCCGGATCCGATCGTCGACCTTGGCGTTGGCGTCGAGGGCGACCTTGCCCGCGGCCTCGCGATCGATCGGCGCGGCGCCCGTGACGACGGGGAGGGCAGGCATCGATCGCGGTCGGTACGGCGCGCCAGGTGGCGGCCGATTCTCCCCGGCCTCGGGCGCTGCGTGGGGAGTGTCGCCGACGCCCGGCTGGGTGGGCGAGTCCTGCTCGGGCGGCTTCGGCGGCAGCGGACCGCCGGCTTCGACCTGGGCGAAGGCCGCCTCCTCGTCGTGGACCGCCCCTTCGCCGAGCGGAGGCGGGGTCGACTCGCTGTGCGGCCCGAGGAACTCGGGCGCCGCGGGCGGTGGAGGCACGGCGACGGGCTCGGCCGCGGCCCCGGCGAGGGCCGCCTCGAGGGGGAGCGAGGAGCGGACGCCACTGTCGCGCAGCGACGGCGGCGGCGCCGGAGGCAGGGAGCGCGTCTCGCGAGGCGACTCGAGGCTTCGCAGCTCGGACGCGAGCTTCTCGCGCAGCGGGCCGTCCGCGGCCTGCACGGCCAGGCGCATGATCTCGACCGCGCCCTCCGGATCGGCCTCTCCGACCACGGTGGCCTGCTCGGCGAGCGCGGTCGCGCGGACGTTGCCCGAGGCCTCGGCGGCGAGGCGCTCGAGCGCCCGCAGCGCGCCCTCGCGATCGTTCGCCGCCCGCGCGAGGTCGACGGCGCGCTTGCGGGCGTCGGTCCGGCACTCGGGGTCGCGCGCCGCGAGGTCCAGGAACGCCCGCGCGCGGACGGGGTCGTTGCAGCGAGCCGCCGCGTCCGCTGCGCGCAGGGCGGTGGGCCCGAGCGGGCGCATGCCGCGAAGATCGCCGGCGAACGCCTTCTCGTAGGCCGCCGCGGCGGCCGCGTAGCTCCACTCCGCGGAGAGCCGCTCGGCGAGGGCGAGCTGCACGAGGGGTTGACTGCGAACCGCCTCCGGCCAGCCGTGGAGGTCCTGGTAGCCCGCGCCGCCACCACGCACCGCGTCGAGCAGATCGGCCCGGGCGCACGCGACCAGCGAGAGCAGCTCCGCGGGCGCCGGGCTCAGCACCTCGACCTCGTTGACGAGCGCGAGGAGCTCGGCGTCGCTGGGCTCGGCGACGCGCCCGGAGGGCGGCGCGTTGCCGAGCTCGAGCTCGCAGAGGAGCGCGGTGGGGTAGGGATCGCCCGGCAGGAGGCGCGCCGCCGTCCACGCGAGCTTCCGCGCCGCGGCGAGATCCCCGGCCTCGCGGAGCACCCGCGCCGCGGCGAGGGCGTGGGTCGCCCGGGTGCGGGGTGGCGCCTCCCGATCGAGCTCGGCGAGACGGACGCGGGCTGCGGCCTCCTCGTGCCCGTCGGCGCGCGCCACCGCGACCTCGAGCTGGAGACGCACGAGCTCGAGCACGCGCTGGTCCTTCTCGATGTTGGGCTCGCTCGCGGCCTCGTGCAGCAGGCGCGCCGCGGTCTCGAGGTCGTGGAGCTCGAGCAGCACCCGCGCGGCTTCGATGGCGAGCCATGTGCGGGCCTCGCCGGGCTCGCTGCCGCGGAACGCGCGCAGCAGCGCCTCGGCGGCGGTGCCGATGTCGCCGGCCGCCCGCGCCAGCGTGGCCAGCTGCGCCGCCACCTCGACGTCCCCCGGGCTGTGCTGGTGCACCTCGCGGAGCGCCGCCAGCACCTCGCCTCGACGCACGGGATGACCCGCCAGCTCGCGTGAGAGCCTGCGCAGCACCCGCACCCGATCGGGGTGCCCCGCCGGCAGCCGGGAGGCGCGCGCGCGCAGCAACTCGACGAGCTCGGGCCCACCGCCCTGGCGTTCGGCGATCCGCTCGAGGGCGTCGCCCGCCTCGGTGTCCAGCGGCAAGAGGCGCACGAGCTCGGCCCAGCGCTCCGCGGCCTCGCTGTCGCGCCCGAGATCGTGCTCGAGCACCCGCGCGAGCTTGCGGAGCAGCTGGACGCGGCGGTCGGGCCGCGCCCGAGAGAGGCGCTGGGCGAGCGCCGCCGCGAGGCGATCGTGCGCGCCCACGGCCTCGGCCGCGTCGGCGATCTCCTGCCACAGATCCTCGTCGGCGGGGGCGCAGCGGCCCGCCTCGAAGAGCGCGTCGAGCACGCCCAGGAAGTCGGCCGTGCGGGCTCGCAGGGCCGCGATCTCGCGCCAGCGCGTGGCGACCTCGGGGTGATCGTCGCCGAGGCGCGGCACGTCGTCCGCGAGCAGCGTCGCGAGGGCCGCCTCCTGGCTCGCTTGTGGCAGCACCGCGCGCGCGAGCTCGACGATCTGCTCGACGAGCTCGAACGGCTCGCCCTCCCGCAGCGCGAACGCGCGCAGGATCGCCTCCGCCGCGGGCTCGTGCTGCCCCGCAGCGTCGAGCGCGCGTGCGGTCTCGAGCTCGGCGGCCGCCCCCTGGCGCTTGCCGAAGCGCTCCCAGGCCCGCGCGACCACGCGGTGATCGCGGGCGGTCGACGACCACGACTCCACGAGCGCGACGTCGTTCGCCGAGCCGCTCTCGCCGGCGAAGTCGAGGTCGTCGTTCTCGGGCGCGTGGCTCACGAGGAGCTGGAGGGCGAGGTCGGCGTCACCGAAGGCCCACGCCACGTGGGCCCGCAGGACGCCCCCTTCGGCAGCGCCCCCTTCGGCGGGGGTCGTGGCGGCGAGCCACGCGCGCGCGCCCTCCGGGTCGAGGCGACCGATCTGCTCGGCCACCTCGCGCAGCGGTCCGAGGTCCCCGCGAGGAGTGCTCTTCTCGCCCTTGGCGACCAGCGCGAGCGCCGCCCCGACGCCGCGCAGCTCGGCGACCGCGCGGGCGACCGCGGAGAGCACGGGGAGTCGATCGGTGTAGCCCAGCTTCCCGTCGACTTTCTTGTGCGCGCGGAGCAGCCGTTCGGTCTCCGACGCGCGCAGCGCCTCGTCGTCGGCAGCGACGATCCGGATCGTCTCGGCAATCGCCGCCACCGTCTTCGGCGATGGCGCGATGAGGAACAGGCGGAGCAGGAGGTCGAGGCGCTCCTCGGGCGGAGCCTCCTTGCCGAGCGAGACCGCGCGGTCGAAGAACATGGCCTTGCGCTCGGCCTCCGTGGCCTGCTCGGCGGCCTCGATCAGCACCGCGGTCGCGAGATCCTGGCGCCGCGTCGCGATGGCGAGGCGCTCGAGCGAGCGCAGCGCCGATCCCTCGGTCGGCTGCGCGGCGAACGCGCGCACCGCGTGGTGGAGCGCGTCGAGGGGCAGACCGAGGCGCTCGAGCACCCGCGCCGCGTGGTGGCGCACGCCCCGCTCCGCGAAGCGCCCTGCCGAGCGCCCGGCGGCCAGCTCGAAGATCTCGGGCAGGGTGTCGACGCGCCCGAGGCGACGCACGAGCAGCTCGACGCCGGGCAGCACCGCGGCCGGGTCGGGGGCGTGCGCGACGGCCTCGCGCGCCAGGCTCGCGGGCTCGACCCAGTCGGGCGGAGCCGCCACCGCGCACTCGAACGCCCGCAGTCGCAGCTGCTGGTCGTGCACCCTCTGGAACACGTTCGGCGGCAGCCGGTCGTCGTCGGGGAAGGCAGGGAGGCGCGCGAGCTCGTACACCGCGTCTCGCGCCTGGGCGTCGCCGCCGAAGGCCCGCAGGTCCGCCGCCAGTCGGTCGAGGCCCTCCGCGCCGAGCAAGCGCGCTCCGCGGAGCCAGGCCCGACGGGCCGCGTCCGGGTCTTCGGCGAGGTCCCAGAGGTCGCGCCCGAGCCGGCGGAGCGCGCGCGCCGCGGCG
>JAEUKC010000479.1:0-10057 GCA_016794445.1 Myxococcales bacterium
CTCAGCGACGGCGGCGGCGGGCGAGGCCGATCGCGAGGGCGACGCCCGTCGCGCCGAACCCGACCGCGGACCCGGCGCCCCCCGGGATCGAGCACCCGCACCCGCGTGCGCTCGGCTCGACGGGGGCCACCGACGGCGCCGCGCTGGCCGAGGCCACGGGCGGCACCGAGGCGTCGACCTCCGCGCTGGGCGCCGGCGCACCCGCGTCCTCGGTCGTGCTGCTCGAGGGCACCGCGGGCGGCGGGATCGCGAGGGGTCCCGGCATCTTCACGTCGAACGCGGGCATGCCCGCCTTGAGGAACGACGCGAGCTTGATGGCGCCGCGCGGCACCGACGCGAGCCCCTTGGCCGGCGCGGGCGGAGGCGGCGCGCCCCACGTGCCCGGGGGCCCACCCCAGACCCCGCGCTTGGGGTTCTGGCACTTGATGGCCCCGGTCCACGCGTGGCGGATGATGTAGCGCGCCTGGAAGTTGTTCTGCGGCGCGGGCTGCGCGCCCTTCTCGATGGCGCCCTTGTCGTCGACCACGTGCTCGCGACCACCCACGATCGCGTCGGCCGTCTTGAACACGAGATCGTCGGTGAGCGAGGTGGAGTCGTACCGCGCGTGCAGGCGGGTGAGCACCATGTTGAAGCCGCCGCCCCAGCCGCCGCCCCACGGCGGCATCGGCTTGCTCGGCATCGGCATCGGCTTGGGGGCCCCGGGACCCGGGGGCGGCTGCGGCGGGAGCGGAGGCGGCGGCGGCGCTCCCATCCCGAGCAGGACGTCGCCGCCGAGCGCGGCGAGATCGTTGTTGTCGGTCAGCGGCTCCGGCGGGCACGGGTCGCACTTCATGCCGCCGCCGTACGAGAAGAACGGCGTGGTCCACGCGTACTCGGTGACGATGCCCTTCCCCTGCCCCTTGTTCACCGCCTCGTCGAACAGCGCCGCGTAGAACGGCGCGAACGACTTGCGGGTGTCGTCGCTCACCTCGAGGTTGGTCGGGATGAAGACGTTGGGATAGTTCGCGACCTCGTACCGCGACTGTTTCGAGAGCGTGAAGATGATGAGATCTTGCCGGCCCTGGGCATTGAGCAGCCCGAGCCGCACGGGCAACCGGAAGTCGTTCGTCTCGTAGTGGAAGCGGAGCGGCGAGAGCTGGGCCACGCCCTGCGCGTCCAGCTGCACCTTCTTGACGTCGATCTTGGCGACGAAGAACTTCATCTGCTCCTTGATGTAGGGAGCCAGGGCGGTCGAGGCGCCCTTGGGGATGTTGTACTTGTTGTCGTGCAGCCACGACTCGAGGCCGTCGGACTGCTTCGCGGAGAGCACCAGGATCTGGTACTCGCCGACCTCGAACTTGGCCTCGATCTTGACGCCGTAGTCCTTGTCGGCGCCCGCACCACCCGACTTGGCCACCGCGGTGGGCTTGCTGGGGAACGCCGTGGGCGGCGGCATCGGCGGATACGGGTTGCAGGGGTCCTGCTCCCAGTACTCGACGAGGCGCGGCGCCGAGAGGGTCTCGAGCCGCGTGAACACGCTCTTGTTGAGGACCCGCACGTTCTCCTTCTGGAGGACGACGGGCACCGGGACGACCATCGCGAAGTCCGCGGCGGGCCCCTTGTAGGTGTTGGACATGGTCAGGGCCGTGCGGGTGCCCTCGCGCATCAGCGCGACCATCGTGGCGTCGTTGTAGAGGGGCTTGTCGCCGGGCGCGACGAAGAAGCCGCAGAACGCCTCCGCGTCGCGGGGGGCTGCGGTGGAGAGCCCGAGAGCGACGAGGGAGCCGAGGACGAGACGACGCATGTGACCTCCAGGTGGCCGCGACGACGCGGTTCGTGACGGGGATGGTACGCAAAGGCGCGCCTTCTCCCAACGGGGGAAACCGCGTGACCTTTCAGCGGCCCCCACCGAGGCACCCTGTGTGGTCAGTCGCCGCGCTGCGCGAGCAGGGCCCGCAGGCGCGCGAGCTCTTGCTCCGCCTTGGCGGCCCGCTCCGCCTCGCGCTCAGCACGCGCGGTCTCCTGTGCTGCGCGCTCTGCCTCGTGCTGGGCGCGCTCCGCCTCGTGCTGGGCGCGCTCCGCCTCGCGGTCGGCGCGCGCCGAGGCGCGCTCGGCCCGACCGCTCGCGTCGTCGAGGGGCTGGCCGTCGGCGTCGATCCAGCGCAACCACGGCCCGCCGAGCCCCTTCCACGGCAGGCCGTGGGGGCCGAGCCGGAAGCCGAGCGGGGCGCACTCCACCGCGCCGCGTTCGTCCTTGGGCAGCGCGACGTACTCGCGCCGCTGGACGTCGAGGCTGTAGGCCTCGAGCTCGCCCGAGACCGGGTCGTACATCGCGTAGAACGGCACGCGGAGCGCCCGCTCGTAGATCTGCTTCTTGCGGCCGCGGTCGGCCTCCTCGGTGGTGGCCGAGAGCAGCTCGATGACGACGTCGGGCGAGCGACCGCCCTCCTCCCAGACGACCCAGCTCTTGCGCTCGCGACGCTCGACGTCGAGCACGACGAAGAAGTCGGGCGCGCGAAAATCCTGGTTCCGCGCCTGGGTCTCGCTGAAATAGACGGCCATGTTGCCGCCCACGTAGTAGTCCCAGCGCTCGCGCCAGGCGTCGCGCAGGGTGTCGATGAGCAGCTGCATCTGCTCACGATGGCGCTCGCTCTCCATCGGCTCACCGTCGTCGTAGGGGAGGTCTTCCCCACGCGGCGGCCTCGGCCCCAGGTAGTCGGAGGAGGCGGTCATGCGAGGGACAGGATTCATGATGGGTGGGTTCACCGCAAGGGGCGGTGCACCCCGAGCCACAGCGAGACGCATGCCAACCTCCGAGGCCGCGTTCTACCGGCGATCCGCGTTCGCGCCGCTCAGTAGTCCATCACGAGGCCGACCCCTGCCGGGTTGGTCGCGCCGCTCGCGGTCACGTAGTCGCGACACGCCTTGGCCGCAGGCGCGTGGACGCGCGCGAGGTGGCACGCGGCGTAGGCGACGTACGCGGTGGACCCCTTGGGCGCGTACGCGTCGTAGTGCGTCTTGGCCGCGGTCTGGAACGAGGCGTTCGCGAGCAGCTGCCCCGCGCGGAACAGGAGGTAGACCTCGAACGAATTGTGATCGTCGAAGAGGCTCGCGCCCGCGACGTAGCTCGCGTCGTAGCGACCGAGGTAGCCGTAGTTGGAGTAGCTGACGATCTCTCCGTAGTGCGACGCCGCGGCCTGGGCTCCGACCTCCTTGCTGGTGGCGTCCCCCTGCCATCGATCCACGACCAGCGCCGCCACCGCCATCTCGACGTTGGTGTTCTTCACGTACCGCCCGACGTCGCTCTTGCTGCGCGAATACCAGAAGTAGCCGCAGGTCGTGCAGTCGATGGGATAGCCCTTGCCGTACGCCACGAACGCGCTGGTGCGGTAGGCGTCCATCGCCTTCTTCGCGAGCGCCTTCATTCCGGCGTCGGCGAGGACGTCCCCCGCCTCGGCCAGGCACCAGATGGCGAGGCCCGTCTGGAACGCGTAGACCGTCGTGGTGGGGTTGGTCGTGCCGTCGCCGAAGGCGTCCCACGCGGCGTCGAGGCCCCAGCCATCGCCACCCCACGTGGCGGCACTCGTCACGAGCGCTCCGGCAGAAGCCTTGGTCGCGGCCTCGAGCTTGGCCACGAACGCGGGCGAGAACGAGGCTCCGGCGCGCGCGCGGCGCAGCCCGCTGGCCGTCGCGAGGCAGTGGTAGCTCGCGCTCGCCGGTTCGGTGAGGGTCGTGTTCGGGACGAACTTCTCCTGGAACAGCGCCTCCCACTCGTCGAGCGGCCGGCCGACGTCGGCGGGGGCGGTCTCCACGACGGAGTCCCGCGCGCCGTCCGCGACGGCGTCGGCTGCGTCGAGGGTGTCTGCGCTGCCGCTGTCGACGACGAGCGTCTCCGTGGCCGCGTCGCTCGCCGCGTCGACGTCGACCGGAGTGTGCTCGCCGCCGGAGCACGCGACGAGCACACACGACAGCGCGAGGGCGGGCTTGGTCACGCGGGCATCGTACGATGCTCGTGGCCGAGCTCCCACCGCCAGGTCGTTGCCCTCGCGGCACCGCCTTCGGCCGCGACCCGGGTGAGTCGGCCATTGTTCATGTCACCCAGGTTGACACGAATATAGATTCCGTGTAACCAATGCTCACATGAACCGGCTGGCAGCGTCCCGCTCCTACGTACAGAAGGCCCGTGCCGAGAGCGCCGCTGCCAACGGCGAGCGGATCCTGGCGTCGGTGACCGAGCTGTTCCGCGAGACCGGCCGGGAGCCGACGCTCGAGGCCGTCGCCGAGCGCGCGGGCGTCACCGTGCAGACGGTCCTTCGCCGCTTCGGCTCCAAGCAGGGGCTCTACGACGCGGTGTCCGAGCACGTGGGCGGGCAGATCGCCGCTGAGCGAGGCGCGGCGCCGGTGGGCGACGTCGAGGGCGCCATCGACAACCTCCTCGACCACTACGAGCTGTGGGGCGACATGGCGCTCCGCATGCTCGGCGCGGAATCAGAGTCGGCGGAGCGCCGGCCCGCGTCCGAGGGGCGGAGCTTTCACCGCGGCTGGGTCGAGCGTGTGTTCGCGCCCTTCTTGCTCGATCTCACGGGCGCCGCCCGCGAGATTCGCGTGGACCAGCTCGCGGCCGTCACCGACGTCTACGTCTGGAAGATCCTGATGAAGGACCTCGGTCGCTCGCGCCGACGCACGAAGCAGACCCTGGTCGACCTGGTGCGGCGCCTCGGCGGCCCGCGCTGAAGCAGAACGCAGCGTCTGGCTCGTCCAATCCCGGACGAGCGCGCGAGTTGCAGACCTCAGGGCCTCTCGATGGGGGAATGTCATGGCCAGCGTCTTCGTGTACACCTCGCCCGCACGGGGGCACCTCTTTCCGCTCGTGCCCACCATGCTCGAGCTGCGCTCGCGCGGTCATCGCGTGCACGTGCGCACGGTCTCGGGCGACGTGGCCCGCATGGAGAGCCTGGGCTTGTCTGCGAGCGCGATGGCTCCAGCCATCGAGGCGATCGAGCTCGACGACTACAAAGGGAGTTCGCCTCCGGCCGCGCTCGAGCGAGGCCTCACGGTCTGGCTCGCTCGGGCACGACACGAAGTGGAGGACGTGAGAGCGAGCCTCGCGTGGTCGCGCGCCGACGTGGCGCTCGTCGACATCAACAGCTGGGGCGCGTGCGCAGCGGCGGAGGCCAGCGGCCTCCCGTTCGCGATCTTCGCGCCCTACTTCTTGCCCCTGGACATCCCTGGTCGCCCGACCTTCGGGCTGGGGCTCGCGCCTTCGAGCGGCGTGCTCGCGCGGTGGCGCGACTCTCTCCTCTGGAGCGTGACGCGCCTCATGACGCGCAAGCAGCTGCGCGGGCTCGATGCGCTCCGCGCGGGCCTGGGGCTCGGCGCGATCGGATCGCTCGACAGGCTCACCACCCGGGCGCATCGCGTGCTGGCCTACACGAGCGAGCCGTTCGAGTACGGTCACGGAGGCTGGCCCGAGAACGTGCGTCTCGTCGGGCCGGGCCTCTGGGAGCCGCCTGGCGCTGACGGCCGGAGCGAGACGACGTCCGAACGGCCGCTGGTGCTCGTCACCTGCTCGACGGAGTTCCAGGACGACGGGAAGCTGCTGGGCACGGCGCTCGAGGCGCTCGAGGGCGAGGACGTCGACGTCGTCGCGACGACGGGCGCGATCGATCCGGCGCAGTTTCGTGCGCCCACCAACGCGCGCGTCGTGCGCTTCACCGCCCACGGTCCGCTCCTCCGGCGCGCGGTCGCGGTCGTGTGCCACGGAGGCATGGGGATCACGCAGAAGGCGCTCGCGGCGGGCGTCCCGGTCTGCGTCGTTCCCTGGGGACGCGACCAGAACGACGTCGGCCGCCACGTCGAGGTGGCGCGCGCTGGCGTCGTCCTGCCGAAGGGCAAGCTGAGCGTCGCGCGCATGCGGGCCGCCATCCGCGAGACCCGTGCGCGACGCGACGGCGCCCAAACGATCGCCTCGGCGTTCGCAGCGAGCGGCGGCGCGCGCGCCGCAGCCGACGTGGTCGAGGAGATCGTCGCTCCGTCGACGGCCGCGGTTGTCCCATCGCTCGCCGTCGGGCCCAGCCTCCGCGCCGATCGCGCGGCGTTTCCCAAGACCTTCGCCAAGACCTTCCCAGGCAAGACCGGCGCGTCCCGCGACTGACGACGCCGCGTCGACTGATTCAGCCGATCGCGAGCGGACCGCGAGATCGGGCAGGATCCGGCGCAGGATCGCCGGATCGAGCTCCACGACGCACGCGACTTCGACCCCCGCCAGGCATCACGTCGGAGTACCCTGCGGCCGGTGGCGTTGGTCCGCGTCTTCTGCGTCGATCACTCGAGCCTGCTGCGGGCCGTCGGGTCGGGCGACGAGAAGCTCGTCGTGGCCGTCGTCGACCGGCACGCGCGGGCCGTCGCGCGGAGCGAGGGCGGCCCGGTCTCGCCCGACCCCGCCGTGCGGCGCGCGGTGGGGGCGCTCGTCGACGGTGCGTGGGGCGCGGTGTCGGACGAGGCTGTGCGCTTCGGGCTCCAGCTCCTCTGCGAGGCGATCGGCGAGCCCCTGGACGTCGGGCCCTTCGGCCATGCGCTCGACCTCGACGGCGCGAAGGCGGCGACCCTTCCCCGGCCCTGGAACACCCGCCTCCGCGCGCTCGGCGACGCGGGCGTCCCGGGCCTGCCGATCGAGGGCGCGCGCGTGGGCCACCTCTCGCACCGCGACCTCCGCGGCCGAGCGCCGAACGCGACCGTCGCCGCCTGGGCCGCCCGCGTCGGCGACGCGGAGATCCTCGTGGGGTTCTCGGGATGATCGAGTCGATCCGCGCACGCCACGCGGACGCCGTCCGATCGGCCTGTGCGGTCGAGGACGGCTTCGTGACCGCGAGCGACGACGGCACGCTCAAGGTCTGGCGGCCCGACGGCACCTTCGTGCGCTCCCTGCGAGAGCACGAGCACCACGTGTCGGTCGCGCGCGCCGTGCGCGGGCGACGGCTGCTCAGCGCGGGCTACGATCGGAAGGTGCTGCTCTGGGATCTCGCGTCGGCAGAGGTGGTGACGCGGCTCTCCGGGTGCAAGGAGTGGATCGTCGACGCGGCCGTCTCGGCGGACGGCGGGCGGGCGGCGACGATCGAGCGACTGGGCGCGGTCCGCGTCTGGGACCTGACGACCGGCAGGCTGCTCGCGCGCTTCACGCACCGCGGTTCGTGGGGCGCGCTCGCCCTGTCTCCGGTGGGCGATCGCCTCTACGTCGGCGCCGGTGCGGACGACCGCGGGCGCTACCGCCTCGCCGCCTACGACGTGGCCTCCCGGCGCGCCGTCGCGGAGCGCGAGACTCCATGGGTCACGGATCTCGCGGTCGAGGTGGACACAGGTAGGGTGCTCGCCGTCGGAGGGCGGACCCTCCACGTCTACGACGCGGCGCTCGAACCCAAGGGCCAGCGAGCACACGACGCCGCGCTGATCGCGGTGGTGGCCGACGAGGACGGCCCGGTGACGGCCGACGCCCAGGGGCTCGTGGTGACCTGGGATCACGACGGCGGGCCGAACGGCGGGTACCGGCGCGAGATCTCGGCCCCGGTGACCGCCTTTGCCTGGTCCGGCCTCGGCGGCTCGTTCCTCCTCGGCCTCGAGGACGGCGAGGTCGTGGTACGCCCGCCGAGTCGGTGAAGACTTCGCCGCGGGCCTCTGCCATCGGCCTCGCGCGGGGCACCGAACGCGCTGCCAGGTGCGGTTGCCACCCCGACGCGTCGATCGCAGGCTGAACCCGTGGCTCAGCGCCACGAAGAGGGTTCCGTCGAGAAGTGACGCTCGATGCCCCGCACCGGAACCTCACGAGGGCTTCGGACGTGCGGCCCTCGCGGCCGTCTTCTTCGCGACGGGCTTCTTCGCGACCGGCTTCTCGGACGGGACGAGCCGTTCCTCGGCGTCGACCTCGAGCTCGCGCACCTTCGCGAACCGCGCGACGAGGTGTACGGGCAGCGTCGCGTCGTACCGGAGCCGAACCGTGTCCTTGCCGTGCTTGAAGGGCAAGAGCTCGGGGATCTCCTCGAAGACCCGGGCCGACGCTGGGTAGAGCGAGAGGTGCTCCTTCCACGCCGCGAAGAAGACGAGCGGCTTGCCGTGCAGCTTGTAGGTGGGGATCTTGTACGAGATGCTCTCGACCGCGCGCGGCACGGTCTTCTGGATCACGTTCCGCATGCGCGTGAGTCGTGGACGCGCGGCCTCGGATTGGGCTGCGATGTAAGCATCGACGGACGCGTGGTCGGTCATGGTCATGGAGGAACTCCTCAGGGACGACGTCTCACGGGCTCATCGTACGACGCTCCTCGCCGAGGTCCCACCGCTCGGTCGTGCACCGCGTCGCGAGCTCCTCGTCGTGCGTGACGAGCAGGAGGGCCCCGGGGAACGCCCGGAGGGCGGCCTCGAGGCGCTCGATCGAGGGCAGATCGAGGTGGTTCTCGGGCTCGTCGAGCACCAGCGCCCAGGCGTGCAGGCCGAGCCCGAACGAGAGCGCGAGCTTGCGCGCCTCGCCGGGCGAGGGATCCTCCGACGCGAGGAGGCGCGCTGGATCGACCCCGAGCGCCGCCACGCACTGCAGCACCCGACCTCGCTGGTCGCGCGGGAGGGCGCGCAGACGCCCGAGGTAGGCCCGACCGTCCGCCTCGCCGAGGGTCTGCGGCAGGTGGAGGACCCGGTCTGATCCGCCGGCCAGCATCGCGCGGAGCAGCGACGACTTGCCGGCGCCGTTCGGGCCCGAGAGCCAGACCCGTCCCTCGCGCGCGAGGCGATACGACCCCTCGGTCAGCACGCGGTCCCCGACGCGCAGAGTGCCCGACCACGAGAGCACCCAGGGCCGCGGGCTCGGCGCGTAGCCCAGCATCACCGAGCCGCCGAGGCTCTTCTCGACCTCGATCGCCGCGGCGCGCGCCTCCGCCCGCTCGGCCTCGACCTTGCGGCCCGCGACCGCGCGACCGAGGTGGCCCTCCGCGCGCTCGGCCCGCATCTGCGCCGAGACGCTGCGCGCGTCGGAGTCGCGCGGGCCCTTCATGCGCTGCCCACGGGACAGGCTGCGCTCGGCCGCCGCGTGCGTGCGCCGCGCGTCGACGAGCGCGCGCTTGGCTTTCTTCGCGGCCGCGACGAGCGTCTCGCGCTCGAACGCCCGCGCGTCGTCCTCCGCGCGAAAATGCGCGGCCGCCTCCGAGAACGGTCCCGGGAACGCGCGCACCCGGCCGCGCTCGAGCCGCACCGTGCGCGACGTGCAGGCGTCGAGCAGCGCGCGGTCGTGCGACACGAGGATCACGCTCCCCCTCGCCTCGCCGATCACGGCCTCGAGCACCGCGCGCGCGTCGCGATCGAGGTGGTTCTGCGGCTCGTCGAGCAAGAGGACGTCGGGTTCGGCGAGCAGCGCCGCGGCGAGCTGCAGCCGCTTGCGCTCGCCGGGCGACAGCGTCGCCCAGCGCGCCAGGTCGTCGCGCGGCGCGGAGAGGAGCGCACAGATGCGCCTCGCCTCTCGGTCTTCCCGCGACGCGAGGGCCTGCACGAGCACGTCGTCGCGCTCGACCGTCTGTGGACAGACGACGACGCGAGCGTCGCGGGGCGACAGCTCGATGCGGCCGGCCTGCGGGCGCAGCTCACCCGTGAGCAGCCGCAGGAGCGTGGTCTTGCCCGCGCCGTTGGGCCCCACGAGCGCGGTGGCCCCGCGCTCGAGGTGGAAGGTCACGTGATCGAGGATGGGGGTCGCATCCGCGTACGCGAAGACGAGCCCCGTGATGGACACGGTAGCCATGCTGGATCTCCCCACGCGCCGAGCGCGTGTACGGTCGAAGACACGAGCGCCGCTGGACGGCGCTCAGGATGACTCGAGGGGAAGATCAGGTGCCCATGGTCGCGTCGACGGGCGCCGACGCCGACGGAGGATACCACGCAGCGCGGTGCTCGTCGCAGAACGGCCCGAACCTCCGCGCGGGCCTCCCCGTCGCGCGCTCGACGTCGCTCGTCACGGGCGCGCACGCACCCGCGCGTACGAGGCGGTAGAACCCGACGAGGCGCTCCACCCGCGCCGGGTCGAAGCTCCGCGAGAGCGCCGCCCTCG
>JAEUKC010000066.1:0-32490 GCA_016794445.1 Myxococcales bacterium
TCGAGCGCGGACAAAGAGGGGTCGGTGCCGACGAGGCGCGTGGGCCCGAGGCGCTCGACGACGAGGCGCTCCGGGTAACCCGTGCGACAGCCGAGGTGCGCGACGACCGCGTCTCCCGGCGTGGCCGGCGGCGAGAGCATCTCGAGCAACAGATCGCCGAAGTGGCGGAGGTAGCGCGCGTTGACGAACGTCTCGAAGATCGCCGCGTCGCCCGGGGCGAGGGGCGTGATCACGGAGGCCTCGACGCGCTCGCGTGCTGCCCGATCGCCCGCGCCGCCCGGGTTGTTCACCGCTTGCGTCCTCCGCGACCACCGCTGCTGCCGCCGCCGCCAGGGCGCGAACCGCTCGGGGCGCCACGGCCCCCCGGGGGCGGCGCGGCCGGACGACCCTCGGGGCGACGCGGGGCCTCGGGACGCTGGCCGCCTCCACCACCTCCGGGACCACGCCGCGGGGGCTCGTCGGCCTCCTCGTCCGCGGCGCGGATCATCTCGATCGCCTCCTGCGCCAGCGTGCCGAGCGAGACCTGGGTGCCGCCGTCGTCCTCGATCTGGACGGTGCGGCCGTCGCGCACGAGCTTCTCGAGCGGCGACAGCGCCGCCGGATCACCGATCGAGGCGAGGGCCTCGATCGCGGCGGCCACCACCTCGGGATCGGAGTGGCTCAGATAGCGCCCCAGCACCCGCGGAGCGCCCGGCTCACCGACCTCGGCGATCACGTAGGGCAGCTCGCGGAGCGCGTGGTGGTCGGCCGCGAGACGCGTGGCCGCGCGCTCGATCGCCTCGGCGACCTCCTTGTAGCGATCGAAGGCGAGATCCTGGAGGGCGCGGCCCGCGGTGAAGCGGACCTCGGGCTCGTCGCTCCCGAGGACGTCGACCAGGAGGTCGCACACCTCGGGGCCCTCGAGCTCGCCGAGCACCTCGGCCAACGGCACGAGCGCGATGGCTGCCTCGACCCCTTCGCCCTCGCCGAGGCCCTCGATCACGGCCTCGTGGAGCGCGGCGAGCGTGGCCTTGCGGTCGCCCTCCATGGAGTCCAGGAGCTCGTCCTGGAGGCGGCGGACCTCCTCCTCGGCGCGCTGCATCTTCTCGATCGTGGCGCGGATGCGTTCCTCGGTTTGCACGGCCCGTCGGCGTATTCGCGCCGCCCCTGGGCAGCAAGCCTGTCAGAACGAGGCTTCGTCGCTCGGCGAAGGCGCGGGGGCCGACGTGCTCGGCGCGGGGGCCGGCGTGCCGGTGCCGACGTCGATCACCACCACGCGATGGTTCTCGCGCACGCAGGCGATCCGGGTGCCCGCGTCGTTGATCGCGCAGTCGCGGAGCCCGAGGTAGAGCCCCTCGAGGTCCTTGGCGCGCACGAGCGTGACGGCGCCGCTCGACTCCTCGCGGCGGGCGACGCCGAAACGGGTGGGCACCACCAGGTAGCCGCCGCCCGGCGAGCGCGGCGCGCCCATCACGAACGGCCCGACCACCGCGGCGGCCGGCGGGGGCAGGGTCCCGGTGGTTCGCTGGGCGGTGAACACGGTGGGCAAGAGGACGAGCTCGTGTTGCACGAGCGCGAGCAGCCCTTGCGGGCCGAAGGCGACCGGGGTGGCCGCTATGGGGATCGGGGAGCCCGAGCAGCGGGTGACGCCCATCAGCGGCAGGGGCACGAGCCGCGACCCGGTGGGGACGTCGTGCCCGGTCATGCGCGCGGACAGCCAGGGCGCGTCGCAGGCGTCGACGACCTGGGCGAGCTTGGTGTCCTTGCCAGGGACCAGCACCTCGAGCGGCCAGCCGCTCACGTCGCTCGCCTCGGACTCCTCGAAGGTCGCGTCCACGCGCACCACCGACGTCTGCGTGCGGACCAGGAGCGCGCCGCTCTTCTCGAACGCGAGCGTGCCCCACGCGGGCAGGGTGCCCTTCGACGACGCGTGTGGGGCGACCTTCAGCTCGCGCGCGGCGCCGAAGACGGCGGGCACGATGGCGAGGATCGCCTTGTCGATCTCCGCGCGCAGCTTGCTGGACTTGGCGCGCGCCGCGAGCCGTTCGCGGGCCGCGAGCGCGGTGATCGCGTCGCCGAGCGACAGCGCCGCGCGCACCTCGGCGGCCGCGCCGTCCTCGAGCGCGCGTGAGGTGCCGCACGCGATGCCGTGCTCGCCCGCGGGGTCGACCAGCGGGGAGCCGCCCTCGGTGCAGAGGGCGCCGTGCAGGAGTCGTAGACGTCGCACGAGCCCCGCGACCGGCAGCGCAGTGGCCTTGCTCCGCGCGCGCGCCGCTGCGTTCTGCGCGATGGTCTGGAAGCTCTTCTCGGGCTCGAAGCGGTCTCGCAGCGAAAGGCCGCTCGGGCGGTCCCAGTAGCCGATCCGCGCGACGAGCTTGTCGCCCAGGTCGAACGGCGGGCCACCCCCCTCGAGCGAGAACACCAGCGTCGGGTCGTCGACGCCGTCGCCGTCCTTGTCGGGCGCCTCGATCTCGATGCCGAGCGTGAACCCGGTCGGGGGCTCGAGCACGCGCGCACTCCAGCGGATCGAGGCCACGGGCGCGAACGCCGCGACCACCACTCTTCGCGCGGCCGCCGCGCCCTCGCCGCAGGTCGGGCGCACGTCGACCGCGACGGTGTGCTGCCCGACCAGCGTGAGCAGACCTGGCTGCAGCTTGGCCAAACACGGCGCGGGGAGGGTGAGGGCGTCGGTGCCGCCGGTCGCCGCCGCCACGACCTTGCTCGGGAGCAATCCCCCGGCCTCACCGCGGTAGTAGCGGAGCTCGCCGCCTCCGCCGCTCGCCGGCTGTACGAAGGCGACGGCGTCGCGCTGGCCGTCGCCGTCGAGATCACGCGCGATCCCGGCGAGCACGACCTGCCCCTGTGGAGCCGGGATTTCGAGCCCTTCGACCAGGAGCTTCGCCGAGGGGGTGGTGGCGAGGGTGGCCGGAGTCGCCTTGAAGACCCCCGGCTTCGGGGGTGGGCCCGCGTCGAGGCCCGCCACGGGCTCGCTGCCCTTGGGCGCCGGCGTGCCGCCATCCTCGAGGAAGGGGACGTAAGGGGTGGCCTTGCGGCAGCCACCGCTGCAGCCGGCGGCCGACAGACCGGCCAGGATCAGCACGAATCCAGCTGCGCGCGCGCCTCTCGCGAGGCCAACAGGGGGCGGCGTGACGATCCGGTTAGCCGACACGGGTTCCCTCATAGAACGTCCGGCGAAGCGTGTCCCTTCACAAACCCCGTCGTCGATGTCGCATCTGGGTTATCGTGCTGCTCTTGCATGGCGCGTGACGACGCCCGGGCGGAGGCGGACCGACGGGGGCGAGGAGAGCAACTCGGTCAAGCGCTCGCTCGCGCACTTTCCGGGCAGACGCTCGGCGATCGCTGGATCATCGAAGGCCTCCTCGGCGTCGGCGGCATGGGCGTCGTGCTCGGCGCGACCGACGGCCCCGACGGCGCGCCCGTGGTCGCCAAGGTGATCGCCCCGCAGCTCGCGCCGGCCCAGTGGGCGGCCTTCGTGAAGGCCTCCCGGCGCGAAGCGCTGGCCCTGCGGCGGCTCTCCGACCGCCGCCCGCCGAGCCCGTACATCGTCCGCTTCTTCGACGAGGGCGAGGTCGAGGTGAAGGTCCCCCAGCGGGTCTCCACCAACGTCTTCGACGACGACGTCATCCCCATCCGCTACCTCATCCTCGAGTACGTCGACGGCGGCGCGCAGGGCACCACGCTGCACGAACGCATCCACAAGTCGCTGCGCGAGACCGGCAAGGGCTTCCCGCCGGCGCGCGCGCGCCGCATCCTGCGCCACATCGCGCGCGCGCTCGCCGACATCCACGCCGAGCGCCTCATCCACCGCGACCTCAAGCCCACCAACGTGCTCGTCGCGGGCACCCCGGGGGAAGAGGTCGCCAAGGTGACCGACTTCGGCATCGTCCGCGTGCAGGACGACGCCTCCACCACCGGCGTGGTCGCGGTGTCGGTCGGCTACTCGGCGCCCGAGCAATACGTGCCCGGCAACACGCAGGTGGGCCCGGCCTCGGACATCTTCTCGTTCGGCGCGCTGGCCTACGAGGTGCTCACCGGGTGCGCGCTGTTCCCGCAGGAGGCGCAGACCGCGCTCGCGGCGGGGCGGCGGCCGCACCGCCACTCGCTGCTCGACGCCCCCACCATCCACTCCGCGTACGGCCACGCGCCCGAGCAGGTGCAGGCGATCGACAAGCTCATCGCGCAGGCCACGTGGCCCAAGCTCGAGGGCCGACCGAACGACGTCCGCGACGTGTGGCGCGCGCTCGACGCGCAGCTCGCCGCGATCGAGGCCGTGGTCGCGCCGACCAGTGAAGCGTCCCCGCCGGCCACGCGCATGTCCCAGGGCACCATGCCCGCGGTCAAGGCCGAGATCATGGCGAGCGCCGCCGCCCACGCGGTGCGCCCCGGCGCCGACGCCACCACGCTCCCCCACGACGAGCCGTGGCACTGGCGGGTGCGCGGCCGCGACGAGGGCGCGGGCACCGTGCGCGACGTCGCCATGGGCGAGGACGGTCGCGCGCTCGCGGTCGGCGACGGAGGGGTGCGCTTCTGGGACGGCGGCAGCTGGCTCGAGATCCCCTTGCCCGAGGGCATCGCGCGCGACGCGTTCACCTGCGTCGCGCGGCTCGATCCGGATCGCTACGCGCTCGGTGGCAAGGGCGGCCTGCTCGCGTTCCTCACGCGCGGGAGCTGGCAGGTGCTGCGGGGCACTGACGCGTCGATCGCGTACACGGCGCTGTGGGGCAACGAACAGGGCGTGCTCGTGGCGGCCGGCATGCGCCCCGGGCGCAGCGCCGTCGTGTGGTGCGCGCGCGCGGGCGAGTGGCTCGCGCCGCGCAAGCTCGCGGGCATCCGGCTCTTGCGTGGCCTCGCGCCGCTCGGTCCGAGCACCGTCCTGGCGGGTGGCGAGGCCGTGCCGCGCGACCCGAGCCAGCCGCGCGAGCCGCTCGTGGGGGCGCTCCTCTCGGTCAACACCAACACGGGCGAGCTGCGCGACCTGCGCCCGCTCGAGGGCGAGATGCCCGCCATCGCGTCGGTCGCGACGAGCCGCTTCGGCGAGACCGTCGTCGTCGGGGCGGGCGGCTTCGCGGCGCGCGTGCAGCTGTCCGGGGGCGGGGGAGACGGCCCCTCCGACATCCGGCCCGAGCGCGTCGAGACCCGCCACGACCTCGAGGGCGTCCGCTTCGACGCGAGCTCGCAGGTGTGGGCGGTGGCCCCGGGCCGCATCGTCGCGCGCACGCTGGCGCCCGACGGCAAGCCGATCTGGCGCCGCATCTGGTGGGGCGCCGGCGACGGCCCCGCGCTGATCCGCGTGCACGCGCTCGCCGATCGCTTGCTCGCCTTCTCACGCGAGGGGCTCGTGGTCGAAGGCCGAGCTTCGGTCCGCGCCACGCGGTCCGAGCGTCCGCCGGCTCCCTGAATTGCCGGGGGATGGCTTCCCGGGGGCGTGGGCCTAGGCTGTGCCCGCATGGGCCTCCTCGTCGACGGCGTGTGGCGTGATCAGTGGTACGACACCGCGTCGACCGGCGGGCGCTTCGTGCGCAAGGACGCGGTGTTCCGCAACTGGGTCACCCGCGACGGCAGCCCCGGTCCCAGCGGCGAGGGCGGGTTCGCCGCCGAGCGCGGCCGCTACCACCTCTACGTGTCGCTCGCGTGCCCGTGGGCGCACCGCACCTTGATCGTCCGCGCGCTCAAGGGGCTCGAGGCGCACGTCGGCGTCAGCGTGGTGCACTTCCTCATGCGCGAGCACGGCTGGACGTTCGACGACGGGCCCGGCGTGGTCGCCGACCCGGTGCTCGGCGCGCGCTATCTGCACGAGCTCTACACCGCCGCGGCGCCGGGGTGCACGACGCGGGTCACGGTGCCGGTCCTCTGGGACAAGCAGCGGGCGACCATCGTCAGCAACGAGTCGTCCGAGATCCTGCGCATGTTGAATGGTGCGTTCGACGACCTCGGCGCCGAGCCGGGCGACTACTACCCGGAGGCGCTCCGGCCGCAGATCGACGGCTGGAACGCGCGCATCTACGGAACGCTCAACGACGGGGTCTACAAAGCTGGCTTCGCCACCAGCCAGGCGGTCTACCGCGACGCCGTGCTCGACGTGTTCGCCACGCTCGACGCGCTCGAGGCGCACCTCGCGACCCACCGCTACCTGTGCGGCGCACGGCTCACCGAGGCCGACGTGCGCCTCTTCACCACGCTCGTGCGCTTCGACGCGGTGTACGTCGGGCACTTCAAGTGCAATGTGCGGCGGCTCGTCGACTACCCCCACCTCTCGGCGTACGCGCGCGACCTGTTCCAGCACCCCGGCGTCGCGCCCACGGTGGACTTCGACCACATCAAGGGCCACTACTTCGGAAGCCACCCGACCATCAACCCGACGGGCATCGTGCCGGTCGGGCCCTTGCTGGATTTCAACGCACCGCACGGGCGCGCGGGGCTCTAGAGCCGCGCGCGGATCCGCTCCACCACCGCGACGTCGGCCGGCGGGAACGAGAGCGTGCCGAGCTCCGCGGCCGTCGCCCACCGCAGATCCGCGACGTCGAGCCGCTGCGGCTCCGGCGACCCGGCGCGCCGCGCGACCACGAAGAACAGGAGCAGCACCGCCTTCTCCGGGTACCGGAAGTAGGTGACCTCGAGCGGCTCGAACACCTCGACCTCGATGCCGAGTTCTTCGCGGAGCTCGCGCACGACCGCGGCGCGCGGGTCCTCGCCGGGATCGACCTTGCCTCCCGGGAGCTCCCACAGACCCGCGAGGTGCGCCCCGGCCTTGCGCTGGGTCAGCAGCACGCGTCCACCTTCGATCAGGACCCCAGCGGCGACGAGGACCGGCGGCTTCTCCACGGCCCCATGGTGGCACGGCCGCGGCGCCCGCGGAGGATCGACGGGGTCGCCCCGTTCTGCTATCCCGACCCCGTGACTGAATCGCGATTCAGTGGGGCCAAGGTGGCCGACGACGAGTCGCCGGGCAAGGCCGCCGATGCCCGTCCGAAGCGCGAGCGCATCCTGCGCGCCGCCACCAAGGTGTTCGCGCGCAAGGGCTTCTACGCGACCAAGGTGAGCGAGGTCGCCAAGGCCGCCGGTGTGGCCGACGGCACCATCTACCTCTACTTCAAGAACAAGGACGACCTGCTCGTCAGCCTGTTCGAGGACCGGATCGATCGCCTGCTCAGCACGCTCGCGCAGGAGCTCGCGGCGCGACCGAACCCCGAGGCGCGCCTGCGCTGCGTGATCGAGATGCAGCTCGGCCTCCTCGAGGGCCAGCGCGATCTCGCCGAGGTCATCACCGTCAACCTGCGCCAGTCCACCAAGCTGATGAAGCAGTACGCGGCGCCGAAGTTTGCGCTCTACCTCGACCTCATCGCGCAGGTGGTCTCGGACGGGCAGAAGGCGGGGGTGTTCCGGGAAGGCGTCTCTCCCCACGTGATGGCCCGCGCGATCTTCGGCGCGCTCGATGGCGTCACCATGACCTGGGCGCTCGGCCGGGCGGACGCCGGGGGGCTCTCTCGCGCGGCCACCCAGATCGCCGACGTCCTGCTGCGCGGGCTGCTCCGTTGAACCTGGGCCTGCGGTCGCTGTTCGCCCGCGACCCCCTGCGCTTCGGGCTCGCCGCGATCCTCGCGGCGTCGGCCGTCACCTTCGCGGCGTTCGCCGCGGGCGTCTCGCGGATCCTGCCCCTGCTCCTCGACCGCGACGTCCCGCTGCGAGCGGCGGTCCCGCTCGTCCTCGGCCTGCTCGCGCTCGCGAGCGAGGTGGGGTTCCTCGTCGGCTGGCCGGTCGGCTGGGCCGAGGCGGCGCTCCGCTCGCGCGAGCGGGGAGAGGCGCGCGCGCGCCGTGCCCTCGGCGAGTCGCCCGTGCGCCGGGTCGTTCGCCTCTGGCCCACCATGCTCGTGCTCGTGTCCGCCGCGTTCCTCACGAGCGTAGCGTGGGGACGCGATGCGCGTGCGCCGGGGCGGGTGGCGCGACTGCTCCTCGCCGAGGCGCGGCTCTCCTGCCTCTCGGCGAAGACGGCGAGCGTCCAGCACGTGCCGATGGTGCGCGCGGCGTGGCTGTGTCGGCCCGGGCACGCCCCGCTCCTGGTCGGCGAGGCCGCCGGGGGCATGGACTACGCGGCGCGCGACCTGTGGATCGCCGACGATCTCCGGTCGATCGAGGCCGACGACACGCAAATCCTGGCGCCGTCGGCGGTCCGCATCGTCGCGGGGCACACCAAGGTGCAAGGGCTCGCTCCTTACACCGCGCCCTCGTCGGTGCCCGCGATGCACCGCGGTCTCGCGCTCGCGGCCGCGGGGTTGCTCTCGGCGGTGCTCGCCACGTGGGCGGCGATCGCGCGGCCGCGCGGCCCGCGCGCGACGACGTGGGCGCTCGCGGCGGCCGGGCCCGCGGCGGCGTTGCTCGCTCTCCGCGCGTGCGAGCGGCTCTCGTTCGTCGGCGCGCGCCTCGCGCTCGTGCCGGCGGCCGCGCTGCTCGGCGTGCTCGCCGGCCTCGCGCTCGCGTCCGCGACGCGCGCGGTGCGGGCGCGTCTGCGGTATGTTCGTCGACACGCATGAGGGGCCTCTACGCGATCGTCGACGTCGACGCCTGGCAGGTGGCGGGCGTGGATCTGCTCGCCGACGGAACGCTGGAGGACGTCGCGCGCGCGCTGCTCGCGGTCGAGCCCGCCGCCCTGCAGCTGCGGCACAAGCGCGGCAGCAGCCGCGACGTGCTTGCCGCGCTCCGTCGACTGCGCGGCGTCGTGCCGGGCTCGGTGCCGCTGGTCGCGAACGACCGGGCCGATCTCGCGCGGCTCGCGGGCGCCGACGTCGTGCACGTCGGGCAGGACGACCTCGCCGTCGACGACGTGCGGCGGGTCGCGCCCGAGGTCCGCGTCGGGCTCTCGACCCACGACACGGCGCAGCTCGCGGCGGCGGTGGCGGGGCCCGTGCGGCCCGACTATCTGGCCTTCGGCCCGGTGTTCCGCACCACGAGCAAGGAGCGTCCGGACCCCACGGTCGGCCTCGTGGGCGTCACCGGCGCCGCGCGCGTCGCCCGCGAAGCGGGCCTGCCGCTGGTCGCGATCGGCGGCATCGATCTCGCGTCGGTGCCTGCGCTGATCGAGGCGGGGGTGGCGTGCGCCGCGGTGATCTCGGCGCTCGTCGTCGCGCGCGAGGGGCGGCCTTCGCTGCCCGAGATCGAGGCCCGGGCGCGGGCGCTCCACCAGGCCCTCGGGCGATGATCGTCGAGCTCACGCTGCTGGCGATCGGGCTCTCGGCTTCGGCGGTCGGAGCGTTCGCGCTGCGGGGGCGGCGCAAGCCCGTGGTGGAGGCCGCGCGGGTCCGCGTCCGCGAGACTCCCGTCGGCACGGGCGACGCGCTCGTGCTCCAGGCGGGTCGGGGCGAGGCGTGGTCGCTGCGCCGCGCCGTGTGCCTGAAGGAGGGCGAGGCCGACCCGTGTCTGCACCTGTTCGAGGCTGACACCGACGGCGGGCCCGCGCGCGTGGTCGCGTGGGACCCGTCGCGCCCCGCGCTCGTCGTGCTGCTCGGTGCGTCGAGCTCGATCGCTCCTCAGAAGACCGCGCCCGCTTCGCTGGAGGTCGAACTCGAGGGCGCCCGCGTGCTCGTCCGGAGCGAGCTCCGTCGTTCGGTCCGCGCGATCGCCGACGGCGACGACGGCTCGCTGCCCACCGGCGCGATCCAGCTCACGGTGCTGCGCGGCGACGATCAGGTCGAGGTCGTGCTGCTGCACGCCGCGCAGCGTTCGGTCGCGCTGATCGGCCGGACGCGCGCGCTGTCCTCGATCAGCGTGCTCGCGAGCGAGGCGACGAACCGCTCGGAGACCTAGGAATCAGGCTCCCTCGCGCGTGCTCGCGCGCCCTTGCTCGTCGACCGCCAGCAGCTCGTCGACGCGGGTCTGGGCCGCGGCGAGGCGGGCCTTGGCCGCCCGCGTCAGCGAGACGCCCTGCTCGAAGGCCCGCAGGGACTCCTCGAGCGAGAGGTCGCCCTCTTCGAGCTTCTTCACGATCTCCGTCAGACGGCGGAGGGTCTCCTCGAACGGTTCCTCGGCGCTCACGGCTTGGCCTTCGGCGGGGCCACGGGGGTCTTCGGTGCAGGCGCGGACGGTGGCGCACTGGTCGCGTGCAGCGTGAACCGCGTCTCGCCGGGGGGCAGGCGGAACGCGAGGACGAAGCCGTCGGGATCGGGCAGGAGCGCGAGGGGGAAGCCGTCCGCGCGCTGCATCGTGGGCCGCACGAGCACTGCGGTGCCCGCGCCGACGACCTTGGTCTGGCCGACCTCCGTGCCCGAGAGCAACGGAGAGATGCGCGGGCCCTTGCGCCGCGCGGTGGCGCGCACCTCGGCATCGGCGTCGAGCTGGCTGACCATGGCGAGCGCGGTCGCGGCCGCGGGATCGCTGCGCGAGGCGAGGGCGCGCGCGGCGACCCTCCGCGCCTCGACGGCCATCGGCTCGAGCAGGCGCGCGACGAGGCGCTGCGTGGCACCGGGATCTGCCGAGAGCCCGAGCCCGAGGAGCGCCGCCGCCCGCACCGAGAGATCGTCCGCCTCGAGCGCCCGCGCCACGTGCCCGTTCGCCGACGGGCCGCCGCGCGCGCCGAGGACGAAGGCCGCCACGGCCGCGGAGGGGCCCGGGTCTTCGCCGAGCCACACCGCGAGCTGGCTCGTGGGGATCGGCACGTCGTGGGCGACCGTGCCGTCGATGCCGCGCGCCGCGACGCTCACGAGGCCGCGCAGGAGCTCGGGGTCGGACTCGAGCGGGATCGCCTTGCGCGCGACCGGCGCGGCGTCGGCGGCGGGGTGCGCGTGGAGCGCCGTGATGCCCGCGCGCCGCACGAGCGGATCGGCGTCGACGACCGCGTCCTTGGCGTCGGAGAGCGACGAGACGGCGGGGAGCAGCGCGGCGAGGAAGCGCCCCTCGGCGTCCTTCGCCGCGCGCAGCTCCTTGGCCGCCGAAGAGATCCCGGACGGCACCGTCCCGAGGCGAGCGAGGCGGGACACGCTGGCGCGCACCGCGCGACGGACGCGGGCCGGGCTCGGCTCGGCCACGAGCGCGGACAGCGCGCTGGACGCCGCGGACCCGGGCACGGTGGCGAGCGCGAACGCAGCGGCGTCGGCGACGTCGGGGTGCGCGTCGTCCTTCACGAGGGTCGCGAGCGCGGCGACGCCGGGCGCACCTGCGCGCGCGAGGGCGGCGGTGGCGGCGTCGGAGCCGCCCTTGGCGGCGGCCTCGAGCGCTGGCACGAGCGACGGACCAGGGAAGCGGACGGCGAGCGCGCGCGCCGCGGCGCTCGGCACCGGCGCCGACAGGAGCGCGAGGATGCGAGCCTCGCTGTCGGTCTCGCCGAGCTCGGAGAGCGCCTCGGCCGCCGCGAGGCGCAGGCTCTCGGGGTCGGTGGCGAGCACGAGGCGCGCGTGGGTGGCGGCGCGTGGATCACCGAGGCGCGCGAGGGCGACGAGCGCGCGCGGGCTGTGGCTCTTCTCGAAGGCGCGCTCGAGCGCGTCGGCGGCGCGCAGGTCACCGAGCTTGCCGAGCGCGTCGATGACGTCGTTGGCCGGGATGCTGTCGCTCTTCGGCAGCAGCGCGACGAGGGTCACGGGGGCGTGCGCGGCGAGGGCGGCGATCGCCGCGGGGCTCGCCTCCGGGTCCTTCACCTTGGTGAGCAGGGTGTCGTCGTCGCCGAGGATCGCGAGCGCCATCGCCGCCGTCTGGCGCACGAGGCGCACGAGCTCCGGGCTCGCGAGCTTGGTGCGCGGCGCGGCGCCGACGACGAACGGGCCCTTCATCATCGCGGCGGCCAGGCCCGGCGTGAGGAACAGATCGCGGAGCGCGCGGCGCGCGTCGGCGGCGCGGCGGTCGTCGACGAGGGCCCGGGCAGCGGTGAGGCGCACGCGGAGGGCGGCGTCGGGGTCGTCGCCCCAGGCGTCGTTCGCCGCGCTCTCGACGAGCTTCCAGCAGTCGTCGCCGAGGGCGGTGGGCGTGTCCTTCTGTTTGGCGAGCTCGGCGGCGCGCAGCACCGCCGCGGCGCGGGTCTCCGCGTTCGGCGAGCGCGCGGCTTGCTGCAGGCCCTGGAACCCGAACAGCGAGGCCATCGACGGCGTGGGCGGGCCCGCCGGCACGGTGGCAGCGGGCGGCGGCCACTCGGGGTCGTAGGGGGGCATCGCCTGCCCGGGGCTCGCCGCGAACAGGGCCCCGAGCGTGAGCCCGCTCGCCAGCCCTCGGCGCAGCAGATCGCGGCTCGTCGGACGGGCTCGATGGGGCCTTCGCATGCCGCGCGATCCTCGCCGGGCGCAGCTCGGGTTGCAACGTGTCATGATGATTCGCGTGCGGTTCCTGTCCCTCGCCGTCGTCCTGGTCTCCTGCGCCCACGCCACGCCCGCTCCGGCGGCACCGGCCGCCCCCGCGAGCGCGAGCCCGAAGCCGGCTCCCACGGTGGCCGCTCCGGTCGGCAAGCCGGGCCCGCTCCCGAGCGGCGCTCAGGCCTCGATGACCGCGGGCGACGCGGCCGCGGACGCCGACGACTGGGGCAAGGCCGAGGCGGCCTACGCGAAGGCCGCCGCCGCGGCGCCGAAACACGCGGCCCCACTCGTGGGCCAGGCCAAGGCGATCCTGCGCGGGCTCGGCGTGCCGTTCGATCTCGGCTCGGCCAAGGGCGATCCGAAGCGGGAGAAGCGGGTCGGCGAGGCCAAGAAGCTGCTCGCGACGGCGCAGAAGCTCGAGCCCGACGCGAAGGCCGCCTGGCTCGAGTCGGGCCGCGCGGCGCTCATGCTCGGCGACAGCGAGGGCGCCCTCGCCGACCTCGATCGCGCGGTGCTGCTCGCCCCCGACGACGCCGAGGCCACGAGCGCGCGGGGCATCGCGCGGCTCGCCACGGGCAAGCACGATCTCGCGCTCAAGGACCTCAAGCGCGCCGCCGACCTCGAGCCCACGGTGGCCGCGCGCCGTCGCAATTACGCGACCGCGCTCCTGATGGTCGGGCGCGCGGGCGACGCGGTGAAGGCCTACGACGAGGCGGTCAAGCTCGACCCGAACGACCCGGGCATCCGCAACGATCTCGGCGCCGCGCTGCTCCAGCTCGGCGACGGTCCGCGCGCGGTCAAGGAGCTCGAGATCGCCGTCAAGCAAGCGCCGAAGGAGCCCGTCTTCCGGGTGGTGCTCGGGTTCGCCTACCAGTCGGTCAAGCGCTGGGCCGAGGCGGAGGCCTCGTACAAGGAGGCCCTCAAGCTCGACGACAAGCGCATCTCGGCGTGGATCAACCTCGCGAGCCTCTACGTCCAGACCAGCAAGAAGGACGAGGCCCGCGCCGCGCTGAAGAAGGCCCTCGCCATCGACCCGAAGGACGCGCGCGCCCTCGCCATGCTCGAGGACCTCGACAAGCCCGCCAAGCCCGCGCCGGCGCCGTCGGTCCCGGTCAAGACCGAGCCGCCCCCGCCCAAGCCCAAGTGAACTCTCGGTCGCGCGAGCGCCCTACAATCCTGCCGCTGCCGTAGTAAGGTCGCGCCGGTCGAATGGCAGCGCGGCGGGCGAGAGAGGTGGCCGAGAAGGCCGACGGCGTGCGCGCGAGCGACCCGGTCGCCGCGGCGCGCAAGGCGCTGCTCGAAGGCGTGGGGCTCGAGGTCGCGGCCTCGTTCCCCGGCATCACCCGGCTCGGGGGGCAGGTCGTCGCGGCGCTCTACCTCGCGTACGAGGGCACCAAGGACGGCGCGCTCGACCGTCCGCGCGACCTCGGCCTGTCGATGGACGAGCTGTCGGCGGAGCTCGGGCGCAGCAAGAGCAACGTGTTCGCCAACCTGCGCGCGCTCGAGGCCGCCGGGATCGTCGAGCGTCGCCGCGCCGCGGGCGCCCGCCACGACCGGTTCGCGCTGCGCGGCCCGTATCCCGACGTGCTCGTCGGAGGCTACGTCGGCCGCCTGCGCCGCATGGTCGTCGACAAGCGCAAGCTCGTCGACCGCGCCCTCGGGCTGCTCGGCGAGGCGCGCGGCGGCGAGGCCGACCACCTGCGCCACAAGCTCGAGGAGCTCGGGCGCAAGTACGGCCTGTTCGGCGACGTGTTCAACCGGGTCGGCGCGGCGCTCGACGGGCCGATCGATCTCGAGCCGCTCTTGCGCGAGATCCCGCCCGAGTGGCTCGACGCCATCGGCGACTACCTGCGCAAGAGGGATCGCGGCTGATGGCCGGCGCGGCGACGCGCTGGCTCGGCAAGGGGAAGGGGCAAGGGCGCGCCGACCTCGTGCTCGGGCTGTTCGTGGCGGCCATCGTCGGCCTGCTCGTCGTGCCGGTGCCGCCTGGGCTCCTCGACGTGCTCCTCGCGTCGTCGCTGTCGTTCGCGGTGGTGGTGCTGCTGGTCGTGCTCTACGTGCCCGACGCGCTCGCGGTCGCGACGTTCCCCACGCTGCTCTTGCTCGGCACGCTCTACCGGCTCGCCCTCAACGTCTCCACCTCGCGCCTCATCCTGCTCAAGGGCGACGCGGGCGAGGTCATTCGCGCGTTCGGCAACTTCGTCGTGCGCGGCAACTACCTCGTCGGCGCCATCATCTTCGCGATCCTCACCATCATCCAGTTCGTGGTGATCGCCAAGGGCAGCGAGCGCGTGGCCGAGGTGGCCGCGCGGTTCGCCCTCGACGCCATGCCGGGCAAGCAGATGGCCATCGACGCGGAGCTGCGCGCCGGCACCATCGACGCGGCCGAGGCGCGGCGGCGGCGCCGCGGGCTCTCGCGCGAGTCGCAGTTCTACGGCGCCATGGACGGCGCGATGAAGTTCGTCAAAGGCGACGTCATCGCGAGCCTCATCATCACCGCGGTGAACATCCTCGGTGGCCTCGCGGTCGGCGTGCTCCAGCGCGACATGGCCGTGGGCGATGCATTGAAGCGCTATGGATTGCTCACGATCGGCGACGGCCTCGTCACCCAGATCCCGGCCCTGGTCACCTCGACCGCCGCGGGGCTCCTGGTCACGCGCGTGGCCTCCGAGGAGCCCGGGTCGGCGCTCGGCGCGGAGCTCTCGGCGCAGGTGTTCGGCAACCCGCGCGCGCTCCTGTCGGCGGCGGCGCTGGTGTTCGTGCTCGCCGCGGTGCCGGGGCTGCCGGCGGTGCCGTTCGTCGCGATCGGCGGGCTCCTCGCGCTGCTCGGCCAGCGCCGCCTCGCGGCCGAGGCGCGCGCGCGGCGCGAGTCGGTGCATGCGCGGCCCTCACCCATGCGCAGCGAGCGCGCGGTCGGCGCGCCCACCTTCGTGCCGATGGTGGTCCCGTGGTCCATCGACCTCGCGCCGAGCTTCGCGAACGTGCTCGACGACGTCGGCGGCGACGAGGCCCAGGGCCTGCGCGCGCGCCTCGGCGAGCTGCGCACGGTGCTGTTCCAGGAGCTCGGCCTGCCGCTCCCGAGCCCGCGCGTCGCGATCCACCCCGACCTGCCCGAGGCCGGCGCGGTGATCTCGGTGCGCGAGGTGCCGGTCGCCGTGCTGCAAGGGACCGCCGACGAGGTGGTCGCCGCGGCGCGGGCGGTGCTCGCCAAGCGGGCGCACGAGCTCCTCGGGATCGGCGAGACGCAGCTCCTGCTCGACGCGCTCGAAGAGGTGAACCCGGCGCTGGTGCGGCAGCTCGTGCCGAAGCCGATCCCGGTGACGCTGCTCGCCGAGGTGCTGCGGCGCCTGCTCGAGGAGCAGGTGGGCATCCGCGACCTGCGCACGATCCTCGAGGGGATCGCGCCGGTGGCCGCGGTCGACAAGGACCCGCTCGCGCTCGCCGAGACCGCGCGCGCGGCGCTGCGGCGGGCGATCACCCATCGGTTGACGGGGGGGGCGGGGGCGCTGCCGGTGCTGGTGCTGGAGCCGGTGGTCGAGGACACGGTGCGCAGCGCGATCACGCGCACGACGGCCGGCGCGTTCCTGACGCTCGCGCCCTCGGCGGCGCGCGACGTGGTGCGCAGCATCGCGCGCGCGCTGTCGGACGCCGAGCCCGCGGCGGGGCGGCCGGACGTGCTGCTCGCCTCGCCGGACGTGCGGCGGTTCTTCCGCAAGCTCGTCGAGACGGAGCTGCCGGAGCTGCAGGTGGTGAGCTTCGCGGAGCTCGAGCCCGAGCTGCGCCTCGAGACGCGCGGTCGGGTGGGGTTGTAGTCGATGGTCTTCAGGGTCGTGGTCGTCGCGGCCGCGCTGGCTGGCTGCGGCGGCGCGACGGACAGGGAGCTCGCGGACGAGAGCGAGACCGGAGATGCGTTGATCGACGTTGGCCCAGAGGTCCGCCCCGATGGCTGTCCTGTCACGCTCGGCTACTACTGCTACACGCTGGAGCAGCGGTGCTCGTACCCGGAGCGCGACTGCGTGACCTCCGCTCGATACAGCATCTCTGTTTGCGCTCTCACGCCTGACAAGAAGTACGTCTGGCGGACCGAGGGCTCCGCGCCTTGTCCAGGGAAGTGACGCCTACAACTGGGCCTCGGGGCGGAAGACACGAAAGGCGACGGCGGGACGCTCCGCGTAGATGAGCGTTTCCTGCTCGTAGGCCACGACCTCGAACATGCCGCCGGTCTGCACCTCTACGACCGGCGCTGCCGTCACCTCGAACCGATACCCGTTGAGATGCGAGGACGCACCCGATCCCCAGCCTCTGTAGACCAGCCCCACGTGCAGCTTGTAGCAACCCGCGGGCATCGTGAAGTCGAACGCTACCGGCGCGCCATCGCGGGCCGTCGCGGCCAGCTCTACGGGGCTCGTCGTCAGGACGAGATCGCCGAGGTGGAGGTGGAGCTGCTTCAGGACGTAGTTGCGACTCATCGTGTCGCGGAAGCGGATCCGGAACGGCACTGGCGCGCCCTTGGGCCCGGAGAGGCAGGCCTCATCAGCACGGGGAGGGCGGTCCGAGGCCAGCGTCGGCCTGGCGTCCATCCGCAGCCGGAAAGGGATCGTGTCGTCGAAGTACTCCGCCGACCCCTCCGCCGAGACCGACCCTGTGCCGAAGTCGAGCGTCAGCCGTACGCGATGCGGGAGCGAATGGGCCACGTCGAGGGCGATCTCGGCCTTGCCGGTCGTCAGTGCCTGCAGCACCGCCGGATCGAGGGCCTGCGCCGGGCAGTCGTCGAGGGTGAGCGTCCCACTGCTCGGGGGCGAGGCCGCCGTGCTGGTGATTCGCACGACCAGTCGCCGTTGCTTGGCGAGCGCTGAATACGGGCAGACTGTCTTCGGTGGCACCTGCGGCTCCACGTGGCGACCTCCACACGCGCCGAGCGGGGCCAGCAAGACCGCGAGCGCCGCGGCCCACCTCGTCCGGGCGCCTGATGCCATCACTCCAAGGTGCCCGATGCCGGCGCTGGTGTCACTGCGCCGGGGGGCGGAGCCGCTCCTCGAAGGGCCCGCCGTCGTCCTTCCAGTCCACGTAGACGCCGACGAGGCCGCACTGCACGCAGCGACAGCCCACGTACCACCACCGGACGTCGGTGGTGTCCGCGTAGACCGCGGCCGCCACGATCACCTGGAACGCGCGCTGCCCACAGTGGCACTCGCAGAGCGCCTCCTCGTCGAGGATCTCAGGTCCGACGAACTCCTCGCTGTCCGCGACGAAGCCCCGCTGGCCGCAGCGCGTGCAGGCGAGGGCGGCGCCGCCTTCCTCGTCGTCGGCGCCGAGGAAGAAGGTGCTGGCGCCACAAGCGCACACGGGCGCGTGGTCACGCGCGATGCGATAGCTTGTGGAGGAGTAGCGGAGCATCTCCTTCCGGAGATCGGCGAGGTCGTCGCCGTACCATTGCTTGCCCTTCTTGCGGAGCACGGGAGCAGCGTAGCCGGCCGCGTGGTAACGACCACCCATGAAGGGCACGCTGCTCCACCGCGACTTCCACTCCCCCGCGCTCGGCGAGCGCCGCGGCTACGTCGTGTACCTGCCGGCGGGCCACGTCGCGGGGCGGCGCTTCTCGACGCTGTACCTGCTGCACGGCGCGCTCGACTGGGAGCGCACGTGGGTCGAGAAGGGAGACCTCTGCGACGCCGTCGAGCGCAGCGGCCGCGAGCTCATCGTCGTGATGCCCGCCGAGAACGGCGCGCTGCTCCGCGGCGACACGCGCGTCGCGGACTACCTCGCGCGCGATCTCGTCGGCCATGTGGACTTCGAGTACCCGACCCTCGCGGATCGCCGCCACCGCGCGCTCGACGGCCTCTCGACCGGCGGGTTCACCTCGTTGGTGGTGGGCGCGTGGCGCCCCAACGTGTTCGCGTCGATCGGCAGCATGAGCGGCTCGCACGACGCGCGGTCGTTCGAGGCGGTCCGGGCGTGCGCGGGCGACATGCGCGACCAGCGCTACCTCGTGTCGTACGGGCACGGGGAGCCCAACGTCGATACCGTGCGGGCGCTGCACCGGGTGCTCGGCGAACACGGCGTGGAGAGCGCGCTCGCCGACGCGCCCGGCGGGCACGACTGGCCCCTCTGGCGCGCGATCCTGCCGGCGCACCTGGCGTTCCACGGCGAGAGCTTCGCGCGCTGACCGCGCAGGGGCTTCCTCGGCGCTCGAGACCCGCATAGCCTCGGCTCCGCGAAAGGGGTGGAGGATGATCGTTTCCAAGGGATGGCTGGGCCTCTTGCTGGTGACTGCGCTCGGCGTGGGCGGTTGCGTGGTCAACCCTGCTGCCAACAACGTCTCGGGGATCTACGGCAACCCCAGCGCGCAGATCCCCGCAGGCACGCGCGTCGCCGCGATCTGGAAGAACGGGGCGTACTACCCGGGCACGGTGCAGGGCGTGGTCGAGGGTGGGTACGCGATCGCGTACGACGACGGCGACCACTGGGTCGCCCCGCTGAACCGCGTGTTGCCGATGACCCAGTCCGGCGTGCAGGTCGGCGACCACGTGCTCGCGGTCTGGAAGGACGGCAAGATGTACCCGGGCCGCGTCTCCGCGGTGTCTCCTGGAGGCGCGACGGTGGCGTGGGACGACGGCGACACGCCGCTGTTCGTGCCCGAGAAGAACATCGCCCCCATCGGCGGCGGCGGCGCGGCGAAGGGCAAGCGCGCCCCCGAGCCGTACCACGCCGAGCTCATCCCGCCCGGCACCGGGTGGTTCTGCTTCTCGCGGCCCGACACCAACAACAGCAGCAAGCCGTTCTCGTACTGGGCGCGACAGTCGTCGATGTGCGAGACCCTGCACGCCGAGGACGCGCAGAAGTACGCCGGCGTGACGCCGTGCGTGGCGGTGACCCAGGCGTGGTGTCACACCTACCACTCGAGCAACGGCAAGGACCTGCCGGTGTGCGTGCCGACCGAGTCCGAGTGCGTCGAGGAGGTCGATCTGTTCCTCCACGGCAAGACGCCCTCGTCGCTCTGCCGCATCGAGCCCTGACCGGGCCCGGAACGAATTCGCCTGGAAAAACAAGCGCACAAGAAGTTGTCGTCGACGATAACTCCGCCTGGACCACCCCTTGTCGACCTCCGCTCGCTGCATGGCCGTCGCTGCTCTGTGCGTGTTCCTGCCGGCGGCGGGACGCGCGGGGGAGTCAGCGCCGACGAAGCACCGTTTGGTGGCTCTCTACTCGGCGGGAGCTTTCGACGCCAACGTCGACACCCGGTATCGAGTGGTGAAGGGAGCCGGGACCCACGGCCTTGTGATCGGCTACCGCCGCGTCGTCCTTCCCTGGTTCGATCTGGCGCTGACCGCGCAGGCCGACTGGCTGATGTCCTCGCCGGCGGGGCTTCTCACGTCGGCGGTCGTGGGCGTGCACTTCCACCCCTCCGAGATCGCGGGTCCGTTCGTCCTCTTCGGCGTCGGGGTGCTGCGCGTCGACACCCACGAGGGCACACGGCTCGAGCGGCAGTACTGGAGTCTCCAGCCGGCCCTGCGCGTCGTCGCCGGTTGGACCCTCGTTCCCGTCAAGGGGGTTGCCTTCGTGCTCCAGGTGGCGCTGCTCGGCGCCGGCCCGGGCTGGGGTGCGATCGGGACGCCCCTGTTCGCGGGGGCGATCCAGGGCCAGACGGGCATGGTCTTCGACCTCTGACCTAGCGGGTCGCGAGGTCGACGCGGTCCATCCAGGCGGTCACCGTGGGCCGTCGCTCGAGCGCGCGGGCGCCCTCGTCGCTGCCCTGGATGCAGAACGACTGCGCGAACACCGCGAGGTCGGCGAGGGTGAGCTGCTCGCCCACGAGGAACGGCCCGCGGGTCAAGAGTCCCTCGAGCGCCTCGAGGTGGCGCTCGAGGTCGGCGAGCACGCGCTCGTTGGTCTTGCGACCGAGGCCCTGCGCCGCGAGCGTGCGCGCGAGCACCTGCGGCACCACGAGCGGCGCCATCGCGCGCATGGGCCGCACGTCGTTCTTGGTGAGCTCGGGCACCCAGCGCCGCGCGTTGTGCGGGAGCCGGAAGCGCAGATAGACCTCGTACCAGTAGAGGCTCTCGTCGGCCCAGTCCTCGAGGACGTGGCACACCGCGCGCGCCCACGGGTCGCTGGGCAGCAGCGCCGGCTCCGGCCAGCGTTGCTCGGCCCAGTGGGCGATGTCCGTGGAGTCGGCCACGGTCTCGCCGTCGCACACGAGGAACGGGACCTTGCCCGCCGGGTTCTTGCGACGGAGCGGGCCCAGGGTCTCGAGGAGGGTGACCTCTTCGGTGACGAACGCCTGCTTCTTGAAGCGCAGGATGCGCCGCACCTTGTCGCAGAACGGCGAGAGATCGTACTGGTAGAGCGTGAGGGCCACCAGGTCAGGTGACCACGGCGGCGAGAGTCAGTCGAGGCGGTCGACCTCGGCGGTGAACACGGGCGGATGCGAGGGGCCGACGACCTGCTGGTTGGGCTCCGGTGTGACGGTCAGCTGGAAGCGGCGGTGGGGCGTGACGGCCTCGAGCGTTCCGTCGAGATCGCCGTCCAGCTTGAGGGCTCCGAGGCTCTGGAGCTCACCGCTCGGGGGCCGGATCCAGACGACGTAGATCGCCGCGTCCGGCTCGACCTTGGAGGGCTGGGCGAGGTGCTTCACCTTCACGGCGACCTTGGTGTTGCCCTCGTCGGTCGCGGAGACGGTCACGGTGCCCTGACTCGCGGGGACGGTCGGCGAGGCCGTCATCGGTTGCGACTGCTTGCAGGCCGCGGTGAGGAGCAAGGCGCCGAGAACGAACGTGGGGACCCGATGGGTGTTCTTCATGTGGGGCGGCACACAGCAACGAACGAGCCACCCAAGCGGACCGGCGCCTTCCTGCGATACGCGCCCGGATTGTGGCCTGTCGCGAGGCGATGTGCCTCGGCGAGCGCTCGCGTGCCACGCCACGACGACCCGGGACGAAGGCCGGTCGGGCGGGCGTTGATCCCGACCATGCCGCTCCGCATGCACTCCTCCGGGCGTGGTCGCAACTACTCGCGTGGGCGCGGACTCGCCGAGTCGATCCTCGCCGTCGCCTACGCCGGCGACTGGCCCGCGCGGCTCTGGGGGACGCTCCCGCGCGCCCGGCGCGTGCAGGGGCGCCACACGTCGCTGCCGTTGCTGCCGCCCGGCGCGGTGCCCGTCCGCGTGGGCTTCGTCTCCGATCTACACGTCGGGCCGACGACGCCGCCCGCGCTGCTCGACGCAGCCTTCGCTGCGCTCGCCGCGGTCGAGCCCGACGTGCTGCTACTCGGCGGCGACTACGTGTTCCTCGAAGCGACCGCGGCCAAGGCCGAGCGGCTCGTCTCGCTCATCGGCCGCGTGCCCGCGGCGCACAAGCTCGCGGTCCTCGGCAACCACGACCTCTGGACCCACCACTCCCTCCTCGAGGAGGCGCTCGCGCGCGCCGGGGTGCGGCTCCTCGTGAACGCGCACGTCTCGATCGCCGGTGTGACCTTCGTCGGGCTGGACGACCCCTGGACGGGCGAGGTCGACGCGGTCCGCGCGTTCGCCGGGGTGTCGAGCGCGTCGCCGCTGGTCGTGCTCTGCCACTCGCCGGACGGCCTGCCCGCGGCACGGCGCGCGGTGGCCCCCTCCGCGCGCGCGCTCTATGTCTGCGGTCACACCCACGGCGGCCAGGTCGCGACGCCGTGGGGGCCGATCTTCGTGCCCGGGCGGGTGGGCAAGGTCCACCCCCACGGCTCGCACCGCGTCCCGCCATTCCATCTCCACGTCTCGCGGGGTGTCGGCGCCACCGAGGTCCCGTTGCGCACGTGGGCGCCGCCGGAGGTCGCAGTGTTCGACCTCGTCGGCCGGTGATCAACCCGCGAGCAGCGCTTCGAGGCACGGGCGCGCCACGCCTTCGCGCGCGGCGCGGAGGACGCCGGCGCGCTCCTCGGCGCGCAGGCCGCCGAGGCCCTGGAGGAGCGGCTCGTCGTCGCGCGTGTCGATGGCGTGATCGAGGCCGTCGCGCGCGTCGATCAGAGCGTCGCGGGCCGCGTCTCCCCCGTTCGCGAGGGCCCAGGCGAGGATGCGGTAGGCGAGCTCCGCGTGGCGCGCCTCGTCGTCGGCGACGCGAAGCAGGAACGAGCGGATCGTCTCGTCGACGCAGCGCTCGGCGGCGGCCGTGGCCTCGAGGGCCCCCATCGTCTCGCCGAGGCAACCGTCGATCACGGTGTCGCGCACGAGCGCCGCGAACGTCGCCTCGATCGGTGCGACGGCCGCGGGGTAGGGGCCGGGGGCGAGCGGTGCTTCGTCCGTCGCGAGGGCGAGGGCGCCCGAGGCGTGGGCGATCTCGTCGCGCGCGGCCTCGTGCACGTCGGCCAGCAGCGTCGCGGGCGCGCCGAGCGCGAGGAGCTGCAGCGAGGTGCGCGCGAACGAGGCGACCGACGCGTGTTCGACGGCGGCAATGGCGCGGAAGTGCCGCGAGACCGCCGCGCGACGCTCCGGGCCGAGCGAGGGACCCGCGCCGTGCGTCGTCCAGCCGTCGCCCTCGCCGAGGGGCGCGAGCGCGACCGCGCCGTCGACACGCACCGGCCGACCCGCGGGGTGGAGCTGCATCGTGCGGTAGCAGCAGACGTCGGTCTTCTTGTCCGCACGCACGGCCTTGGTGTCCTTGGCGCTGAACGAGTGTCCATAGCCATAGCCGCCGCTGCCGGGGTCGCAGCGCTCGAACGGCGCTGGGAAGTGCTCGGCGGGAGTCTGCGCGAGCGCAGGCAGACAGTGCATCTGCACGTTGCAGCCGCCCATCGGCACGAACTTGCCGGGCGGAGGGGGCGGGGGAGGCGGCGCGCAGGCGATCTCGGCGGGGAGTGGCAGAACCTTCGGTTTCGCCGTCGCCGTCGCGGTCGCCGTCGCAGTCGCGGTCGCAGTCGCAGTCGCAGTTGTGGTCGTGGCGGTCGCTGTGGCGCTCACTGTCCCGGTCTCCGCGGGCGGAGCGATCGTCTCCACCGGCGGTACCGACGCGCTGCCTCCCGCAGGGGGCGGTGGGTTCTGGGCCTCCAGCGGTGGCTCGCAGGCGAGCGCGAACGGGGAGGCGAGGCCGAGGGCGACGAGGAACCGGGCGCGCAGGGAGGCGGCGTGCATGGGAAGGGAACGTACATGTCCCCCGGACCTTTCACCTCCGGGAACGCAGGAGGGATGGGTGCGCCTCGAACCCTGGGATCGTATCGTGAGCCCGACGCCTGTTCGACCAGGGTGGTTGCTCGATCGTCAGGAGGTGTTCGATGCGGTTCGTGCGCTACAACGGTCAGATCGCCGCCGTCGTGAGCACGGGGCCGGAACTCACGGCACAGCATCCCGGGAGCGATCTAGACGATCACCTCGGATTGTGGTTCGGAGAGACCTCCGAAACCGGGCGACCGATCGTCCACACGATCCCCGCGGAGTACGTGGACGATCACGCGGTGGTCACGCCCGACTACCGGCACTGATCGACGAGCTCACGGGTCGAAGTAGGCCGGGAGCGACTCGGCCAGGGCACGGCAGCTCAGTTCCAGCGCGCGATCGAGCAGGTCGGCGATCCGGGGAGTGCGCTCGGCACGCCAGGCGTCGAGCAGCGCGACGAGCGCCGCCGGGTACTCGGGGACCTTCGCCTCGAGGTGGGCGAGCGCGATCGACAGCATCGCAGCCAGCCTATCGCGGTTCCCCGCGCTTGCGCCGCGCTTGCTGGCGCGGGGCCGTGCAACACTCTCGCCGTGCGCCGCTCCACCATGCTCCAGTTCGGCTGCGGCAGCGCCGCGACCGCGGGCCAGACGATCCCTGGCGTCGCTGCCGCGACCAGCGGGCGCACAAACAGCAGTTATTGCGCGAGTCTTTCCATGAAACGAGCGATGTTCGCTGTCGTATCGCTCACGGTGCTCGGGTGCACACCGGTTCGGAAGCCCTCCCGACACGCGGTGGAGTCACCGTCACTGACGCCGAGCGCCGAACCGGTCGCCTCGAGCGCCGATCCGCCGAATCCCTTCCCCGACTGTGCCTCGACCGCGATCCCACGCGGCACGCACCCGAAGGCCACGTCCGACGGCGGCTCGTGGAACGTGGACGAGGTCATCTACCGCAACAGGTGGCGTCTCAAGCTCTGCTACACGCGGAGTCTCGAAGAGGACGGGCAGGCCGCAGGCACCGTCAAGCTGGCCGTGACCGTCGGCCCGGGCGGCGTGGCCGACGTGTCGGTGCACTGCGCGAACATCCGTCCCGCATCGCTCGCGACCTGCGTCGCTTCGGCCTACAAGAGCATGAAGTTCCAGGATCCCATGGGCGGCTCGGCGTCGTTCGTCGTGCCGAACGTCTTCAGCCTGAAGACCGGCCCGGTCGTCACCAGCACTGGCGACGCTGGCCCCTGATGCCTATGCCTCGGGCGCGAAGTCGGTCGAGAGGTCGCTCACGCGCCGAGCCCAGACCGAGGTTGCCTCCGCGTGGCACGGGCAGTAGCCACGACCTGTGGCCAAGTCCGTGACGGCGCACCTCGAGCGGGCGGGGGCCGCCCTCGAAGCGGGAAGCCCGGGTGCAGCGCTCGATGCGCTGCTGCAGGCGTGGCGCCTCGTGCCTCACGACGCCACCGCTCGGCTCGTCTGCGCGCTCGGGCGCCGCGTGCGACCGGCGGCGCTCGACGGAACGGGCGCGCGCACCCGTGCCGCAGACTGGGACCGCCGGGCGAGCGAGCGACAGGCGGCCGATCTCACCCTCTTGCTCGACGAACTCCTGCTCACGTCCGCCCAGGCGACGGCGTTGCGTCTCGAGGCGCTGACCGCGTGGCCACCGGATCCGCGCTTCGCCGAAGCGGCGTTGCGGTTCTATCGATCGCCGCCCTTCAGCACGTTCGGACAGCGGGTGTTCTGGGACACGCTCGAGGCCCTGCTCGCCCTCGGCCCAGCGCCGACGCTGGCAGCCGAGCTCGACCAGCTCGAGCTCCCTCCCGATCTCGGCGTCGTGCGCGAGAGCGCCCGCGCCGTCGCCCTCGCGTCGAGCGCGCACTTCCCTGCGGGGGCACCACCCCTCCGTCGTGCCGACCGGGCCCTCTGTGAGTCGATGGTCCGGTTCTGCGGCGCGAGCGATCCGGCGCGCGCCGCGCTCACCGAACAGGAGTTTCTCGACCGCATCTATGCGGCCGAACGCAGCAACGAGGCGCGGCTCGTCTACGCCGACTGGCTGCAAGAACGTGGCGATCCGCGCGGAGAGTTCATCGCCCTCCAGTGCCGGACGCGGAGGTCGCCACGCGAAGAGGAACTCTTGCGTCTCCACGCGAAGAAGTGGCTCGGGCCCCTCGGCGCGGTGGTCCAGCTCTCTGGTCTGGCCTTCGAGCGTGGCTTCCCGGTGGCGGGGCAACTCGTGGGGACCGTCAGCGAGCTCCGTCGCGTGGCGGGGCACGCTGCGTGGGCGACGTTCCGGAAACTCGACGTGAGCCGCGTTCCGTCGCACGAGCCCGCCGTCGAGCAGATGGTGGTGGGGCTCTCCAAGCGCGGCATCGTGATCACCGGCCTCGGCGGCGCTCCACACCTGGCCGGGAGCATCGAGCGCGGTGGGCGTTCGGCGGTCGAGGAGGACCTCGCCCTGTCCCTCCTCGAAGGTGTCGACGACGACTACGACGACGCCTGAGCCGCCGCTCCTCTACGCGAGGGCGCCGACCTCGGCGAGCCACTCGAGGGCCAGCGGGAACGGCCCGAACCCGGCCGCGGCGTGGATGTGCCCGTGCCCGGGCAGGAGGCGGACGCGCGCCCCGAGCTGCGCGCCGAGGGCCTCGAACTCGCTCGCCTCGGCGTAGTCGTCGTCGTCGCTCCCGACGATCAGCGTGCGCGCGGCGATCGGGCGCCAGCGCTCGGGATTGCGCGGTGGCGGCAGGAAGCTCTGGATCGGCTCGAACAGCGAGTATGGGGAAGGGGGCGCGACCAGCAGCGCCGCGTGCACCCCCTCCGCGCCGTGCGCGGCCAGGTAGTGATCCACGGCCCAGCAGCCGAGCGAGTGCGCGACGAACGTGACCCGGCTCTCGCCGCGATCGAGCACGACCGTCGCCAGCGCCTCCACCCACGCGTCGCGCTCCGGGGCGAGGTTGTCCGGCAGGTCCGGGAAGCGAACGACGACGCCGCGCGCGACGAGCGCGTCCGTGAGCCAGTGCTGCCAGTGCCCCGGGCCCGAGCCCTCGTAGCCGTGCACGACGACGATCATCGGACGAGGCTAGCGCGGACCGGGCTCTGTTACCGTGGCGCCATGCGCGTGGACGAGGTGGCGAGGCTCTGGGACGCGAACGCAGACCGCTGGGCCGAGGACGTGCGCGCGGGCTTCGACGTGTTCCGCGATGCGTACAACAACCCGGCGTTCTTCGCGTTCGTGGGGCCGGTCGCTGGGCTCGCCGTGCTGGACGCGGGGTGCGGTGAGGGCACCAACACACGGCTCTTCGCCCGCGGTGGGGCGCGCATCGTCGGCGTCGATCTCTCGCCCGCGATGATCGCGCGCGCCCGCGCCACCGAGCACGAAGAGCCCCTCGGCATCCGCTACGAGGTGGGGTCGTTCACCGAGCTCGCGGGCATCGAGGCCGCGGCGTACGACCTCGTGGTCTCGACGATGGCGCTCATGGACAGCCCCGACCTCGACGCCGCGCTCGCCGCGTTCCTGCGCGTGCTGCGGCCGGGGGGTCGCCTCTGCTTCAGCGTGACCCACCCGTGCTTCACCAACGCCGCGCTGGGCTTCGGCGAGGAGGACGGGGTCTCGTTCCTGCGGGTGCGGGCCTACGCGATCGACGGCCCGGTGGTCGAGACGTGGAAGTTCGGCGCGGCCCCCGAGGGCACGCCGCCGTTCCGCATCGCCTACTTCCCGCGGACGATCGCCACCCTCGTCCAGGCGGTGCTCGGCGCGGGCTTCCGGCTCGACGGTCTCGTCGAGCCGTGTCCCACCGAGGAGGCGTGTCGAGAGCACCCGCGCCTCGCGCGGTACCGGACCATCCCGCACTTCCTCTACCTCGGCGCGCGCAAGCCCTGAGGCGTCAACCGGCGAGGACCTGCACGACGCTGCGCGCGACCGCCGCCGCCGAGGCGGGGTTCTGCCCGGTCACGAGGCGGCCGCTGACCACCACCTGTGACCGCCACTTCGGCGCGCCGACGAACCGCGCGCCGCGGGCCTTCAGGCGGTCCTCGAGCAGGAACGGCACCACCTTCGTCAGCCCGACGGCCTCCTCTTCCTCGTTGGTGAACGCGCTCACGTCCTTGCCCGCGACGAGGTACTCGCCATTCGAGAGCTTCACCTCGACGAGCGCGGCCGGTCCGTGGCACACCGCCGCGACCACGCCGCCGCGCTCGAAGATGCGCGCGGTGAGCGCGGTGAACCCGGGGTCGCCCGGCAGGTCCCACATGGTGCCGTGGCCCCCGGCGAAGAAGATCGCGTCGTAGCGGCTCGGGTCGACCGTGTCGCTCTTCTGGCTCGCGTGCAGGGCGGCGAGCGCCGCTCCGCCCACGAAGGCGCGGCTGATCTCGTCGGGGTCGTCCACGCCGTCGAGCGGCACGGGGCCACCCTTCACGCTCGCGAACTCGACCGTGTATCCGGCCTTGGTGAACACGTCCCAGGGGTGGGCGACCTCGGGCAGGTAGGCCCCGGTCTTCTGGCCGGTGTGGCCCTTCTCGGCGTGGCTGGTGGTGGCGATGAGGATGCGCTTGCTCATGGGGGTCCCTTTCGTGGACGGAGCGGGTTCGGTGCGACAGCCCAGGGTCAGCGCGACGGCGACGACCCAGCGTGCGTTCGACATGGCCCTCTTGATGCGCCTCCTCTCTCGTGACCGGTAGACACGGGCGCGGCGGATCACTTGTGCTAGCGAGGTACAAATGATCGCCACCCCCTCGGGGACACTGCCCAACGTCGAGGCCTTCTGCCGCACCTACGAGACGGGGAGCTTCTCTCGCGCCGCGCGGGCCCTCGGCGTCACGCCGCAGGCGACGAGTCGCAGCGTCGCGCGCCTCGAGCAGTCTCTCGGGGTCACGCTGTTCCGTCGCACGACGAGGCAGCTCTCGCCCACCGACGCCGCCCGCCGGTACTACGAGCGCTGCGTGCAGGCGCTCGCGCTGTTCGCCGTGGCCGAGGGCGAGGTCGTCGAGGGCCGCCACGCCCCCACGGGTCTCGTGCGCATCAGCGCGGCGACCACGTGGGCGCACCACCGCCTCCTGCCGTCGCTGGGGGCCTTCCGCGAGCTCTGCCCGGAGATCGAGGTCGAGGTGAACGTCGCCAGCGGCAACGTCGATTTCGTGCGCGGCGGGTACGACCTCGCGGTCCGCATGGGTTCCGTCGCCGACGGGGCGCTCGTCGCGCGCAAGCTCGGCGACTTCGCGCTCGGCGTGTTCGCGGCGCCCGCGTACCTCGCCCGCCACGGCGTGCCCCAGACGCCGGCCGATCTCGAGCGGCACACGTGCATCGCGTTCCTCGTGCCGAGCTCTGGCCGCGTGCTGCCGTGGACCTTCTCGCCGGGGCCGGAGCGCCTGGTGCCGAGGGCGGCGTACCGCTGCTCGGACGACGCGCTCGGGACCGTCACCCTCGCGCGCGCCGGCCTCGGCCTGGTGCAGACCTACGACTTCCTCGTCGAGGAGGACGTTTCGCGGGGGAGGCTCGTGGAGGTCCTCGTCCGCTACCGCGGGCGCAGTCGGCCGTTCTCGCTCGTGTACCCGAAGGCGCCGCGGCCGACGCGCGCGGTGCGGGCGATGATCGACCACGTGGTCGGGTTCGCTCAGCGCACCCAGGCGTAGAGGTCGTAGCGGAACGCGCTCCAGTCGTTCGGGGGTGCCGTCGTGCCGGGCAGGAGGGGCGTGGCTGCGCCGAACGGCTCCAGCCGGACGCGGACGCGCGACCGGCCCGCCACGAGGTGACGCGGCAGCACGAACTCGTCCTCGCGGAACCGTCGGTTGCTCACCTGCACGAGGGGCGTCATCGTCGCGAGCTCGCCGCCGACCGGCGTGTACAGGCACCGGTTCGAGCCCGCGACGTGCCAGACGCCGGCGAGCACGAACGGGGCGCCGTCGCGGTCGTCGGCCACGAACACCCGCGCGCGCTGGTCAGCGAAGCCGTAGTCGAGCTTGCGGCGCAGCAGCGCGCCGACGTTGTCCGGCGGCAGCGTCAGGGTCATCACCGAGGCGCCGAGCCCGTGGCGCCCCGTGTCGGTCGTGGCCGGGTAGATCTCCTCGGCGCCGAGGTGATCGACGCCGAGCTCGAACCGGCTGGTGAGCGCCTCGACCTTCGGATCGCCGGCCCACTGGAACGCGTGCGCGGCCTCGTCGGCGACGTCGCCGACCTTCACGCGATCGCTCCGTACGAGGCACGCGCGCGGTGCGCCATACCAGTAGGTGACCGTCTTGTAGCGCTCGGCGAAGTCGTTCGCGCCGCCGTGCTCGAGCTGGATGCGCGCGTTCTTGCCGAACGGGAACAGGTCCGACAAGAGGAACCGATAGGCGGACTCGATGCCGTCCTCCGGGTCCTTCGCGGCGTGCATCGGCGCGCCCACGGGGTGGCCAGCAAAGGGCAGCGTCATCGTGCGCCCACCCCAGTAGTCGCCGCCGCCGCCCCACTCCTCGCTGCCGGTGCCCTGGGCCTGCGGCGACTCCGCGTCGTCGAAGAAGAAGCGCGGGTCCCCCTCGAGCGTGCGCAGCTCGGCGCGATCCGAGAACTGGTAGGTCGTGCCGACGAAGCTCCCGCAGAAGTCTCCGCCGCCCTCGACCGTGGTCGTGTCGAGCAGCACGTGATCGTGGCCGGGTTTGCCCACGCCGTGGTCGCGGAAGGTGGCGTGGAAGTACGCCAGATCGACCGGCTCCGTGGGTAGCGGCGCCGCGCGCACGTGGACCGAGAGCCCTTCGATCGCGACGCCGTCCGAGACCAGCTCGATCCGCGCGCGCTCGAAGAACGGCATCGGGAAGTACGTGGAGAGCTCGACCACGTCGCGATCCTTCGGGAAGCGGACGGTGACGGGAAAGGCTTTCACGAGCCACTCCTCGGCCGTCCGGCGGTAGAGCGTCCCGGCGCCGAAGAACAGGGCGATCGGCGCGTCCACCGAAGGTTCCTTGCGACCGTCCCACGTGACGCGGAGCCGCGCGCGCCCGAGCTCCACGGCGCGCGAGGCCGGTGCCGTGATCCGCAGGGCGCGCACGCTCCCCTGACCCACGAGCTCGGCCACCACGATCCCTCCCGAGGCGGGCAGATCGACCGCGCGCTCGAGGGCCGGCGTGTCCTTGGGGGCGAGATCTTCACCGGTGCGCGACAGCAGCGCGAGCACGTCGGGGTCGGGCCGTTGCCCCGGGTCCCAGGCCACGAGCGGTCGCGAGAGCGCGGCGTCGGGGTCGAAGCGCGAGAAGACGTAGTACCCCGTCGAGTAGAACATCCGGCCGTAGCCGAGCGTGAACGCCTGCGTGAACCCGATGGGGACCCACGAGAGGTCGGCGCCGCGGGTGACCGACCACGTGTAGGTGAGCGGTGATGGGAAGGCCGCCGTCGGCTCGAACACCGATCCCTCGACGGGCTTGGTCGGGTCCTTGGTCGTCGTCTCCTGCACCACGTGATCGGCGCCGTCGACGACGTAGTGCCAGGGGCTGCCGTGCCAGTGGTTGGTGCGCACGAACGAGAGCAGACCGGGTCCCTCGAGCGCGAGCGGCACCACCACGCCGTCGGCCCGCTGGTGGAGGTGGTGCGCGGCGTCCGCGGACTCGTTGCCACCGGCGCGGTCGTAGGTGCTCCGCAGGTACGTGCGCATCCCGCGGCGGATGAGTGGCCAGAGGTCCCAGCGGCGGATGGCGTCGAGGCCGACGGGCAGGGGCGGAAGCGCGCCGGCCGGGGCGGCGTCGGCAGCCCCGGTGTCCGTGACGAGGACCGCGTCGCTCTCGCCGTCCGTCGGCGTGGGTCGGTCCGCCGTGGCCCCGCACGCCGCCACCCCCAGCAGCAGCCAGCGCGCCTGCATCGCGGCCAGTCTAGCGCGCGCGGCCCGCCGGTTGACAAGTAAGGAGTCCTAACTTAGGATTCCGAATCATGTCCGGCAAGAGCTTCTTCGACGTGCACAGCGAGCCCCTCGAACGCCGCATCGCGACGGCGCTCGCCAAGGTCGGCACGGCCCTCAAGCACCAGAGCCTGCAGGCAGCCGGCGAGCGCGGCCTCTCGCCGCTGCAGGCGCAGATCCTGGTGCAGCTCCACCTCTCCGGGGGGGAGCGGCCGTCCGATCTGGCCGACCGCCTCGCCGTGCGCCTGCCCACCATCAGCGATTCGGTGCGGGTCCTCGTCGACAAGGGCCTCGTCGACCGCCAGCGCGACGCCGACGACGCGCGCGCCACCCGCCTCGTGCTCACCGAGGCGGGCCGCACCGAGGCGCGCAGGGCCGCGGGGTTCTCCGACTTCCTCGCGAGCGCCGTCGAGGCGATGAGCGCCCCCGAGCAGGAGGTGTTCCTCAACGGCATGCTCAAGATGATCCGCACCCTCGAGGAGAGGGGGCAGATCCCGCTGAGCTCCATGTGCGTGAGCTGCACGCACTTCCGGCCGAACGCGCACCCTCGCGAGGACCGCCCTCACCACTGCGCGTTCGTGGACGCACCGCTCGGCGCCCGCCACCTGCGGCTCGAGTGCCACGAGCACGAAGCCGCCGCGGCGCCGCAGGCCGCCGCCCAGTTCCTGCGCTTCTCGCGCCCCTGAATCTTCCGGGTCACCGACGCACGGCCGTGGCCTCCCGATTCCCGGGGGGTCGTGGATCGTCGCGCCCTCACGCTGGAGAAACCCATGTCCACCATCCCTGGCTACACCCACGGCGCCGTCGCTCGTTCCCCCATCTCCGAGGCCGACTTCGCGCTCATGCGCAAGACGGTGCTCTTCGACGAACAAGACGAGCGCTGGCTCCGCCTCTCCGGCGAGGTGCTCGCCGACCAGACCGAGGCCGTGCTCGACGTCTGGTACGGCTTCGTCGGCAGCCAGCCCCACCTGCTCGCCTCGTTCACCGACGTGAGCGACGGCAAGCCCCTCGGCGACTACCTCGGCGCCGTGCGCCGCCGGTTCGGGCAGTGGATCCTCGACACCGCCGCCGCTCGCTACGACCAGGCGTGGCTCGACTACCAGCACGAGATCGGACTGCGCCACCACCGCGCGAAGAAGAACCAGACCGACGGCGCCCGCTCGACCGACCTCGTGCCGTTCCGCTACCTGTTGCCGCTGGTCTTCCCGGTGACCCACACCCTGCGCCCGTTCCTCGCGAGGAAGGGGCATTCTCCG
>JAEUKC010000071.1:0-7774 GCA_016794445.1 Myxococcales bacterium
AACGTCCCGGGTCGCTCGGTGCCCCCGGCCGTCGCCGTGGTGGGCTTGCTGCCCTTGATCGCCTTCCTGTGCCGGCGCAAGTCCTGAGGGAATTCGTGACGAAAGGCGATAGAGTGAGGGGGCGGGGTGAATACCTGCCGCCCTCGCTCGTCTGGCGGGGTGGCTCGAAACCGGTGTTCGGGTGTATCTTCCCGCCCGCTCGAACCCAACCCATCCGCTGACCACACGGCCACCCTCGTCCTCTTCGAGGGGTCGGGGTTGGCGGACACGAGAGGAACCCATGACCCAGAAGCGCCACACCTTCGCCCTCGCCGCCCTCGCCCTCAGCGGCGCGTTTGCCTTCGGCGTCGGATGTACTGCCAAGGCCACCACCGGCGAACCCGCCGCCCCCACGGCGTCCACGACCGCGCCGGTCGCGTCCACGCCGCCGCCCCCGCCGGACAAGGACGGCGACGGCGTCGCCGACGCGGACGACGCCTGCCCGGATCAGGCCGGCAAGGCCAACGCCGACAAGGCGAAGAACGGCTGCCCCGACGCGCCCCCGCCGCCGGTCAACAAGAACATCTCGATCGAAGGCAACGAGATCAAGATCATCAAGAAGATCATGTTCAAGACGGGCAGCGCCGAGATCGAGAAGGAGTCCGACCAGCTCCTGAACGACATCGCCGAGTTCCTCAAGGGCGACGGTAAGGTGATCGACCTCCTCGAGGTCGCTGGCCACGCCGACAAGACCGGCGACGCCAAGAAGAACCTCAAGCTCACCGACGACCGCGCCAAGTCCGTCGTCGATGCGCTGGTCAAGCGTGGCGTCGACGCCACCAAGCTCCGCGCCAAGGGCTACGGCCCGTACTGCCCCGTCGATCCGGGTGACACGCCGGACGCGCTCGAGCGCAACCGCCGCGTGCAGTTCGCCATCCTCAAGATGGGCGGCAAGAAGACGGGCTTCCTCGTCGGCTGCGCCGAAGCGGCCAAGAACGGCGTCAAGCCGCAGCCGATCTTCTGAGCCGAGCCGCCACGCGTCGAGGCGCCGTACCCGCGAAGGTGCGGCGCTTCGCGTTTTTGGCGCACGGAGAGCCGCGCTCAACCCGTCGGGAGAGCGCCGGTGCGCAGCAGCACCTCGGCGAGCGTGGCCTTGCGCAGCCGACGCGCGCCCTCGGCGAGCACGATGGACCGGAGCTGATCGTAGGCGCGGTCGAGGTCCTGGTTGACGATCAGGTAGTCGAAGAGCGCGTAGTGCTCGATCTCGGTGCGCGCCTTGGCGAGGCGACGCCGTACGGTCTCGTCGTCGTCGCTGGCGCGGTTGCGCAGGCGCTGTTCGAGGACCGTGAACGAAGGTGGCAGGATGAAGACCGCCGCGGCGTCGGGCACGCGCTGCCGGATCTGTCGCGCGCCCTGGTAGTCGATGTCGAAGATGATCCCGCGGGCCTCGTTGGTGCGCGCGCGCTCGATCTCGGCGAACGAGGTGCCGTACAGGTTGCCGTGCACCTCGGCCCACTCCGCGAAGGCCTGCGCCTCGACCAGCCGCTCGAACGTGGGGCGATCGACGAAGTGGTACTCGCGACCGTCTTGCTCGCCGGGGCGCGGCTTGCGGGTCGTGTGCGAGACCGAGAAGGTGAGGCTCGGGAATTCGGCGCGCAGCTTCCGGCAGAGGGTGGTCTTGCCCGCCCCGGAGGGCGAAGAGATGATGAGGAGGAGGAAATCCTCCGCCCCGGCGCGGAGCTCGTCGAGCACGGTCATCGGCGTCCCGCAGCGTAGCAGAGGAGGGCTCACTCGACGTTCTGGACCTGCTCGCGCATCCGCTCGAGCTCGCTCTTCACCTCGACCACCAGGTGTGCGACCTCGGCGTCCTGGGCCTTGCTGCCGATGGTATTCACCTCGCGCACCATCTCCTGGAGGAGGAAGTCGAGCCGTCGGCCGCACGCCTCTTGACCGTTCACCAGGGCGTCGAACTGCGCGCAGTGGGAGGCGAGGCGGGTCAGCTCCTCGGTCACGTCGCTGCGATCGGCGAGGAGGGCGATCTCCTGCTCGAGGCGCCCTGGATCGAGCGGGACCTCGGGGCCGGTGAGGCGGGTGATGCGCTGGCGGAGTCGACGCTGGTGGTGGTCGACGACCTGTGGGCCGCGCATGGCGATGGCCTCGGCGCTCTTGCGCACGGCGCGCAGGCGGGTGCGCAGGTCCTCGGCGAGGACCGCGCCCTCGTCCCCCCGCATGCGCTCGAGGGCGTCGACCGCTCGATCGAAGGCGGTCCGGCACGCCGCGCGCATCGAGTCCCGCTCGCGGTCGATGGCCGCGGTGAACAGATCGGGCACGGTCGCCAGGAGCGAGAGGGGCACCTCGCTGCCGGGCGCGAGCTCGTCGCGGAGCGCGGACAGCGCCTGGAAGGCCGCGCGGGCGCGGTCGCCGTCCAGCGAGATGGCGGTGGGGGCCGAGCCCTCCACGCGGATGCCGATCTCGACCCGCCCGCGCGCGAGGCGCTCGCGGGCGATGTGCTCCGCGAAGGAGACGAGGTCGCCGAGCTCGCGCGGCGCGCGGACGCGCACGTCGAGGAAGCGGTGGTTGACCGCTCGCACCTCGACGACGAGGCGGCCTGCCGGCGCCTCGGCCTCGCCCACGCCGAAGCCGGTCATGCTTCGCACGAGGCCATCTTACGGGCCCTCGCGCGCCCTCGCCAAGCCCAGAAGCGCGCTCCGGAAGACCCGGGGGACCGCGTGCCTACTTCACGCCGCGGCCGCGGCGGACGACGTCGAGCGCCTTCTGGTACTCGATGTCCCAGGCCGCCGTGCCCTCTTCGACGTGCTTGATGCGCGCGCGCACCTCGCGGTCGAGCTCCTCGTCGAGGGCCATGTGCTTCTTGAGGACCGGCGCCATCTTGCGGCGCAGATCGAGGTCGCTGGCGAAGACCTCGTCGACGCTGTTCGAGTAGAGGAAGCTCTCGACGAGCTGATCGAGCAGGAAGTCGACGACCTCGTCCCCGGTCTTGAAGCCCTTCTGCTCGGCGACGCTCTTCTTGACCCGGGAGAACTCCGACGGCGGGAGCTTCCGCGCGTCCATGAGCTCCTTGGTCTTGGCGAGCACCTCGCGCTCGAGGCGCAAGTACTCGTTCAGGACGCCTTCGACGTCCTTCTCGACCTCGGCCGGATTCTCGGCCTCGAGGTCTTCGTCGGCCACGAGCTTCTTGACGACCTCGGCGGCGATGACCGGCACCTTGGCGGAGAACAGTCGCATCGCCGCGATCCATACCGGAAAGCGCGCTGGGCTGGGGCAGTTTTCTCATGCGCGTCGAAGCCGTTGCCTTCGCCCCGGCATCTTGCGACGCTGGTCGCTCTGGATGTCGTCCGAAGGACCCCCCTCCACCGGTCGCTCGTCTCGCGTTCCCAGCCGCGGAAGCTCCGGGATGCGGGAGGAGCTGCGTGCCGCCTCGTTGAAGATTTTCACGCTGCGGTATGCAGAGGTCGCCGGCCAGGAAGCCGCGGGCATGCTCCTCGGGGGCGCCGACGTCGATCCGCAGGCGCTCGCGCAGGAGACGGGGTGGGTGTCGGTGGAGGCGGCGCGGCGAGTCCTCATCGCGCTCCAGGAGGAGCAGGGGAGCGAGGCCCTCAAGAGCGCCGCGCCGCTCGTCTCGCATCCAGAGGCGCTCGGGGTGTGGGTGCGCCTCGTGCGAGAGGCGAAGGATCCCCTCGACGCCTACCGCTATCTGGCGGCGCACTCCGCCGAATTGACGCGCGTCGGCGAGTACAGCGTCGAAGAGCAGCCCCCGAACGGGCTCGTGCGGGTCGTGCGCGTCACCCACCGACCCCGTCCCGAGGAGGCCGCCGAGACGGACGACCTCTTCACGCGGATGCGGGCCGTGCAGCTCGCTGGCTTGACCACGTTGTTCGGTCTGCCGCCCGCGGAGGTCCAGATCGTGGAGAGCGTCGCCCAGGGAGCCGAGGCGTGCGTCTACGACGTGACCATCCGGCTGCCCGAGGTGGACCGCCGCTTCCCGCTGGTCCTCGCGGCGGGCGGGGCCGTCGTCGGCGCCGCGGCGGTCGCGCCGTTCGGCGGGGGGATCGCGGGGGGCATCTCCGGGGTGCTCCTCGGCGGCGCGGCCTTCGTCGTCGCCCGTCAGCGCGCCCTCCGGACCGCCCAGGAGCGGGACCGCGCCGCCGAGCGCGTGCGCATCGCCGCCCTCGAGCGCGGGCTCGAGCTGCGGGGCGACGCGCCCATCGCCACCCAGGGTGACCTCGTCGGCACCGTGCTGGGCGGCAAGTACCGGATCGGCAAGCGCATCGGCTCGGGCGGCATCGGCGTGGTGCACGCCGCGGAGCACGTGAGCCTCGGCACGCAGGTCGCGGTGAAGGTGCTGCGCGGCGCCGCGGCCAAGGACGGCGCCGAGATCGCCCGCCTCCGTCGCGAGGCGCAGGTGGCGAGCGCGATCGACCACCCCAACGTGGTCAAGGTGGTCGACCTCGACCAGCTGCCCGACGGCTCGATCTACGTGGTGATGGAGCTCCTCCGCGGGCGGTCGCTCGCCGAGAAGCTCCACCGCGACGGCCCGCTGGGGCCTGGGTATGCGATCCACGTGTTCCGCCAGGTGTGCAACGCGCTCGCGGCCGCGCACGATCTCGGCGTGGTGCACCGCGATCTCAAGCCCGGCAACGTCTTCCTGTGCGACGACGGAGAGAGCGCGAAGGTGCTCGACTTCGGCATGTCGAAGCTCGGTCCGGGCGCCTCCGCGGCCGCCGAGAAGCTGACCCAGGACGGGTACACGCTGGGGACGCCCGAGTACATGGCGCCCGAGCAGTGCATCGGCGCGGCCGTCGAGCCGCGAACCGATCTCTACGAGCTCGGGGTGCTGGTCTACGAGGCGGTCACGGGCGACCTGCCGATCAAGAGCACCAACCGTCGCGACCTGCTCGACCTGCACCAGCGGCAGGTGCCGCCGCCCATGCGTCAGCGTCGCCCCGATCTGCCCATCCCCAAGGAGCTCGACGACGCGATCGCGATCTGCCTCAAGAAGCGCATCCACGACCGTCCCGAGGACGCGCGGGAGCTCGAGCGGATGCTCGCCGCGGTGCCGCTCGAGGGCGTGCCCTACCACTACGCGAAGAACATGGGCCGCCACGCGCGGCGCATCCCCGCGACGACGCCGGAGATCGAGGCCCGGCCCACCGAGAAGGCGCGCACCTCTCGCTGAGCGAAACGAGCCGAGGTCGAGCGCCTCAGTACTTGCGGAACTCCTCGACGAACTCCCAGTCGGCGATGAGGTGCTTGCGGAGCAGCAGCGAGAGCAGCGCGGCGAACATGGCCTCCCAGCGCGGGTTCTCGCCGAGGATCTCGCTCGCGTCGGCGCCGTGCGAGACGGCCCGGAGCGCGCTGACGAGATCGCGCGCGGTCAGCTCGTGCTCTGCGCCCTCCTCGGGCTCCTCGGCCTTGGGCTCGGGGCGCTCGGCGCCGCGACGGGTGCGGGGCGCGGGCAGGGAGATCTGGGTCCCGTCGAGGAAGGTGAGGGCGATGGCCTTGCCCTTGCCCCTCCTGGGCGGCAGCGTGATCGACCGGGCCTCGATCTCGGGGCTGTCGTCCACGGGCGGGGCGGGCGCAGCAGGTGCAACGGGCGCGGTCGCGACGGGCGCGGTCGGGGCGACGGGCGTCGGCTCGGCGACGACTTCGAGCTTGGCCTCGGGGGGAGCCGCCACAGCGGTCGGAGCAGGGGGTGGGGCGGCCGCCTTGGCGTGGGGCACGCTCACCCGCGTGGGGGGCGGCTCGTCGGCCGGCTCTTCCTTGGCCACCTGCACGGCCGGCGCGGTCGGCTGCTTCGGCACGCTCGCCGTGCCGCCGCCGTAGTACGCGCGAATGGCGGCGCGGATGTCGCTCGCCGAGGCGATCATGGCCCGCACCGGGAGCCCCGCGAAGCCCGACACGCGCTTGAGGCCCTCGTCGTTGGTCGGGTCGTCGGTCGCGACGTAGAGGGTCTCGCCCTGGCCGCGGACGTGGCGCACGTAGACCGGGATGAGCCCGTACCCCTCGGCCACCTCGCGCGGGACGAGGTTGAGCAGCTGGCGCGAGAAATCCACGTGATAGAGCGAGACCCACGGCACCGAGAGCTGGCGCCCGAGCACCTGGGTGAGCAGGGTCTCCTCGACGAATTTCTGCTCGACGAGCAGCCGTCCGAGGCGCCGCTTGCTGCCCTCGGCCTTCTGCAGCGCCAGGGCCTCGCCGAGCTGCGCGTCCGTGAGGACGCCGGCCGCAACCAACAGCTCGCCGAGCCGGACGCGGGGTTGTTCTTGGGCCATGCGGCCTCCATCAGACCCGGCCGGCCGGCGCGCGTCGAGGGTGACTTGCGGGCGCAGCGGGGTGCCCGGCGTGACAGCGGCCAAAGGCAACGGTACAGGCCGCGCATGGTCGATGCGCTCGCCGAGATCTGGATGGACGGCGGGCTCGTCCCCTGGGCCGACGCCCAGGTCCACGTCCTCACCCACACCCTGCACTACGGCCTCGGCGCGTTCGAGGGCATCCGCGCCTACCAGCGCGCCGACGGGCGCTCGGCAGTGTTCCGGCTGCGCGAGCACGTCGACCGGCTGTTCGACTCATGCAAGCTGGCCCTCATGAGCGTGCCGTTCACGCGCGAGGAGCTCTGCGCCGCCTGCGTCACCGTCCTCCAGCGGAACCAGCTCGAGGCCGGCTACCTGCGCCCGCTCGCCTTCGTGGGCGACGGCGCCATGGGCATCTACGCCGACAACCCCACGCGGGTCGCGGTGGTGGCCTGGCGCTGGGGCAGCTACCTCGGCAAGGAGGCGCTCGCGAACGGCATCCGCGCCAAGATCAGCAGCTTCGCCCGCCACCACGTCAACGTGTCGCTCGCCAAGGGCAAGCTCGTCGGCCAGTACACCAACAGCATCCTCGCCAAGCGCGAGGCCAAGCTCGGCGGGTACGACGAGGCCATCATGCTCGACACGCAGGGCTACGTCAGCGAGGGCACGGGCGAGAACATCTTCGTCGTGCGCAAGGGCGCCCTCGTGACCCCGCCGCTGTCGTCGTCGATCCTCGCCGGCATCACCCGCGACACGATCATGACCCTCGCCCGCGAAGAGGGCATCCCCGTGCTCGAGGAGCGCATCACCCGCGACCAGCTGTGGCTGGCCGACGAGTGCTTCTTCACCGGCACCGCCGCCGAGGTCACCCCCGTCCGCGAATGCGACCACCGCGCCATCGGCGACGGTCGCCCTGGCCCCATCACCAAGCGCCTCCAGGAGCGCTATTTCGACGTGGTCCGCGGCCGCGACACGTCCCACCCCGAGTGGCTGACCTTCTACTCATGACCAAGCACTTCGCCCCCCGCCCACACCAGAGAGACCCGATCCCCGCCAGCGCCCGCGCCGGCCTCGGGGGTCGCCCCATCGTCGCCATCGTCGGTCGACCGAACGTGGGCAAGTCCACGCTGTTCAACCGCCTCGCCGGCGCGCGCCTCGCGATCGTCCACGACGAGCCCGGCGTCACGCGCGACCGCCACTACGCCGACGCCTTCGCCCGCGGCGCCGAGTACACGCTGGTCGACACCGGCGGCTGGGACCCGGACAGCGACGACCCGATGCGCCAGGGCATCGCGCGCCACGTCCGCGCCGCCATCGCCGAGGCCGACGTGATCGTGTGCGTGCTGGACGGCACGATGGACGTGACCGACGCCGACCGCGAAGCCGTCCAGCTGCTGCGCGGCACGAGCAAACCCGTGATCTACGCGGCGAACAAGGCCGATTCTCCCAAGGTCGACGCGCTCGCCTTCGACGCCTACCGCCTC
>JAEUKC010000098.1:0-7221 GCA_016794445.1 Myxococcales bacterium
GACGCGCCCATCGAGTCGGACACGCCCGCCGCCATCTGGTCCACCTCCTACCTGCGCGACAACAACCAGCCCGTGTTCGCGTTCGCGGCGGGCACGTCGCAGGCCGCCGCGTACGCGAGCGGCGTCGCCGCGCTGGTGCGCGCCGTGGCGCCCGGGCTGCCGCCCGAGGTGGTGGGCGCGGTGCTGCGTCGCGCGAGCGTGGCGCCGAAGGGCGAGGGGTGTCCGCAGGGCTGTGGGGACGGTCTGCTCGACGCCTCGCTCGCGGTCTCGTACGCGCGGGACATCGCGATCGCCACCTGTGGTGCGCCCGGGTGCGGGGGGACCAACCGGGTGACGCCCGCGCCGCTCAAGCCCGAGGAGGGGTGTACGGTGTCGGGCGTGGGTCGTCGCGGAGGGACGTTCGGGGCTGCGCTGCTCCTCGGCGCCCTCGTCGTGGCGCGCCGCCGTCGCCGGTTCTGGGCAGGATTCCTCGGCGTTGCCATCGCGGGGTGCTCGAGCGCCGAGGGCGAGCGCGAGGCGCAGTCGACCAGCGGCCCCACGGTGAAGATCGTCGACCCGATCCCCACGTTCGACCTCGGACAGCTGCGGCTCGTGATCCCGAAGGAAGGGCGCACGCTCACCGTGACGGTCACCCCGGACGTGGAGATCGAGCAGGTCGAGGTCCGCGTGCTGGATCCCGAGGCGACCGTGTTCCGCCTGGGCCACGGGCCGTGGATCCTGGAGGTTCCGGGCTGGGTCGCCCAGGCCGAGGGTGGGCGGACGGTGTGCGTCACGGCCGTCGACGCGCACGCGCGCAGCGGCGAGGTGTGCTTCCTCGCGGTCGCGGGCTAGCTCGGGGGACCGCCGAGCGAGAGCAGGACCAGCAAGGCCGCGGTGCGGCGCGCCTCGGAGACCGGGCCGACCACCCGCGCCTGCCCCTTTCCTCCCGAGCCGAAGATCGTCTTGCCTCGGCTGGTCATGTGCACGACGCCGTCGTCCGTCACGAGGATGCGCACCTTGTCCTCGACGAACGCGCCCTCGGCGTCGAAGTGCGCCTTCGAGGTCGTCCCGTCGAAGACGATCTCGTGGTGGTCGTTGCAGGCACCGACGACCTTGCCACTGGCGGCGAGGAGCTGGTCGTTCACGAGGCGCCCCATGGGTCGCCGTCCCTTGGCGAGGTGGACGATCTGTCCGTCGGCTTCGACGGCGCTCATGGGCTCCCATTCGTTCCCGTGCTCGAGGGCGTCGAGGCGGAGGGGCCGGACGGGCCAGCACGCACCGTCCACCGCGCTGCTCACGGCGCCCGCGCCGCCCGCGCCGTCCGAGCCGGTGCGGGCGCCGCGCCCCCCACACGCCGACAGAACCAGCAGGGCCAGCAGGACGACGGGTCTCATGCACCCAGTGTCGCACAGGCCGCGCTACGGTGCGGTCCCGATGGCGGTGAGGAAGCGGCGCAAGGGGACCCTGCACCCGACGCGTGCGCGCGCCTCCGTGCTGGTGGGCCTGTTCGCGCTGCTCGTCTACCTGCCGCGGGTCGCGCCGACGCTCTCGCTCCAGGGGGACTCGGCCGTCTTCGTCAGCGCGGCGAAGATGCTCGGCGTCGCCCAGCCCTCGGGGTATCCGCTCTGGACCTTCCTCGGACGGCTCTTCGCGCTCCTGCCGTTCGGCGAGGTGCCGTACCGGCTGCACGTGTTCTCGGCGGTCTGCCACGCGTTCACCGTGGGGCTCGTGTGCCACGTGCTCCTGCGGCTCACCGGCCACCTGGGGGCTGCCGTCGGGGGTGCGCTCTCCCTCGCGTTCGCCCGAAGCTTCTTCCACGGCTCGCTCTACGCCGAGGTGTTCCCGCTCCTCGACCTGTTCGCCGCTGGTGCCATCGCGCTCGGGGTCGAGCTCGGGCTCGGTGGAGCGCGCCGACCCGAGCGGCAGGTCCTGGCCTTCACGGCGGTCGCGGGGCTCGCCTCGGCGCACCACCAGATGATCGCGCTGGTGGCGCCGGGCCTGCTCGTCCTCCTCCTCGTGGGCCGCGTGCACGAGCGGCTGCGAACCGATCCGGGGCTGCTCGGTCGCTGCCTCGCCGCCTTCGGCGGGCCGATCCTGGTCGCGTACGGTGCGATCCCTCTCCTCGCGCGCCGGCAACCGAGGGCGTCGTGGGGAGACGTCGGCGGCTTCGACGATCTCGTGGCCCTGGTCACCCGCAAGGACTACGGAGGGCTCTTCTCCCCGCACCTCGGCACCGCGCACGTGCCGTGGGACGCCTCGGTGTCCGGATGGATCGAGGGGATGACCCGCGGCTTCACGCTGCCCCTCGCGCTCGGCGCCTTCGTCGGGCTCGTGCTGCTGCTGCTCTCGGCGCGCGCGATCCCCGATCGCCGGCCGTTGGCGCTCGCGCTGGTCCTCCTCCTGCTGTTCACTGGGCCGGTCTTCGCGGTGCTCAACGGGCTCGAGGTGGAGGGGGAGCACGGGCGCGCCTACGCCGAGCGCTTCGCCACCATGTCGGCCGTGCCGGTCGCGCTGCTCCTCGGCCTCGCGCTCGCGGCGATCCCGCTCCCCGAGTGGCTACGGCCGGTCGTCGGCCTCGCGTTCCTGCTGCCATTGCTGACACACGCGGCCGACGTGGACCTCCGTGGTCAGCGGCGGGGGCTCGCCTACGCCCACGATCTGATGCGCGACGTGCCCGACGGCTCCCTCGTGCTCCTCTCCGGCGACGCGGCCAACGGCGCCCAGCTCTGGACCTGCGGGGTGGAGCACCGGTGCGGCCGCTCGATCGTGTTCTCGCCGGGCCAGATGCACCTCGAGTGGCGGCGTCGTCAGCTCGCGCGCTGGCACCCGGACCTCGCGCTCCCACCCCCCCGTCGGGTGGTGCTCGAGCAGGGGGAGCGCTTCCTCGTCTCCACGCGCGAGATCGTGCTCGCCAACGCGGGCCGGCGCCGCATCTTCCTCTCGCCCGACATCCTCGATCGCGAGCCCGGGTTGCAGGAGGCCACGCAGTTCGTGCCCCACGGCATCCTGGTCGAGGCCGTGGACGCCGAGGGGTTCGCGGCGGCCAAGGTCACCTTCGTCGAGCGCGCCACGTCGTTCGCCCGCCACGACCGGTGCGAGGGCTGCACCATGAAGCGGACCGACCTCCGGGCGCCCTCGCTCGAGACGGCGCTGCCGTTCGCCTACGCGCTCGCCTACGAGAACCACGCCCGCGTGCTGCGTGCGCTGTTCGCCGGCGACGAGGCGGCCGCGCGGCTGGCCGCCGACCTCGAGGCGCAGGCGGAGCTCGCGGACCGCGAGGGGATTCTTCGCCTGCGCCGGCGCTGAGGATCGGCCCCGCGAACGGGCTACTTGCAGGGGCCCTTGGCCGCGACGTCGACGCCGCTGCTGTGGGCGACGCACTCGTTGACGTGGGTCTTGCCATCGCAGCCGCAGACGGGGGCGTAGGTGCTCGGGCAGGCCACGGGGCGTGGGGTGCACTTGCCGGTCTCGTCGGCGCCGCCGCAGCTGGTGGACGGGTAGTCGCACCACTCTTTCGGCCCGCAGACGGTGCCGAGGAAGCCACCGCAGGTGCCGTCGGGGGGCGGCGGAGGCGGGCCTTCGCAGGTGCCAGAATGCTGCACGTTCACCCCGGCGCTCTCGGCGTCGCAGCGGTTGCCGAACGTGGTGCCATCGCAACCGCAGACTGGGTCCCACTTGTCCGGGCAGCCGGCCGGGCGCTTCGCGCAGGTGCCGGCCGGGGAAGGCGGCGTCGGGCCTTCTCCGCCGCCGGGCATCGGCGTGTCGAGGCACAGGCCGTCGGCCATCCTGCAGAACTCTGCCTTGCCGCACTCGGCGTTGGAGAAGCAGGTGCGGGTCGTGGAGCAGGCGCCGGGGGCCGCGATGCTCGCGCCGGCCTGGCCCGCGGCGCACGCGTTGTGGTTGGTGACGCCGTCGCAGCCGCAGACGGGGTCGTAGTTCTTGGGGCACGCGGTCGGGGTGGGCGTGCAGCTGCCCGTGGAGCCCGGCGCGGGGCAGCTCGCGAACCTGCAGTACTGCCCGCTCGCGCACGCACCGCCGGGGAACGCCCCGCACGCCTTGGCCGGGGGGCATCCAGTCGTGGTCCAGCGACAGACGCCATCGGTGCCGCGTCGACAGACGTCGGCCGGGATCGTCCCGTCGGGGCAGGGAGCCGGCGCGCCTGGGGATGCGCCGCACTCGGAGGGCGCACACGTCGGCCCGACGTCCGCGCCGGTGTCGCCGGTCGTGCCCGTGTCGGTGCCGGCGTCGTCGGTCGGGGCCACGTCGAGGCGCGCGCCGCAGGCGGGCAGGAGCAAGGCGAGGAGGAAGAGGGGCGTGGTGGTGCGCATGGCCGACCCCTGAGCAAGATGGTGGCCAACACTCGATCGAAGGCGAGAGTCCGGCGTGCCGTCGGCGTGACTGCGACCCCCGAGACCGGGGGTGGCACACCTGGCTCACTGCACGAACGAGAGCAGCCTCGGCCCGAAATAGAGCCAGAACCGCAGATCCGTGCGCGCATCGCTCGTGAACGTGTGGCCCACGCCGACGCCCACGCCGAGGTATCCCGCGGCGTCGAGGAGGAGCCCCGCGCCGAACGCGCGGTAGTTGAGGCGCACGCCGGTGCCGTTGCTCAGGGTGGTGACGTCGTTGGGCACGAGGAGGTTCCAGGCGACGAACACGCTCGTGCCGAAGTAGGCCCGCGCGCCGACGTTGAACTTCGCGCCGGCGGCGACCGCGAGCGGGGTGATCCCGAACCGGTAGCCGCGCGGCGAGGCCCAGGTGAGGTCGGTCGTGATCATCGGGGCCGGGATCCACACCCAGCGCCCGGCCCCGTAGCCCTCGAACGAGCGACGGAACGACAGCGGCGCGCGCGCCTCGCCCGCCTCGAGGCCCTTGCCCGACCACGACACCACCAGGGTGAGGACGGCGCCGTTCGCCGGGTGCGCGGTCTTCTCGAGGCGATCGGCACGCAGCGCGAGGGTGAGCTCGCCGTCGGCGCCGATGGGCACGAGCGTGCCGTCCCCGGCGACGTGGGCCTTGAGCCCGCACTGCTTGACCTCGATCGCCTCGTTGCCGCCCTCGATCTGCTTGACGCACAGGACCACGATCAGGTCGTCGTCGGCGATGTCGGTGGCCGCGCTGCCGTCCGGCACCTTGAGGTTGCGGCACCGCTTGCGCATCATCGCGACGAGCCCCGTGCCGTCGAGCTCCGAGAGCGGCTCGCGCGGGCAGGCGCCGAACTCCACCGAGAGCTTGGGGGGCGGCGGAGGCGGGGGTGGCGTGGGGGTCGGCGCGGGGGGAGGGGGCTTCTTGGCCGGCGCGGCCCGTGGGCTCGGCCCGAGCACGAGCGCGACGGCGAACGAGGCGAGGAGCGGGAGGGCGATCCGCACGGGGGGTGTTCGACGATCTACCACCGGTGCTAGTCTCGCGCGGCCTCTCGATGTCCGAATCGTCGTCGCAGTCGAAAGAACCGCAGGTCGCCGAAGCGCACACGCCGCTCCCCGTCGAGGTCAGCCTCGGCGAGGGCCCCCGCGAGGGGCCCAAGGGCAAGAGCCTCTTCTCCACCCGAGGTGTGCAGGTGGCCCTCTGGTTCGGGATCCTGGCCGCCATCCCCTACGCGCACCCGAAGCTCGAGCCGTTCCGGCTGTTCGGCAAGCAGAGGTCGAACGCGCCCGCCTCCAGCGGCCTCGTCGCGGAGTACGGCGACGTGAAGCTCGCGGCCGCCAAGAACGAGGTGCCGCCCGCCATGAAGGAGGCGCCGCCCGCCGAGATGCAGGTCAAGGTCGGGGCCGGCAAGGCCGCGCCCGTGGTCCTCTCCGACGTCGCGGTCTCGGTCGGCGCCACGTTCCGGCCCATCGAGGACCCGACCGGCCACGCGCTCGACGGCTTCTTCGCGGCGCTCGCCAAGACCGAGAAGGGCGCGCCCGGCGCCATCACGCGCGTGGCGCACTACGGCGATTCGCTGATCGTCTCGGACTACATGTCGAGCACGCTGCGGCGGCGCTTCCAGACCAAGTTCGGCGACGCGGGCCACGGCTTCGTGCTCTTCGCCAAGCCGTGGGCCTGGTACTTCCACCAGGACGTCAACCACTGGAACGGCGAGGGCTGGACCGCCAACCGCATCGTCAACCCGCGGGTGGCCGACGAGATGTACGGCTACGGCGGCGCCACGTTCCGGACCACCGACGACAAGGCCAATGCCGGCTTCTCGACCAGCAAGCCCGTCCCCGGTGACCCCCAGAGCGAAAAAGAGATGTTCGGCCGGCGCGTCTCGCGGTTCGAGGTGCACTACCTCGAGCAGCCCGACGCCGGCTCGGTCCACGTCAGCATCGACGGCAAGCACGTCGAGACCCTCTCCACCCGCGCCCCCAAGGGCGGCGGCAAGAAGCTGGTCCTCAAGACCTACCCCGTCCCCGACGGCGAGCACTCGATCGAGTTCCGCCCGCTCGGCGGCTCCGAGGCCCGGTTCTTCGGCACCGTGCTCGAGCGCGACGTGGCCGGGGTGGTCTGGGACGCCCTCGGCGTGAACGGCGGCCGCGCCCGCCTGCTCGACGTGAACGACACCGCCCACTGGGCCGAGTCGCTCCGGGCCCGCAACCCGAACCTCGTGATCCTGCAGTACGGGACCAACGAGAGCGAAGACACCGCGTTCCCGATGGAGCAGTACGAGGCCACCCTCGCCAAGGTCCTCGAGCACGTGCGGGCCGCGCTGCCCGAGGCCGGGTGCCTCGTGGTCGGCACCATGGACCGCGCCGGCCACGGCAACGGCGGCCTGGAGACGCGCCCGATCATCCCGCTCCTCGGCGCCGCGCAGCGCAAGGTGGCCTTCAAGGCCGGGTGCGCGTTCTGGGACACGCTCGCCTCGATGGGCGGGCCCGGCTCGATGGGTCGCTGGGTGAAGGCCACGCCCAAGCTCGGCGGCGGCGACCTCACCCACCCGACCACGGTGGGGGCGGCGCTCCTCGGCGACCTCCTCTACACCGCGCTGATGAAAGCGTACGCCGAGCACGGGTGAGCTTCGCGTCGCTGCAATACGCGGCGTTCTTCGCCGTGATCTTCGTCACGTTCTGGGGGATCGGAGCGTGGGCCGGCCGCTTCCGCCACCTGCTGCGGACCCTGCTGCTCGTGCTCGCCTCGGCCTGGTTCTACACCCGGTTCGACTACGGCCCCGCCCACCCGCGCATCGGCTGGGCCTACCTCGCGATCCTGTTCTGCTCGGCGACGGTGGATTTCTGGCTCTCGCAGGCGATCCTGCGCAGCGAG
>JAEUKC010000461.1:0-37039 GCA_016794445.1 Myxococcales bacterium
AGGTCTATGGCGTCCCGCTCGCCTTCGACGGCACGCCCAGCGTCTTCGGCCTCGGCCGCTCCGGTCAGCGTCTGTACTTCGAGCCGTACACGCACACGGTGCTGGCGCCCTACCGGGCCAGCGCGGTCGCGTTCGAGATCGCCGCGCTCGAGATCACCGGCACCGACAAGGCTCCCGTGTTCAAGAAGCGCTCGGGCACCTCGTGGAACCCGCCCACGGAGCTGCAGCCGATCCTGCTCGCCGTCAAGGCTCCGAACGAGTTCCCCTGTCCTTGAGGCGCAGGTCCCCGAGGCGCAGTCCCTGACGCGCGGGCCCCTGAAGGGCGTCGGGGGCGAGCGCGGGACGCTCGAGGCCCGGCGACGCTCGAGGCCCGGCGACGCGCGAGGCCTCAGATGTCCTTGCGGATGATGCGGCCGCTCGACGCCGCGGGCGCCGCCGTCGTGGCAGGCGGTGCTGCGACCGAAGCGGACGGCTTGGCCGTGGGCACCGCCGGCTTGCCCGGGATGACCGGGCCGGCGACCAGCGGTTGCTTGACGGACGCAGTGGCGGTTGGCTCGACCGAGGCGGGCGCCTTGGGCTCGTCGGGCTTCGGCTTGGGCTCTTCGGCGGTCTTGGAGGCCTCGGGCTTGGGCTTGTCGCCCTTGTCGTCGGCCTTCTCGGTCGTCTCCGGCTTGGCGGGCGCCTCGACCTTCTTCTCGCTGGCGGCCGCAGAGCCTCCGCCCATGAGCTTCATGGCGATGACGCCGCCGCCGGCCAGCACGACGACCGCCGCGAGGGCGATCGCGACCATGGGCGTGCCCTTCTTGGCGGGCTCCGTGGTGGGCACGGGGACCAGCCCGGGCTGGCTCTGGCCGACGGTGACCGGCGGCGCGGCGGCCGCGGTCTGCGACATCTGCTGCGACATCCGCGGCGCCGTGGTCTGGCGCTGGGCCTCGTCGACCCCGACGAGCACCTCGGGCGCGAGCTGCAGCGAGCCGCCGCAGAACGGACGCAGCGCCTCGACGAAGGCGTCGGCCGTGGGGATGCGCCTGCTGACGTCGCGCTCGAGCGACTGCGCGACGACGCGCGCGAGCTCCGGCGGGACCCACGGCGCGATGTCCTGCAGGTTCGGGACGTCCCGCGAGCAGATGGAGAGGATCAGCTCGCCGAGGGTCTCCACGTCGCCCCACGGCACACGGCCCGAGAGCGCCTCGTAGAGGCACATGCCGAGCGACCAGATGTCGGTGCGGGCGTCGACGCTCTTGAGGCCACGCGCCTGCTCGGGGCTCATGTAGAGCGGCGTGCCGAGCATCGAGCCAGTCTTGGTGAGCCCGGCGCCATCGGTGCTCGCGAGCTTGTCCATCTGCTGCTTGGCGATGCCGAAGTCGAGCAGCTTGACGACGTAGTCCCCTGGACCGCGCGTCGTCATGAAGATGTTCGCGGGCTTGATGTCGCGGTGGACGATGCCCGCGGCGTGGGCGTGGCCGAGGCCGGCCGCGGCCTGCGCGACGATGCGGGAGGCACCGACGGGCGCCATCGGGCCGATGCGCTCGATGGTGTGCTCGAGGTCTTCGCCCTTGAGCATCTCCATGATGATGAACGGGCAGCGGGTCTGCGGATCGATGCCGGTGTCGTAGACCTCGACGATGTGCTCGCTCTCGATCGCCGCCGAGGCCTTGGCTTCGCGGAAGAAGCGTTGCGCCAGCGCCGGATCGCCGTTCAGCTCGTCGTTCTGCAGGAGCAGCTTGACGGCGAAGCGCTTGCCGAGGTGGTTGCGCGCCTCCCAGACCTGCCCCATGCCGCCTTGGCCGAGCAGTCGGGTCAGTTCGTACTTTTCGGCCAGCACCCGGCCTTCGAGATTCAACTCCGCCATGACTCCCCGATGACCTCGTTCCGCCCCCTCATTGCGTCAGGGTAACACCTGGAGGCGTTTCCCTCAAAACGAACGAAGCGGCAAAACGGTCTCGGTCCCAGGTGTCTCGGCGAGCAGGACCTGCCGAACGGTCAGAAGGCACCCGACAAAGAGAACGCTGCGCCCTGGGTGGTGACGATGGGAGTCACACCTACACTGAAGCCGGTCTTGGCCGGGATTCCGCCGTTGTCCTTGGTGGAGACCTGGACCGTGGGCCGGGACACGAAGAGGAAGATGGTCACGCCGGCCGCCACGATCCCTCCTGCGAGCAGGATGTCGGCGACGGTGTTGAGGGTCTTGCCGTCGGTGCGGAGCTTCTCGGCTGCCGCAGGGTCGCTGCCGTCGTTCTTGGTCTTGTAGTCGCCGTTCTTGCCGAGGGCCATGACGCCGACCACGCCGCCGCCGAGCAAGAGGACGCCCGTGGCGACGCCGCCGATGATGACGCCGGTCGTCACCGGACGCGCGCTCGTGGTCTTGGAGCCCACGGGAGGAGGCGGCGCGATCTCGGGCTTCTTGAGCGTGATGTCCTTGGTGATGGCCCCGCCCGCGGGGAGATCGATCTCGAGGGTCTGCGTGTCGAAGCCGTCGGCCTTCACGGTCAGCACGTGGTGGCCGGGGCGCACCCGGATCGAGACGACACCGGCGGTGGCCGGGTAGAGGTTCATCACCTTGTCGCCCTTCACGGGGACCCGGGTGTCGGTGACGATCGCGTCGGCCGGGGAGACCTTGAGCTCGAGCTTGGCCGCGCCGGTCTTGAGGGTGGTGAGGTCGGTCTTGATCTGCGACTGCTCGGCGGGATCGACGTCCTTCCCGCCGTCGGCGAGGTATTTCTCGTAGGCGTCGATGGCCTCGCCGTCGCGCTCGAGCTTCATCGCGCACAGGCCCAGGTTGCCGAGGATCTTCCACGAAGGCGAGGCGCCGTACGCGGCCTTGAACTCGCGATAGGCCTCCTCGTAGCGAGCGCCATCCGGGTCGTTGAGGAGGTTGACGCCGGCCTTGAAGTGCTGGCGCGCCTCCTCGCTGATGGCCACCTCTGCCGCCTGGGCGAGGTCGCTGACGGGCAGCGCCTGGAAAACGAGCACCGCCGAGAGGATCCACGAGGTCGTACGCATCGCCGCGCAGCCTAGCCCAAGAGCCCGGACGAGCCCAAGGGTCAAGAACGCCAAAAGGTCGGGACGCGGAGCCCCTCCGTCGAGTGGGCTCAGTCGGTTCCCGCGTCGGGCTTGGGGGTCTTCGGCAGCGAGTCGATCCACGCCTTGACCGCCGCGAGGCCCTCGGGGTGGACGATCTCGGTGCCGACCGGCGGCATCTGGACCGAGCCTCCGTCGCGGGTCGCGTCGCGTACGAAGAGGGTGCTCGTGCTCGTGGAGCCCGGATCGATGCGCACGAACGGGCCGCTGGACGGCTTGTAGCTCATGTTCGGGACGCCGACGTTCGTCTTGTACAGCTTGGTGTCGGCCGCCGCGCCCTCGAGCGGATACACCCGCAGGACCATGTCCGTCTGCGTCCAGACGGTGGTGTTCGACGGGTTGTGACAGTGACCGCAGTTGGCGTTGAGCCAGCCGAGCGCCGCCGCCTCGGTGGGGTTGCCGGGAATGCCGTAGTCCTTGCCGCCGATGGGGGGCGTGGTCAACCACCCCTTGGCGCTCACACCCGCGAGGTCGAGCCCGGGGGACTTGGCGAGCTGCACGGCGCCGAAGCCGAGACCACGCGACTTGATGCCCTCGTGGCACCGCAGGCAGGCCGCGAGATTGGGCACGTCGTGTGCGGTGCCGAGCGCGTTGTTCACGCCGTCGAGGGTCCAGGTGGCCTCGGTCTGGGCCTCGTTCCAGACGTAGGTGCCGAAGAGATACTCGTCCTTGCTGATGCGACGCCAGAGGCGGGTCTCGATGATCTTCCCGTCGCGCACGAACTCCTTCCAGAAGGAGGTGCAGACCGGGAACTGCCACTGATCCATGTCGGTGGAGTCGATCTTCTTGCCCGCGGGCATGTTGATCCAGCGACGCTTGGCGGCGCCGTCGGTCCACAGCTCGTAGGTGGGCTTGAACTCGACGTTGGCCGGGGCGATCGCCTTGGTCGTGATGTTCGAGTAGAGGCCCATCTCGGACAGCTTGGTGCTGAACGGTAGGGTGCAGACCTCGGCCGCGTCGCCCACGTCGGTGACGTCGGACTTGCTGTCGGTCGCGGTGGAGTCGGTCGCCGAGTCGGTCGCGCCGCTGTCCTTGGCGCTGTCGGCGACGGCCGAGTCGACGACGCCGGAGTCGATCCCAGTGTCCGGAGTGGTCGCCGGCGGGTCGTCGCTGCAGGCCGCGAAGGTTGCGGCGCACGCGCACGCGACGAACGGGAGCAGGGCGGGACGGGCGAAGGCACGCGCAGCGCGCGCGGCGGTCGTGGGCATCGTGGGCACCTTAGCGCATGCGGGGGCGGGTGCACCCCCTGGCATGTAGAAGAGCGTGGCTCGTGACAGGTGAGGTGGCCACGATGGGCCGAGCTCGCCTCTCTGAGAGTCGCGCCGTAGCGCAATTCGTTACCGGTGTCGCCCTCCGAGCAGCGGCTGGGCGCGCGGCGGCAGCGGGCCGAGCGGATAGCGTCGTTCCTCGCAGCCGTACGGTTGGGGTGACAGCTCGAGGACGGTGTGGAGCGGCGCGTCGAGGTGTGGACAGACCTCCGGTGACCAGTCCATGAAGTACGCGTAGAGCGCGCGGACGACGGCTTGGTGGGCGACGACCAGCACCGGTCGGATCGAACGTTCGATCTCCCAGATGACCGACTCGAGGCGCTGGATGACGTCTTCGTACGACTCGCCTCCTGGGTAGCGATACCGGAGCTTGTCCTCGGCCCGCGACGCGTACTCGCTCGGATACCGCTCGGCGATCTGGGCGTAGGTCAGCCCGTCGCAGATGCCCGCGTTCAGCTCGTCGAGGGCGCGGAGCGCGGTCTTCGGGTGGGGGATCGAAGCGGCCGTCTGCATGGTCCGACGCAGGGTGCTCGTGAGGATCACCGGTGGCGCGTCGGCCTCGTTGTGCTGGGCGACGAACCGGGAGAGGTTCTCCGCGTAGAGTTGACCCGCCGAGGTGAGCTCGCTGTCGCCGCCGATGCGGCCCTGGGCGTTGAAGCGGCTCTCGCCGTGCCGGCTCAACCAGACCACCCGGCGCGTGGGGCGACTCGCGAGCAGGAAGGCGACGATGCGGCTCTCGAGGTAGCCGTGGATGCGGTGGGCGACGACGGTCTGCCCGAGGTCCATGACCTTCACGAACCGCCCGTCGGACTCGTCGAGCGGCTCGTAGACGCGCTCGTAGTTCTCGATCCGCGCGCGGAAGTCGCGCGTGGCCTGCTCCGGGTCCATGCCCTCGTAGTCCTGCGAGAGCGTCTTGGTGGCGCGGACGTTCACCTCGATCACGATGGGGTCGTCGCAGACGAGCTCCACGAAGAGCACGTCGAACCCGGCGGCTCGACACCGCTGCTCCACCCACGCCCGCTTCTCCCGGGTGGTGTTGGTCGCGTCGAAGATGCCGACCCGGCCCTCGCGCTCGACGAACTTGATCAGGTCCTCGAGCGCCTCGGCGGAGACGGCGTGGCGCGCTTCGTTCGCGCTCTCGTTGGTCGGGTCGAAGAACTCGGCGGACTGGCCCGGGCCGAGGCGCGCGCGGCGGTAGCTGCCCACGTTGAACAGGCGCGTGCGGTAGCCGAGCCACGACAGGTAGCGCGACAGCTTGCGGGCGACGTGGGTCTTGCCCCGGGCGGGCAAGCCCACCATGACGACGACGAGCTTCTGGTTGTCCATCAGAGTCCGAGCTCCGTGCGCAGCGCGGCGATCGCGTCGGTGGCTTGCTTCCGAGCGCCGCGCAGCTCTTCGAGCCGAGCCCCGCCGAGGGACGAGCCCGCGGGCGTGGTCGCCCACTGGGCGCGCACCGGGTCGAGGCGATCCAGGAACAGCAGGGCCGCGAGCGGGGCGAGCAGCAGCACCGGGATCGCGACGAAGCGGTGCGGCGAGGGGAGGACCAGCGTGGCCGTGACCAGGAGCGCCGCGAGCCACAGCGGGAACGCGACGAGCCCGATCCCGAGCTTGTAGGTCGACACGACGTCGCGCTCGCTGCCGGCGAGCCGGACCGCGAGCTTGGGGAGCTGGTAGGGCAGGTAGAAGCTGACCGCGCCGACGAGCGCGAGCGGCGCGAGCAGCACGAGCCCGAGGGCGCGGAGCGGTCGACCCTTGCGGGGAGGGACCGCCGCGACGACGTGGTCGTCCTTCACGCCCGACCGCGCGAGGAGCGCGTAGTAGGCGTCCACCTTCTCGCGGAGCGCTTCGACCCGGTGGTCGTCGACGGCCTTGCGCGCCGCCTCGACCTGGCGGCCGATCGCGTTCCACTGGGCGAGGGAGCGGTCGCCGCCGTCGTGGGCGAGGAGCTCGGCGACGCGCGCGACGAGGGTACGCTCCTCCCAGGTGGCGCCCTCCACGACGAGCTCGGAGAGGTCTTCGCGCAGCAGGTCGGTGATGCGCTGGACCAGCGGCTCTCCCGCGAGCTCGAGCGCGTCGACCTCGCGCACGGGGCCGAACACGAGCAGGACTCGGGAGCGGAACGACTCGCGGGCGTCGAACTCGAGCGCGACGGCCTGGAAGGTGAGGCCCCGCGTGCCCTGCTCGCGGGCGCGGGCGAGCATGCGCGCCGGGCCCGTCTTGAGTGGCACGAGGTGCGGCTCGCTGTGGCTCACGCCCTCGGGGAAGATGAGGACGTTGCCGCCGCGGGCGAAGTGCGCGGCGACCTTGTCGAACACGTCGTCGTTGCCGCCGGCGACCTTGCCGGGGTCGTCCTTCTTGCGGACGACGGGGACCGCACCCACGGCGTCGAGCAGGGACCGGAACACCGGGATCTTCCACAGGGTGCTCTTGGCGACGGGCGCGATGGGGAAGGGGGCCTGCGTGAGCACCACGACCGGGTCGACGATGCCGTTCACGTGGTTGGCGGCGAAGAGGCGCGCCCTGGTCTCCTCGGGCGGGGCGAACGCGACCTCGACCTCGCGGAAGAACACCCCGGTGACCGCGCGGAAGAACACCGTCAGGGCGTCACGGACGAAGGGCACGACCCGAGCGTACCTCCCCTCCGGCCTCCACGGGGCACCAACAAAAACGCCGAAGCGCTCCCACGCACAGGTGCTGGGGAGCGCTCCGCCGTCGCTCGAGGGCCTCCCCCCGAGCCGCGCACACGGCTCACGCCGTGCGCGACGAGATCACTGGATCAGGTCCTTGAGGGCCTTGAGGGCGCTCGCGCGGATCTTCTTCGAAGCCGGCTTGCCCTTGATGATGATCTTCTCCTTGGTGAAGGGGTTGATGCCTTCACGATCCTTCGTGGCGGGCTTCTTGACCGCCTTGAGCTTGAGCAGCCCGGGGATCACGAACTCGCCCGGGCCACGGCTGCCGAGCTGCTTCTTGATCAGTTCCTGGAGCTTGTCAAACACGCGAGACACGCTCTTCTTGTCCAGCTCCGCCAGCTCGGCGAGCTCGGCAACAACCTGCGCCTTGGTCAAACGCTTGGCACCAGCCATGGGGATTCCTCCTGGTAAGACGAGGTCGGACGATGAACGAACCGACCAGAACGCCTGACCAGTACCGCACGCACAGCACCCTCGCAACCCCTATTTTTCTGCTGCCGGCGGGGTCTGGCTCGCGAAGCCGCGATCGGAATCGGGCGTCAAGCCCCGAATCGATCGTGGTTTGATGGCTGTCCGTCGGTGGATTTTGGCTGTGAATACGACAGCTTGCGCGCCGTCTCGTAGGTGTCTTCTCAGCGCCGGATGCGGCGCGTCATCGGCACCGATCGGCCGGCCGCGTCGACCCCACCCTTGGAAAATAGGGGTGGGGCACCGGCAGCGACGCAGAGGCGATCGGTCTCCGCGCGCATCCGGGCGTCTTCGGCCGGGGTGCGGTGGTCCCATCCGAGGAGGTGCAAGAGGCCGTGCGCCAGCAACATCGTCGATTCGTCGAGGAAAGGACGCCGGGCGGCGCGGGCCTGCCGCGCGGTCGTCTGCGCGGAGAGCACGATGTCGCCGAGCGCGTCGCCGGCGAAGCGCGCGCCCTCTCCTTCGCGGAGCGCGAACGAGAGGACGTCCGTCGGTCGGTCGGTGTCGCGATAGTCGCGGTTGAGGATCTGGATCTCTTTGTCGTCGGTGACGAGGATGCTGACTTCGGCGTCGGGGATTTGAGCAGCCACCAGCATCTTGCCGACACGCCGGCGCAGCGTCGCCGGCGACGGCAACCCGCGCACCTTGCGCGCGCTCGCGCGGATGGAGATCGAGACCGGCATCGGCTCAGAACTCGGTGAACGACTCGTCGCCGGTGGCCAGCATGAGCGACGAGGTGGCGACGTCGAGATCCATGATGGCCACGAGGTGGTTGTAGCGGTTGGTGAGGAACGCCCGCAGCGGCTCCACCAGATCCTTGTCCTCCTTGGTGCCGACCGAGATCGCCGCGCTGACGCCGGAGACCCACTTCTTGGCGAGCTTCTCGGCCTCGCCGTAGGCCTTGTCGCGCGCCATGGCGTCCTTGCACTGGCCGTACGCCGTCTCGACCTCGACGCCGACGCCGCCGAGCGCGTAGGTCTGGAGGTCTTGCACCTCGGCGAGCTGCGCCTTCGCGTAGTCGAGGCGGGCGACGCCGGGCAAGAGGTCGAGGTTCCAGCGGAACACGAGGCCCGCGCTGTAGTAGAGATAGTTGCCGCCGGGGCTGGTGAAGGCGTTGGTCTGGATGGTGACCGAGGGCGCCATGCTGTAGCCGAAGCTGAGGCCGAGCCCGATGTCGGGGAACAGCCGGGCCTTCGCGTAGTCGACGAGCGCAGTGCGCGCTTTGATGCCGGCGCCAGCCTGCTTGAGCTCGGGGCGGTGCAGGCGCGCCGAGTTGAGGTAGACGAGCACGTCGGAGAGGGGCTTCTTGGGGCCGGCGATCGGCTCCTCGGGGATCTCGAGCGGCTTCGGCGCCTCGATGCCGGTGAAGAAGCGCAGCGCCGCGGTGGCCTGGCGCTCGCCCTTCTCGACCTCGCCGTAGCGGCCCTGGATCTCCATCAGGTAGGTCTTCATGCGGAGCAGATCGCCGTCGTCGGTGTCGGGGTTCTCCTCGGCGTGCTTGATCGCGTCGACCAGCTTGCCCTTGGCGAGGTCGAGCAGGTAGCGCGCGTCGTGGGCGAGCTGCAGGCCGAAGAAGGCTCGCCGCAGGTCGTGGTGCAGCAGGTTCTTGGTGCGCTCGACGTCGGCGAGCGCGACGTCGACCTGGGCCTTCGCGGCCTCTTGCGACGCGGAGATCTTGCCGAAGGTCCACAGCGGCACGACGCCGTCGATGGTGACGCGGGCCGCGACGTTGCCGGTGGTGTTGAGGTTCACGATGCCCGTCGGCGAGTAGATCGCGTTGCCCTTCACCTCGGGCACGTAGGCGACGCCACCGCTGACCGAGAATTGCGACCACGGGATCCACTTGATCTCGTCGAGCTGGGCGTGCGCGGCGACCACCCGGTCCTTGGCCATCTTGATCTGCGGCGCGCGGTCGTCCGCGAGCTTGAGCGCCGCGCCGAGGGTGAGGACCTGCACCTTGGGGGGCGCGGGCTGGGACTCCGCGACCGTGGGCATGGCATCGGCGTGGGCGACCAGGGGGCCCACCAGCATCGTGAGCGACAAGAGCAAAGGGCCGCCTCGCATGGCGATTCGCGTACCACAGGGCACCGGCACGCACCATGGATGGCGCGGCAGGATGGCCAACACGGGACGGTCAGGTCTCGGCGGCGGGCTCGGGGGGCGGCGAGAAGAGCCGGCGGACGCGGATCAACAGCTCGATGGCGGCGAGCAGGCACACCAGGGCGGCGAGAGTGGGCGAGAGTTCCTGGGTCGTGCGCTGCATGCCGCTGGTCTGCCCCGCGGCCGCCGCCGGGGCGAGGGGACGGGGGCGGAGATCCACCTCCGCTTCGACCGGCATCACGGCGCGGACGTCGCGGAACGGCGACGCCCCCTTGGGCGACACCGTGACGAGGTACGCGCCGAGCCGGTGCGGTCGGACCCGCACCGCCGCGGGCTCCAGGGGCAGCGGGGCCAGCGGGTTGCCCTTCGGATCGAGCGGGGCGACCTCGAGGCCGTCGTCGGGCCCGACGCTGAACGCCGAGCCGATGGTGAGCCGGACGCCGGCGCCGCGGTCGGCCGCGCGATCGGCGAAAGCCCCGACGAACGCGAGGAACGCGGGCCGCAGGGGCAGGTCGCTCGCATCGGGAGACAGCGGCAGGGTGAGGAGCCACACCTCACCCTGACCGTGCTTGCGGACGACGAGGAGCGGCGCGCCGTCGGAGAACTTGGCGCGCACCTCGCCGGACTTCAGGTCGTCGGCGGAGAGGGTGACCCGCACCTTGGCCTCGAGCGAGACGGGGGGCTCGGCGCCATCGCCGAAGGGGCCGGCGAGGCTCGGGTCGACACCGATCTTGGGGTCGATGGCCTGCGTGTGCAGGGGGCGCGTGAGGAACGGCTCGAACGACGCGCCGAGCGCGGGCGCGACCGCCCGGGCGCCGAGCGAGAGGAGCAACACTCCACCGCGCTCGACCCAGTGGGCGAGGGCGGTGCGTGCCTCCGGGCCGAGGCCCGCGAGGTCGTCGAGGGAGAGCCCGGACAGGGGGGCGAGATCGAGGTCGCGCTCGGGTGCGCTCGGCAACGGTCGGGCGGAGACCTTGCCTTGCTCCACCGCTTCGAGCGCGCGTTCGAGCACCGGAGCACCTCCGGTCGCGACGACCTGATCGAGCGCGCCGCCCTCGCCGACCACGATCCCGATCACCGGCATGGTCGCGCTGCCGAGGACCGGGGTCTCGTCGTCCGCGACGATCGCGTCGGGCTTGCCCGACAGGCGCGCGATCGCGCCCGGGTGCCCGGCCACCGGGTCGAGCGAAGGGAGCAGCTTGCGATCGACGGGGACCACCACCTCGAAGGGGCCCTTGGGGATCTGCAGCGGGAGCGCGAGGCTGCCGGCCTTGGTGTCGGTGCCGAAGGCGACGATGTCGACGTTGCGCGAAGGCCCGACGACGTCGGGTGTGGCGCACACGAGGCGCACGCGCACCGCCTCCCCCGTGCCCTCGGGCGAGGCCGCGAGCAACCCGCAGTCGGCCTGGCCCTGCGGCGGCGCGCGGGTGAGCGCGTCGAGGGGGAACTCGAGGCGCAGCGCCGGATCGCCGAGGGCGAGCGGGGCGTCCTTGCCGTCGGAGAGGTCGGAGAGGAGGACGACGCGGCGGTCGGGCTGCGGGAGCTTGGACAGCGCCGAGGACGCGAGCGCGAGGGCGCCGTCGAGATCGGTGCCGCGGTGGCTCGCGCCGTCGCGCGCGATGGCCTCGAGGGTCGCGCGGATGGCGCCGCGCTCCTGGGTCGGGGCGAGCACCACGCGGGCGGGAGCGCTCGCGATCACGATGGTGACGGCGTCTCCCGACCGGAGCGATGACTCGATCTCGCGGGCGGCGACCATGGCGAGCTCGAAGCGGGTCCTGGCGCCCGCGCGGCGCACGTCGGCGGGCAGCTCGGCGTTCATGGACATCGAGTCGTCGAGCACGATCGCGAGGGCCACCGAGGCGCCTCCACGCCGGTCGAGGGAGACCCGCGTGCAGCGCACGAGAGGCGAGGCCGCCACGAAGGCGAGCGCCGCGATGGCGAGCACCCGCAGGGCGAGCAGCGAGCGATCCTCGAGGTTGGCTCGCCGACGCGCGAGGGGTGGGGCGGTGGGCACGAGCCGGGCGGCGGGGAAGTCGCGCTCCTCGGGGCGCCGCCTGCGCAGGAGGTGCGCGACGAGAGGCCCCGCGACCAGCGCGAGGAGCAAGAGGCCGAGCGGCGCGAGGAAGCTCATGCCTTCTTCGGATTCTCCGCCGTCGCGGGGGAGGCGATCGCGCGGAAGACGTTGCGCGTGACCTCGATGGGATCGTCGGTGGTGACGGCGCGGAGGAGCGCGCCGCCGTGGCGGGCGGCCGCCCCGCGGAATACCTCGGTGCGGGCCTCGAGGGCGCGCAGATAGGCGTCGCGCACGGTGGGGCCGTCCGTCTGCACGACGCGCTGCTCGCCGGCGGCACCCTCCATCGCCCGCAGCACCACCGGCCCCTCGAACGGGAAGGAGACCTCTTCGGGGTCGAGGATCTGGACGAGGACGACCGCGCGACCGCGCGTACCGAGCGCGGAGAGCGAGCTCTCGGCGCCCTCCGGGAGGTCGAGGAAATCGGAGAGGATCACGATGGCGCTGCCGCGCCGCGCGCCGCGCACCGCCACCTCGAGCGCGGCGTCGAGCAGGTCGGGCGACGAGCGCGCGTCGCCCTCGGCGCCGAGCGACTCGAGGCTGCCGAGGACGCGCTCGAAGGTCTCCGACGCGGCGGAGGGCGGCACCCTTCGGCTGCCCGAACCCCCGAGGAGATCGAGGCCGACCGGGTCGTGTCCACGCAGCGCGACCCGCGCGAGCGCCGCGGCGATCAGCGCGCCGTAGGCCAGCTTGGAGGCCGGTGCACCCTTGCTGCGGAACGCCATGGAGAGGGTCGCGTCGAGCACCACACGCAGGGCGCGCTCGGTCTCGGTCTCGAAGTGCCGCACGACGATGCGCTCGTGCCGCATCGAGGCGCGCGGATCGACGAACCGCAGCTCGTCGCCCGGCACGTACACGCGGTGTCCCGCGAACTCGACCCCCGCGCCGCGACGGGCGCTGCGGTGCGGACCGGCGAACAGGCCGTCGGCGACCTGGATCGCGCGCAGGCGGAGCGGGGCGAGCTCGCCCCAGTCGATGGCTCTGCGGAGCGGGAGGCCGCGGACTTCGTTCTCGGGGCGGGCCATCAGGGAAAGGGCGAAGAGTCAGGGACGGGTGGGCGGCGCCAGCGAGCCGATCGCGAAGCGCTCCGTCCGTCCCTCTAGCACCGCGCCGTCGACGGTGGCGGCGAAGACCGATCCCCCCGTCGCGGAGAGCCCGACGACGGGCACGAGCCAGTCGAAGTTGTGGACCGACTCCCACTTGGGGGTGCCACCGCCGAGCATCCGCTTGAGGATGCGCCCCTGGGCCGCCGCCCAGGCGATGCCCGCGGGATCGATGGCCACCGCCGAGATGTCGCGGGTGGTCGTGCAGGCCTCGAGCTCGATGCCGATCTCGTCGCCGTCGCTGCGGATCGCCACGACGACCCCACCAGGGCCGACGGCGTAGGCGATGCCGCGCGTGCCCGCCTGCGGCGCGCTGCTGCGGCCCTCGCCGTCGATGTCGCTCGCGACGGCGAGCAGCGGGCGCGGGCTCGGCGCGAGGAACGGGCTGATGCGGTGCTGCGCGGCGTCGTAGACCGAGATGTAGGCCTGGCCGTTGGTGGCGCGGCCCACGAGCACCCAGCGGGTCTCGTCGAGCTGACCGATGCCGTTGACCGCGGACGCGCCCGGGATCATGAGGGTCGTGCGCCAGCGACGCTGCTCGGCCACGTACAGCGCCGGCGCGCCGGCGATCGAGCCCGCGAGGAGCAGCATCCCGTCGAGCGTGCCCGCCGCGCGATCGAACACCAGCGACGGGTCGCCGGCCGCGGAAATCTCGGTCCAGCCCTGCTCGGACAGCTCGAGCAGGAGGCCTCCCTGGCCGCCGACGACGAAGCGACCGGCGGCGGCGCGGAGCGCGAAGTGCAGGCCGTTCTGCGGGGTGCCGACCGGCGCCGAGACCGGGTGCCAGCGCTGCCCGTCCCAGTACGCGAGCCCGCCGCCGCCGACGCCGCCCGCGCCCGCGGGGCCGACCCCGAGCGCGCGACCATCGGGCTCCCAGGCGATCGCGCGGAGGACGCGGTCGTCGCCGGTGCGGTGGCGCGTGGTCCAGCTGGTGCGGCCCGCGGCCTCGAGCATCACCGTGCGCAGCCGCTCGCGGGTGGCCGAGCGACGACCACGCGCCGCCTGCGGCGAGGTGACCGAGCGCAGCGGGCCCTCGATCGCGCCGAACAGCGCCCGGGCGTTCGGGAAGCGCAGGTCGGGTCGCACGGCGGTGGCCTTGCGGATCACCGCGTCGAGCGCGGCGACGACGTGCGGGTTGCGCTGGAGCTCGGGGTGCAGCCGCGGGGCGTCCTTGAGGTTCGGCCGCGGGTCGGGGCCGTCGTCCTTGCGCAGGGCGAGCTGCGCGAACTGGATGCGGCGGAAGTACTCGTCCGCGGCGAGGATCCGGTAGAGGAGGACGCCGAGCGCGAACACGTCGGTGGCCTGGGTGGGCGGGGCCTGCAGGAGCCCGAGCTGCTCGGGCGCCGCGTAGCCGATGGTGCCGACCGGCTGCGGACCGAAGGTGACCTCGAGCCCCTGCGCCCGCGCGACGCCGAAATCGGTGATCTTGGCGACCTCGGTCTCGGCGAACCCACAGAGCAGGACGTTGTCGGGTTTGATGTCGCGGTGGATGAGCCCGAGCTCGTGGATGAAGTTGAGGCCCTCGACGATGCACGCCATCGTGCGCAGGACGCGCTCCGGATCGAAGCCGACGCCCGTGGCCTCGACGGAGCGCGTGAGGCGCTCGGTGAGGGTGGTGCCCTCCGGGCCGCCGTTGACGAACTCGGCCGCGATCCAAGGCAGCACCAGCGGCCGGTCCTTGTAGGTGACGCCGATCTCACCGGAGTCGGTCATGCGCACGACGTACGGGCTCGGCGGGACGCGGCTGTTGATCTTCTGCATCGCGCCCTCCTCCTTCTTGCGCGACACCTCGGCGATCTCGGGGGCGCGCAGCAGGAGGAGCGGGCGGAACACCTTGACCACGTGCGGCGACTCGCCGTCGAGCGTCTGCCGCGTGGCCATGAACGCGACGCCGGTGCCGCCCTCGCCGAGCTGGTGCTCGATGCGGTAGCGCACGCCGCGTGAGGAGGGCTGGCCGTGCAGGCTCTGCCCGCCGTCGGCAGGACCACGGACGTCGAGACTGGCGCCGACGAGCGATCGGAGATCGTCGTCGACCCGGATCGGCCCCTCGGTCACCCGACGACTCTAACATTGTTCCTTCCGGCCCTTGCCGCGAAAAACGGATGCGGCCGGGGCGGCGCGGCGCTACCCCCCGAGCTTCCGATGGACCGCTTCTACGTCACCACGCCGATCTACTACGTGAACGACGTGCCACACCTCGGCACCGCGTACACGACCATCGTCGCCGATGCCCTGGCGCGCTTCCACCGCCTGCGCGGCAGCCAGGTGCGGTTCCTGACCGGCACCGACGAGCACGGCGAGAAGATCGAGCAGCGGGCCAAGGAGCTCGGCGTCGCGCCGCGCGCGTTCGTCGACGGTGCGAGCCAGAAGTTCCGCGAGGCGTGGCCGCACCTCTCGTGCACGCCCGACGACTTCATCCGCACGACCGAGGACCGCCACGTGCGCGTGGTGCAAGATCTCTGGCGCAAGTGCCGCGACGCGGGCGCGATCTACGCCGGCACCTACCGCGGGCTCTACTGCGTCGGCTGCGAGGCCTACTACACCGAGAAGGACCTCGTGGAGCACGAGGGCGCCCAGGTGTGCCCGATCCACCGGACCAAGCCGCAGGTCCTCGAGGAGCCGACCTATTTCTTCAAGCTCTCCGCGTTCCAGGACCGTCTGCTCGCGTTCTACGAGAAGTACCCCTCGTTCGTCGCCCCGGAGACTCGCCGCAACGAGGTGATCTCGTTCGTGAAGGGTGGTCTGCAGGACCTGTCGGTCTCGCGCACGAGCTTCTCGTGGGGCATCCCGGTGCCCGACGACGACAAACACGTGATGTACGTGTGGTTCGACGCGCTCACCAACTACCTCTCGGCCCTCGGCGAGGAGGGCAGCGCGCTGCGCGACACGTTCTGGCCGCCCGACGTCCACCTGGTCGGCAAGGACATCCTGCGCTTCCACACCATCTACTGGCCCGCGTTCCTCATGGCGGCGGGCTTCCCCGACGAGCTCCTGCCCAAGAAGGTGTTCGTGCACGGCTGGCTCACCATCAACGGCCAGAAGATGAGCAAGTCGCTGCGCAACGTGGTCGAGCCGCTCGCCCTCGCGCGCGAGCTCGGCACCGACGTCGTGCGCTTCTACCTGCTGCGCGAGATCAACTTCGGGCAGGACGGCGACTTCAGCCACGCGCAGCTCATCGCTCGCTACAACGCCGAGCTCGCCGACTCGCTCGGCAACCTGCTCAACCGCAACCTCGGCCTCGTGACCAAGCTGCGCGCCGACCAGCCGACGCTCGCCGCCACCGAAAGGGGGCCGCTCGAGGAGAAGCTCGAGGAGGCCGCACGCACCGCGCTCGCCGGCGCCATCGCCGGCTTCGTCGAGGTCGCGCCGCACAAGGCGATCGAGGCCATCTGGGGCCTCATCCGCGCCGGCAACAAGTACGTCGACGAGGCCGCCCCGTGGGCCGAGGCCAAGAAGGGCGAGCACGCCCGGGTCGACACGATCCTCGCGACCACGCTCGAGGCGCTGCGCTGGATCTCGGTCCTCGTGTGGCCGGTGATGCCCTCGGTCAGCGATCGCATGCGCGCGCAGCTCGGGCTGCCCGCGCTGTCGCCCGCGCAGGGCGCCGACGCGCTCGCGCTCGCCTGGACGCCCGATCGCCCGACGGCGGGGCTCACGGTCGGACAGCCGATCTTCCCCAAGATCGACGCCGACGGGCAGGCGCGCATCTTCGCGGCGCTCGGCGTGACCACCGCGCCCGAGGCGCCCGCCGAGGCCCCGAAGGCGGCCGACAAGAAGCCCGAGAAGAAGGGCCGCGCGCCGATCGAGCCGGCCAAGGAACTCGCCTACGAGGAGTTCGCCCGCGTGGATCTGCGCGTGGGCACCGTGCTCGCGTGCGAGCGGGTGCCCAAGAGCGACAAGCTCCTCAAGGTGCAGGTCGACCTCGGGGAAGAGGCGCCGCGCCAGGTGGTCGCGGGCATCGGCAAGACGTTCGCTCCCGAGGCGCTGGTCGGCAAGCAGGTCGTGGTCGTCGCGAACCTCGCGCCGGCCAAGCTCATGGGCCTCGAGTCGCGGGGGATGATCCTCGCGGTCCGTGGCGAGAGCGACGGCGACCTCGCGCTGCTCTCGCCCACCGTGGCCCGCACCGCCGGCGCGCGCGTGTCGTAGGCTGTCGTGTCGCCGATCGACACGCCGTCGTCGTCGGACAGCGCGGAGATCGTCCAGCAGCGCGTCGCGCTGTTCGCCAAGGTGATGCTGGGGATCTCCGGTCTCGGGGCGGGGCTCCAGCTCGCGGGCGACCTCATCGACCGGACCCCGGAGCGCCCCCTCGGACCGCTCCTCGCGTTCGACGCGGTCGGCCTGCTCTCCCTCGTCGGCCTGTACGCCGTGTGTCGCTCGCGGCCACGCTCGCTGCGCCTGATCTACGGCCTCGAGGCGGTGGTCGTCCTAGTCAACGTCCTCATCGCGGCGCTCGGTGGGCGCTACCTCAACCTCACGCTGTATCCGCAGTTCGCGACCGCGCTCGAGGGAGCGCCGATCTCTGCCTCCGTGCACCTGCTGCTCGCGGCGACGGTGCAGCACTACACCTCCATCTCGATCACCCTGGGGACGACCCACGCGCTCGTGCTGCGTGCGGCGCTGGTCCCGAGCACGGTGCGCCACTCCCTTCTGCTCACGGTCGTGGTCGGGTGCCTGCTGTTCGCGGTCAACGGTATGGGCACGTTCCCAGGGATCGCGGACCGGTCGCTGCGCGACGCGCTCCCCGTGCAGGGGCGCGTCCTCATCACGGGCATCCTCGTCGTCTGGTGGGTGTTCACGACCATCGTCTGCGTGGTGATCACCCGCGTGATCCACGGCCTGCGCCACGAGGTGCGCGAGGCCCGTCGGCTCGGACAGTACGAGCTGCTCGAGAAGCTGGGCGAGGGCGGCATGGGGCAGGTGTTCCGGGCCCGCCACGCGATGATGCGCCGGCCCACCGCGGTCAAGCTGCTCGCGGCGGGCGCTGACGAGGCCTCGCTCGGACGCTTCGAGCGCGAGGTGCAGCTGACCGCGCGCCTGACCCATCCGAACACCGTCACCATCTTCGACTACGGCCGCACCCCCGACGGGGTGTTCTACTACGCGATGGAGCTCCTGGAGGGCGCCGATCTCGAGGTCATCGTGGAGACCTCGGGCCCGATGCCCGAGGGGCGGGTGCTGCGCGTGCTCTCGATGGTGGCGGGTGCCCTCGCCGAGGCCCACGCCGTCGGCCTCATCCACCGCGACATCAAGCCCGCCAACGTGCTGCTCTGCGAGCGCGGCGGCGAGGCGGACGTGGCCAAGGTGGTCGACTTCGGCCTCGTCAAGGACCTCGAGTCCGAGGCTTCGCCCGCGCTCTCCCAGGTCGGAGCGATCACGGGGACGCCGCTCTTCATGGCGCCGGAGGCGATCCGCGCGCGAGAGAGCGTCGACGGGCGCGCGGATCTCTACTCGCTCGGCGCGGTCGGCTACTTCCTGCTGACGGGGCAGCACGTGTTCGAGGGCAGCTCGGTGATCGACGTCTGCGCCAAGCACCTGCACGCCGAGCCGGAGCCTCCGTCCGCACGACTCGGCAAGCCCGTGGAGGTCACGCTCGAGGCCACGCTGCTCGCTTGTCTCGCCAAGGATCGCGACGCGCGCCCCGCCTCGGCGACCGAGCTGCTCGAGAGGCTGCGGCAGGTCGTCGTGCCCCCCTGGACCCAGGACGACGCTCGCGCCTGGTGGCAGCGCTGGGGGCCGGTGATTCGCGACCGACGACGCGGCGAGGAAGCCCCCGCCGTCGCCGCCACGGTCGTCGCGGTCGACCTCGGAGCGCGCTGATCAGGGCGCCATCACGTCGCCGAGCGACAGATCGACGTGCAGCTTGCGCGCGTCGCGCGGAGTGTAAGCGCGACGCAGGCCCTTCTGCGCCGCGTCGCGCACGTTCGGGTCGGCGTGCTGGCCGAGCACGGCGCGATAGTCCCGGCTCGCCGCCGCGCGGTCGCCCGCGACGTCGTGCGCGCGGGCGCGGAACAGGTGGAACGATGCCAGCCGCTGCTCGTCGGGGTGGCCGAGCGCGATCGCGGCGTCGAGCCGACGCATCGCCTCCTTGGTGTCGCACTCCTTGAGCGCGAAGAGGCCCGCGACCGCGTGGTAGGTGGGCTGCTCCGGCGCGAGCGTGCACGCCATGGCGAGCGCGCGGCGCGTGTCGGGCACCGACTCGTGGTCGACGTAGGCCACGTACGCCTTGCGCCAGTGCTCGAAGGCATCGCGTGCCTTGGGGTCGACGCATTCGCCGGGGGTGAGGGGAGCGACGCCCGGCGCGACGTCGCCGGTGTGCAGGGAGAACGGCACGAAGGTGCCGTGGCTGGTCGGGGCCTCACCGGTGCCGACCCAGAGGATGCCGTCCTCGGGGCGGAACACGACCGAGCCCACGGTGAGCGTCATGGCGATCGAGTCGCGGAGGCGGCAGCGCGGGTCGCCCACGTCGGCGAGGATGCCGGCCATGCCGTCGGCGTCGAGCGCGCCGTGGCGCTGGCTCAGGATCTCGTTCGCGCGCGCGTAGCGGCCGTGGTTGTGGCGCCAGTAGGTGGGGAACAGATCGCGCTCCGTCGCCCCGAGCTCGGGGTCGAGGTAGATGTTGGCGTAGCCGAAGGTGCTGGCGCCGGTCGCGGCGGAGAAGCGGCGCGCGACGTGGCGTTGCGGGTCCTCCTCCCAGCAGAGCACCTCCTTGGCGTGGCCGTCGGCGACGAGGTAGGTCCAGCAGCCGATGGGGCGGTGGCGCGCGAGGATGGCCTCGGCGTCGGCGAGGTTCCTCGCCTCGCGCATGACGATGTCGCCGACGGTGGCGATGGGCGTGCCGCCGAGCGCGGCGCGGTCGGTGAACATGTGCTGGTGCACCGTGAGCGTGAGGCCCGCCTCGTTCATCGCCGTGAACCCGCCGAGGACGACGCCGGCCGCGGTGCACGAGACGTAGCGCTGGCCGTCCAGAGGGCGGTGGAACGCGACGGTGCTCGTGCTCGGCCAGCAGCTCACGCCGTGGTAGTCGAGGTTGCGCGCGTGGTAGAGCTTGCCGTCGGTGGTGGCGGCGCCCCACGCGAGGGCGCTCGTGCACCCGAGCCCGAGCGAGAGCCGGTGGCGCACCGCGGGCGGCACGCCCTTGACCCCGATGAGCTTCCCGGCGAGCCACACGAGCTGATCGGGCATCGTGCAGCCCTCGAGCACCTCGGCGAACGGGAGCCCGGCGCCGTCGGCCATGCCGCGGATCGTCTCGAGGGCGAAGTCGGGCATCTGCTGCGCGACGCGCCGACCGACGGTCTCCTGCATGGCGCGGCGGGCGACCCGGCCGAGCACCCCCGGCGCGGCCCCCCGCATGATCTTCTCGACGAAGGTGCGGTAGTACGGGATCGGCCCGCGGCGGATCTCGTCGGCGAGGAGGCTGCCGTGTTGGCGGCCCATCTCGTAGTAGGTGCCGCTCACCGAGAGCACGTTGAGGCCGTGCGTGCGGCGGAGGGTGCCCTTGTCGGCGTTGCGGGCACTGGATTCGGTGGCGGAAATGGGGTTCATCGCAGCTCCTTCTTGACCCGAGCGAGGGGTTCTCCGTTGGCGAGGGCGGCGGCCGCGAGGATGCGCGGCGTGGCCCACGAGTGGAACGTCTGGACGAGCGCGCGCGCCTGCTCGACGTCGCGCGCGTGGAAGCGATCGAGGAGCATGGTGAGCCCCTCGAGGTGGGGACCGGCGCTCGCGCGCGCGACCCCGAACACGTGCGGGAGATCCGCGACGACGGCGCGGTTCCAGTGCGAGAGCATCACGGCCACGGGATTGTGGGTGGCCTTCGCGAGCAGCAGCCCGAGCTCGAAGGTGGCCTCGGTGTAGGCGGCGTCGTCGCCGACCAGCGCGCGCATGCGGGCGATCTGGGCCTCTATGGCCTCGAGGTCGGCCTTCTTGCGGCGCTCGGCGACCCAGCCGCAGATGAGGACGTCGAGCGCGGCGCGCACCTCGAGGAGGCTCTCGAGGAAGGCGAGGTCGACCGCGCCGACGTTGCTGCGGAGCTTGGCGCGCAGGACGTCGGGGCTGAGCGACGCGTTGGGGTCGAGGACCACCGTGCCGCGGCGCCGCACCGGCTGGACGAGCTTGTGGACCTCGAGGAGCTTGATGGCCTCGCGGACGACGCTGCGGTTCACCTCGTAGCGGGTGGCGAGCTCGTCTTCCTTCGGGAGGATGGCGCCGACGGCGAGGACGCCGTGGGAGATCTGGTCGAGCAGATCGCGGGCGACGACGTCGGCCTTGCGCGGGTCGGGGATGGGCTTCGCCACCGGGGTGTCCCGGAGAATAAGTCGGATGTATCGGCTGTCAACCCATCTATCGAATCCAGGCGTAAGCCTCCGCGAGGACGCGCTTCCCCTCGCTGCGGACCGGCTCCCCGTGGGCGATCGCGAGGCGGACCGGGTCCCAGGCGAGCATGCGATCGAGCTGCGCGCGGGCCGTGGGGCGGTCGCGCATCATGAGCGGCTCGAGCCAGGTGACGCCCGGGGTGGTGTTGCCGAGCAGGCGGGCCACCACGCGCGTGAGACGAGAGGGGTGGGTCGAGAAGTTGAAGATGGCGTCGGCGCAGACCAGCGTGCGGCTCTTGCCGTGGAACAGCACGATCTCGCTCTCCATGGTCCGGGCCGAGAAGTGCACCTGCTCGAGGTCGTGCCGCCACTCGGGCTCCGGGGCGTCGCCGAGGGCGCGGTGGAAGTGCACGTCGGGGCGCTTGCGGACGAGCCCTGGGCAACACGTCAACAGGGCCTTCGGATAGGCGGCGGCCCACTGCGGCACCGAGAGGTGGTGGAACAGGCTCGGTGCGAGGATCACCCGGACCTCGCCGAGGGCGCGGAGATCGGAGGAGAGCGCGTCGTCGAGCGGCACCGGCGAGTGGACGAACAGGTCGCCGCTCGCGAGCCGCACGACGGTCATGCGCGTGCCGCACTCGACGCCGAGGAAGCGCTGGGGACGCGTGACCGTCCACACGTCCTCGGCGAAGACCTCGAGGCTCACCGCGCCTTGCGGATCGCGTCGAGCCGCTCGCCGAGCAAGGTCTCGAGCGCGACGAGCGCCTTCGAGAAGCCCTGGATGCCCTCTTCGAGCTTGTCCTTGGCCATCGGATCGGCGTCGTGCATCTTGCGGAAGGTGGCCTCGTCCATGGCGATGCGCGGGATGTCCTTGCCGGCGACCGCGGCGGGGTCGAGCTTGCGCGGCAGCGTGCCCTCGGCCTTGTCGAGCTCGGCGAGCAGCGCGGGCGCGATGGTGAGGAGATCGCACCCCGCGAGCTCGGTGATCTCGCCGGCGTTGCGGAAGCTCGCGCCCATGACCTCGGTCTGGTGGCCGTGCTTCTTGAAGTACTCGTAGATGCGGGTGACAGAGATCACGCCCGGGTCCTCGTGGGGCTCGTACGAGGCGCGCCCGGTCGACTTCTTGTACCAGTCGAGGATGCGGCCCACGAACGGGCTGATGAGCGTGATGCCCGCCTCCGCGCACGCGATGGCCTGGTGGAGGCCGAAGAGCAGCGTGAGGTTGCAGTGGATGCCCTCCTTCTCGAGGATCTCGCCGGCCTTGATGCCCTCCCAGGTGGAGGCGATCTTGATGAGGACGCGGTCGCGACCGATGCCGGCGGCCGCGTACTGCGCGATGAGGGCGCGGGCCTTGTCGACGGTGGCCTGGGTGTCGAAGGAGAGGCGCGCGTCCACCTCGGTCGAGACGCGCTTCGGGACGATCTTCAGGATGCGCACGCCGAACTCCACGGCGAGGCGATCGACGGCCTGCTTCACCACGGCCTCGCGCGAGGCGCTCGCGCCCCCGGCCTGCTGCTCGGACCACCGCAGGGCCTCGTCGACCACCTCGGCGTACTCGGGCATCTGCGCGGCCGCGGTGATGAGCGACGGGTTGGTGGTCGCGTCGCGCGGCGTGAACTTCTCGATCGACTTGATGTCGCCGGTGTCGGCGACGACGACCGTCATCTTCTTCAGCTGCTCGAGCAGGCTCGCCATGGGTGTTCTCCTGGATGCGGACCTTACCAGAGTCGGCGTTCAGAAGCCGGGGGGCAGATCGAGGCGGAGGCAGCCGATCGTACGTGGCTCGCGGGGGCCGGAGTCCCTGGCACGGACGGGCTCGCCACCCTCGAGCTCGACGCCCTCCTCGAGCGGCCAGTCGGGGTAGGCGCCGGCCGCGAGCGAGTGGGTGCCGCTCTGGAGCGCACCGATGACGTAGGTGTGACCGACGACGCGCGCGTTCAGGCGTCGCGCCAGGGCGGGCGCGAAGGCGCGACCGGCGCGCCCCCCGAACGCCGAGCAGCAGCGGAGCCACACCTGCGCGTCGTCGGCCAGCAGATCGCGCAGGAGATCCAGCGGGCCCGCGAGCGCGGAGCCTTCGGCGAGCGCCGCGCGATCGAGGCGCGTCGGGCCGAGGTCCATGAAACCCCACCCGCCGTGGCCCCACACCTGCAGCTCGGTCAGCGGGGTCTGCGCCGCGCTCGTGCAGGCGACGGCGAACTGGATCGCCTCTTGCCACGAGGCGACGCCGCGGCTCATGAGGTCGGTGCCCTCGAGGCGGCGTGCGATGGCGTGGATGCGCGCGCCGAACCACCAGGCAGGGGAGAGGCCCAGGCGAACCCGCGCGGTCCCGCCGCTGCCGTCGTGGCCGGGGCGGAAGCGTCCGAGGTCGGTCCTGTCCCACACGACGACGCGGAGGCTCACGCCGCGAGGATACTCGTTAACGGTTCCGTCGCGCCTTCGTCCCTACCCCCATGACCGCTCGAAAGCTCCTCACCCTCGCTGGTTCCGTCGGCCTCACGCTCGCCGCCCGCGGCGCCCTGTCGCCCGTCGCCGCGTGCACGCCGCCCACGATCGGCAACGATCCTGCGACCGTCGTGTCCCCGTCGTCGCCTTCCGTCGCGTCCGTGCCCACCTACGAGCCGCTGCTCGACAGCGCTGGGCGCCCCGCACCGGGCAACGTGGTCGGCAAGGGAGGACCTTCGCCGCAGCCGCAGCCGTCCGACGCGGGGGCGGACGCCAAGTGAAGGCGCAACCCGGCCAGTTCGAGCTCGAGTGGCTCGGCGGACCTGCGGCCTCGCGGTTGCGTCGGCGTCGTCCCGGCGTCGAGCGCCTGCCCTGGGGCACGCTCGATCTGCGCGGCTTCACGCCCGAGGCGCTGCTCGAGGCGCGGCGCGTGTGGACCAACGGGGCGTTCACCGAGTACGCGAGCGCCGCGGGGTTCACCGCGCTCGCGACGGCGATGCTCGAGTCAGGGGCGCCGATCGATCTGGTGGCGGCCGCGGCCGACTGCGCCGTCGACGAGATGCTGCACGCCGAGCTCGCGGCGCGCCTCGTGATGGAGCTGGGCGGCGCGGCCCCGTTCCTCGTGGATCTCGAGAAGGTCTCGCCGGTGACGAGCGAGGGGGCGCGCCCGTTGCTGCGCGCGGCGGAGCTCGCGCTGAAGATCTCGTGTGTCGGCGAGAGCCTCAGCGTGCCCGCCTTGACGACCTCGCTGCGCGGGGCGGATCAGCCGCTCCCGCGCGCGGTGTTGCGTCGGCTCCTGCGCGACGAGGGCCCCCACGCGCGGATCGGCGACTGGTTCTTCGCCTGGGCCGCGGAGAAGATCGGGGCCGCCGACCGCGTGCACCTCGGCGCCGTGGCGCGCGCGGCGATCGAGGTCTACGTGCCGAGGGCGCGCGCCTCGTGCGACTGTCGACCCCCCGCGGCGCTCGGCGGCGTGTTGCCGGCCGACCAGCGCGCGCTGCTCGCCGAGGCGGTGCGGACCAAGGTGATCCCCGGGCTCGCCCGGCACGGGATCGACGCGAGCGTGCAGTGACCGTTCACGGGACGATGCGCGCGGGGAGGTCGGTCGCGAACGGCCCCGGGTCCTCGACGAGCACGAGCTCGCCAGGGAGATCGGAGTAGGGGACGCCGAAGCCGGCGAGGTGCTGCTCCTTGCCACCGTGGGTGATGACGACGTCACGGGGTTCGCCACGGGCGGGCTCTTGCAGCACGATGCGCTCGCCGAGCTTGCCGTCGACGAGGTGGCGGTAGGCGCGCGGGCCGCTGCCGATCTCGCTCGCGAGGCCGTTGACGAAGGCCATGCGGTCGTACAGGCCGTTGTAGGTGTAGTCGGAGATCCAGCCCGGATCGCAGTACCCCATCACGTCGAACGACGAGGCGAGGAACGTGGTCTTCAGCAGCACGTCGAAGCCCGGGACGCCGTTGGTGCCGCCGCTGTAGGGGTACTTCGGATCGATGCCCGCGGGGCTCCCGCAGGGCGCGTGGAGGCGGCCGTGGGCGTGGCCGATCTCGTGGGCCATCGTGCTCGCCGAGAGGTCGTCGGAGTAGCCGATGCCGATGCTGGTGCGCGAGGCCGCGTCGCGTGGATCGGCGGGCCGGAGGCTCAGGCCGATGATGCAGCCCTTGGGGCAGTACTTGCCGTACGAGGTGTTCGGTACGAAGAGACCGTAGTAGTAGACGTTCTTCGCGGGAGCGTCCTTGGCGCGGAGCGAGTGGATCGCGGTGAGCAGCTCCGACCAGCCGGCGCCGTCCGGCGTGGTCGGCTTGGCCCAGTCGAGCGGCTCGTGGAGGGAGAGCTCCACCTTGGTCGCGGGGTACATCGCGTAGAGCTTCGAGGTGTACGCATCGAGCGTCGTGACGGACGTGTCGGGGAGGCGGTTGCTCCCGTCGGCGCCGTAGCGGATGGGCACGATCTTCACGACGAGGCTGCCGGCGCTCCTCGGGGCGAGCGCGTCGGCGCCCTCGGTCGGGTAGCGCGCGAGCACCACGTCGCCCACGGCGAGCTCGACGAACCACGACGTCTTGCTGGTGATGACCGCCTTGTCGACGTCGAACTCGAAAGTGCTCGAGGAGATGGAGATGGTGCGGCTCGAGACCGACTCCTTGGCCCCACCACCGTCGTCGAGGACGAGTCGCGCGCGGACGGTCTTGGTGGTCCAGCCCTTCCCGGGCTTGAAGGTGACGACGAAGCGCGCCTCGCGGCCCGGGACGATGGGGGCGTTGCGGGTCGCGACGGGGGCGCCGTCGAGTGCGAGCTGGATCTCGACGGCCTGGTTGATCGAGGCCCCCGAGATGGCGAGGGTCTGCGGGGCGCCGGCGTCGGCGGAGACCTCCGCCTCGGCCCCGCCGTCGTCGGGGGGCACCGCGGTGTTGCCACCACAGGCAGCGAAGGCGAGGAGGAACAGCGGGCGCTTCACGGTGAGAGTCTAACAGGGGAACGGCGGCACGCCGGCGGTTGACGCGAGGAGCGCGACCGGGCCCACTGCCCCGCTGGAGGCCACCTTGAAGCTCTACCACAACCCGCTTTCCCCCAACGTCCGCCGTGTCCGTCTCACCGCGGCCGTCCTCGGCATCGAGCTCGAGGAGAAGGTGCTCGACTTCTCGAAGGGCGAGCACAAGAACCCGGAGTACCTCGCGCTCAACCCGAACGGCGCGGTGCCCACGCTCGTCGACGGGGACTTCGTGCTGACGGAGTCGCGCTCGATCATGCAGTACCTCGCGTCGAAGAAGCCCGAGTCGGGGCTCCTGCCCCGCGACGAGGCCGCGCGCGCCGACGTGGCCCGCTGGCAGTTCTGGGACGCGGCGCACTTCTCGCCCCAGCTCGGCAACCTCGCCTTCGAGAAGATGCTCAAGGGGATGCTCGGCATGGGCGACCCGGACCCGACCAAGATCCAGGAGGCGCTCACCAACTTCCGGCGGTTCGGCGCGGTGCTGGACAAGCGCCTCACCGGGCGCACCTACGTCGTCGGCGACGCGCTCACGATCGCCGACCTCACACTCGCGTCTTCGCTCATGTACGCGAAGCAGTGTGAGGTCCCGCTCGCCGAGTTCCCGGCGGTCGACGCGTGGTTCTCGCGCATCACGGCGCTCGAGGGCTGGAAGAAGTCGGCCTGAGGCCGGAGGGCGTCGGTCAGAACGACTGGCCGACGCCCAGCCACAGACCGAGCCCGAGGACGCTGCAGTCCTGGCGGAAGTACGAGAGGTTGCTGGGACCCGGGTCGTTCGCCTCGCCCACGAAGATCTCGGGCGCCACGTCCATGCTGAGGCCCTTGCCGAGGGCAATGCGCAGGTCCGGTCCGCCACCGACGACGTAGCCGCGGAAGAGCCGGGTGTCCGAGGACCGACCATCGGCCGTCCGGACGTCCCGTGCCACCACGCCGAGGCCGCCGCCCTCGAGGGTGAGGCCGAGGTCGAGGTTCGTCGTCAGGGGGAAGTGCAGCCGCAGGTGGGCTCGCGCCGACATGGCGTGCGCCGCCTTGGCGGTGGTGTTGAAGAGGTAGGCCGCGGTCGCGCCGACGGAGAACCAGCGGGTGACCGCGTACTCGTAGCCGAGCCGCCCTCCCACGTTGTTCTTCCCGTCGGACCAGTGGCCATCGACGTCGGCGAAGTTCGCGCCGTAACCAAAGTTGGCACCGATCGCGAGCCGGTGCGGCTCGTCGGCGTGGCTGGCGGAGGAGACTGCCGTGGTCGTGAGGACGATTCCGAGGAGGAGGCGAATACGCATCGGGAGCACCTGCCGACTCTGCAGCAAGCGCCGCGCCAAGGGCCTTCGCCCACGTTCTCTGGCTCTTGGCGCGGCGTGTGGCGCTGCGACGACAGATCGCTGTGCGGCCGTCGCACGCGAGCTGTCGTCGTCGGCGACCAGTCCTGCCCCTTCGATCGGACCGGGAACCACTACTTCGCCGTCGGCACCTCTCCTGCTACGGCGTCCGAGCAGGTGCTCTCCTTCACGACGACCTTGCCGCCCGCGAACGAGAGCGCCCCGCGGAGCGTGCCGCACATCAGGTCGAACGAGTAGCGCACGATCTTGCCGCCGGGCCCTCCCGCGACCGAGGGGGGGATCTCGCCCGTCTTGCGCGCGAGCAGCAACGACAGCGCACCGTCCTTGCGACGCAGGACGACGATGCCGCCGTAGTCGGTGTTGATGTCGCCCTTCGGCTTGCCGAGCGTCGAGGGGTCGTCGACCACGGTGGCGACGAGGAGCTCGGTGTCCGCGTCGGGACGCCAGGTCCAGAAGTCGAGGAGCGCGGGCTTGTAGGTGCGCGCGCCGCCGATCGGGTCCTTGCCCTTGAGGAACTCGGGCGGCAGGAGCTTCACCGCGGCGGCCGCGGTCTCGGGCTCCTTGCGCGGGCCGACGAGCCCACCTTGCGCGGCCTTCACCGCGTCCTTGAACGCCGCCTCGTCACGCACCGACTTGAGGTCGTCGTCGGCCTTGGCCTTCTCGAGCAGGTTGCTCGCCGTCGGGTCGCCGTCCTTGGCCGCGCGCCCCATCTCCTCGAGCTGGCCGATCGCGGCCTTGCCGTGGCCGTCGAGCGCGAGTCCGCACGCGAGGTTGTAACGGGCGAGGACGAGCGAGGGCCGCACGACGAGGGCGGCGCGCCAGAAGCGGTCGGCCTCCTTGTACTTCTTCTTCTTGTACTGCTCGAAGCCCCCGCTGTTGAGCGCGACGGAGAGGTCGATCGCCGCCTTGTGACAGTCGCCCGCGAGCTCCTTCTTCATCGCCTCTACGTCGGCCTTGCCCACCTCGAGGTCGGCGTCCGTGCCCTTGGCGAGCTCGGCGAAGCGCTTCTTCGCGGTGGCGCTGGGCGCACATGGCTTGCCGACCCCATCGGCCGACCACGGCGGGATCGCGCCGAGCCCCTCGACCTCGTCGGCCTTCTTGGCTTCGTCCTTCTTGGGCTCTTTCTTGGCCTCGTCGTCGTCCTTGGCCTTCTTGCCCTTCTCGTCCTTCTTCTTGTCGCCATTGTCCTTGTCCGCCTTCTTGCCGTCGCTCTTGCTGGACTCCTCCTTCTTGTCCTTGGACTCGGACTTCTTGTCGTCGCAGCCGAGGGCGAACAGCACGCAAAGAACGGGGACGAAGGTGCGCATGGCGCGGCATGATGCGGCGCCCCTCGGGGGTCGTAAACTTTGTTCGCGACATCGTCGCGCGACCTGCGTCTTCCCTTCCGAGTACGGGGCCGCGTGGTCCCGCTGGGAGGGGTTCCGATGTCGTTCTGGAAGAAGGTCGTTCGTTTCTTCGCCGAGGCTTCCACCCCGGCCGAGGCCACCCGCACGCTCGCCGATCGCAGCAAGAGCGAGGACGCGCGCCGAGCGCAGATCGAGATCGTCGAGTCGCTCTCCGACCGTCTGCCGAGCAGCGAGCCGAATGCCGCCGTCACCGCGCGGGGGATCTTCCACGACCTCACGATCGCGCTCGCAGACCCCGAGCCGTGGGTCCGTGCCACCGCAGCGCGCGGGCTGCGCGAGATCTCCGGCGTGTTCCGCTACGAGGTGGGCGACGACGTGATCCAGAAGGCGCTCGCGGCGCTGCTCCTGGCAGCCGAGGACCCGGACCCCACCGCGCGGGCCCGCGTGGCCTCGGCGCTGTCGGGGCTGTGCGACGTCGCACCGGACGCGGACAAGGCGCGCATCGCGACGGCGATCCGACCGCTCTGCGACGACCCTTCGCCCGAGCTGCGCGCGGAGGGGGCCATCGATCTCGGGTCGTGCGGCGAGGCTGCCTCGGCGTTCGTCCCACGCCTCGGCGAGCTGCTCGCGGACCCCGACGAGCGCGTGCGCGGCAACGCGGCTTCCGCGCTGTGGATGGTCGGCGTCCCCGTCGATCACGCGCACGTGACGAAGCTCTCGGCGCTGCTCGCGGCCGATCCGAGCGGGCGGGTGCGGGCCGACGCGGCGAACGCGCTCGGCAAGCTGGGGCGGGACGCCTCCGACGCCGTCGTGCCGCTCCTCGTCCGCGCCACCGCCGACACGATTCACGACGTGCGCCACTTCGCGGTCTTCGCGCTCTCGGACTTCGGGCCCCTCGCCGCGCCCGCGGTGCCGCGCCTCGGCGAGCTGCTCGCGCAGGAGGAGCACCGGGAGGCCGCGGCCATCGCCCTGCGGTCGGTCGCCTCGGCCGCCGCCCACGCCGAGCTCGCCCGCCACCACCTGCCCCTCGAGTGAGGCTGCGCGGCGCCCACCGCCCGAGGATGCGGCGCGCGCTCCTCACGGCCCGAGCGCGGGCGCTTCGTTCGGTGAGAGCAGGCCATGTCGCCGCCAGCCGACGCGGGCGAGCCACGTGTGCGCGGCCCTCACCGGCGCTCCCTCGAGGGGCGCCGCGGCGCGGTCGCGAAAGCCGTCGCACCACGGCGCGGACGAGCACGGGTCGAGCCGCGTGGGCACTCGGACCTGGTGCTTCTTGTAGTTGAAGAGCACGTAGGCGAGCGCGAAGCGGACCTCGCGCGGCGTGCGGAGCGTGCGAGCGTGGTATCGGTCGTCGAGTACGCGGCCCTTTCGCCCGCAGGCGCGGTTGACCGCGCGCGCCAGGCGAACGCCGAGCGAGCGCGCTCCTTTGCGCAGGGCCGCCGAATCGTTCGCCTCTACCAGCAGGTGCACGTGGTTGTCCTGCACCGAGAAGTGCGCGACGCGAAAGCGTTCGGCTTGCGACCCGCGGAGCGCGGAGACGACCGCAGGGAAGACCTCCATCGAGCGCAGCGAGGGCAGCCCCGCCATGCACCGCAGCGTGACGTGCACCGGCGCCCACCCGGCGTGCGGAGGCCGCGGGCGGTGGGGGACGAGCGGCCGCGGCGCGATGCGCCGGCGACCGGCCCCCGCGCGCCGACCCCCCCAGCCCCGGGTGCGAGGGAGCTCGAGCTGAACAGGAGACCCGGTTCGCGCTGCCACTTGATTGAGCGTAGATAGTGGCTACCGGATGTCAAGGCCCCAATCGGTCCGCGGATCGAGCCTCCTGTTCGCTCGTGCACGTGACGCTGCGCAAGCCGGGCCGGCAGCCACCCGCTCGGACCTGGAGAGCCTGGTTTTCTGCTGGCTGGACCAGCACCGAGCGGGCTTGCCACCCCAGGCACCTGGCCAGCAGAGCACCTGCGGCGGCTCGATCGCACGATCTTCGCCCAAGCCCGCCTGGCGCTGCCGGTCATGTGCCTTCGCGCTTCCACCCATGAAGGCCGACCCCGCTCGCCGAGCCCGGCCGTGCGCTCGACGAGAACCCGTTCTCTGCCCTGCTCTCCGTCTACGCGAACGGGCACTATCCGTTCAGCCTCGGGCCCTCGAAGGTGATCCTGTTCTCGTTCGCCTGACGGTCCGCACGTCGAGGCGCCTCGACGTCGGGTGTAGGGTGCGACACTCCCATGCACCGGCCCGCCACCCGGACGCTCGTCCTCGCCGCCTGCGCCAGTGTCGCGCTGGCGGCGACGAGCCTGGCCTACGCGACCCACGTGGTGGTGACCCTGCCGGCCGATCACTTCGTGGCCGATCGGCCGCACGCCGGCTTCTTCGCGACGCTCGGCCGCAACCTCGGCGCGCTGGGACTCCTCCTGGCGGGTGCGTTCATGAGCCTGCCCGGCGTGCCCGGACAGGGGATCCTCACCATGCTGATCGGGCTCCTCCTGCTCGACGTGCCGGGCAAGCAGGCGTTCGACCGGCGCCTCGTTTCGCGGCCCCGCGTGCTCCACCTCCTCAACCGGGTGCGGGCGCGCTTCGACAGGCCGCCGTTCGAGCTGCCCTGACTAGCCGCGCGTGTCGCGCTCGAGGGCCTCGAGGGCGCGGGTCGGATCGACCGCGTGGGTTGCGAGCGCGACCGCGATGCGGTGCAAGCGCAGCTCGGCGAGATCGGCGCGGCTCAGCGCGGCGCGGATCACGTCGCGGTGGCTCTTGCGGACCCCGTGCATCACGGCGGTGGCGCCGAGGGCCCCCGCGAACAGCACCGCGATCGCGGTGACGAGCAGCGTGACGCGCCCGTGCGCGTTGAAGAGGGCGCCGAACACCGCGAAGGTGGCGACCGCGACCGCGCCCACGGCCACGCAGACCCCGATCGTCTGGACGATGCGGTTGGTCCACCGCTCCTGCGCGAGCTCACGGAACGCGAGGTTGCGCCAGAGATCGGCCTCCCGATCGAGCCGCGCGGCGAGCCCACGGAGCGGGTCGTCGCCGGCGAGGTCGGGGAGATCGGTCTGGGACAGGAGGCCCTCCACCTCGGCGCCCGCCGGCCCGCCGAGGGCCGCGCCCGCCTCGCGCAGCCCGGTGCCGATCGAACCCGCGAGACCGGTCCCGAGCGACCCGATCGAGCCCGCCACCCGGCCGGCGCGCGCCAGCGCCGCCTCGACCCGGTCCTTGTTGCGGGGCGGATCGTTGGCCGGTGCCTCTTCCGAGTCGGGGAGCTTGGCGTACGAGGACATGTTGCAGGGAGCGTACACCCTGTCCCCGAGAATCGATCTATACGCAAAAACAGACACATGTCTTGATCAGCGACGGTGGGCGTGCCAATCATGAGGCATGGCCGAATCCCCGCACTGGTTCTCCGACAATGCGCTCTCCATCGGTCGCACGCCGCTCGTGCGCCTCAACCGTGTCGTCGGCAAGACGTCCGCGACCGTGCTCGCCAAGATCGAGGGCCGCAACCCGGCTTATTCGGTCAAGTGCCGCATCGGCGCCGCGCTGGTCTGGGACGCGGAGAAGCGGGGAGCGCTCGTGCCCGGCAAGGAGCTCATCGAGCCGACCAGCGGCAACACGGGCATCGCGCTCGCCTTCGTGGCCGCGGCGCGCGGCTACCCGATCACGTTGACCATGCCCGAGACCATGAGCATCGAGCGGCGCAAGCTGCTCGCGGCGTACGGCGCCAAGCTGGTGCTCACCGAGGGCGCCAAGGGCATGAGCGGCGCCATCGCCAAGGCCGAGGAAATCGCCGCCTCGGACCCCAAGTACGTCCTGCTCCAGCAGTTCAAGAACCCGGCGAACCCCGCCATCCACGAGACCACCACCGGCCCCGAGATCTGGGACGACACCGCGGGCGCGATCGACATCCTGGTCTCCGGTGTGGGCACGGGCGGCACCATCACCGGCGTCTCCCGCTACATCAAGAACCAGAAGGGCAAGGCCATCCTCTCCGTCGCCGTCGAGCCCGCCGCGAGCCCGGTCCTCACGCAGAAGCGGGCGGGTGAGCCGCTCAAGCCCGGGCCGCATCGCATCCAGGGCATTGGCGCGGGGTTCGTGCCCGACGTGCTCGACCTCTCGCTGGTCGACGCGATCGAGCAAGTGACCAACGAGGAGGCCGTGGAGTTCGCCCGCCGCCTCGCGCGCGAGGAGGGCATCCTCGCCGGCATCTCCTGCGGCGCCGCCGTCGCCGTCGCCGCGCGCTACGCCCAGCGCAAGGAGCACGAGGGCAAGACCATCGTGGTCGTGCTTCCCGACTCGGGCGAGCGCTACCTCTCGTCGGTCCTGTTCGAGGGCGTGTTCGACGCCGAGGGCATCGCGCGGTGACCGACGGCTGGGACCTCTCGCGCGTCGTCCGAGAGCTCCGGGTCGCGCGCGAGAAGGGCGGTACCGCGCAGGCGCACACGCTGCCTTCGCGGACGGCGCTCGTGCAGGTGGTCGCCGGCCTGCGCGCGGCGCTGTTCCCCACCCACTTCGGCGAGCCGGATCTGGCGGGCGACGCGGTCGACTTCTTCGTCGGGCACACGCTGTCGTCGGCGCTCGGCGCGCTCGAGGAGCAGATCGCGCGCACGCTGCGCTTCGCCGAGGAGTCGTCGCTCGCCGCGACGCCGTGCCCGGAGGCCGACCAGGCGCGCCGGGCGAGCGAGCTCACCCGCGCGTTCGCCGCGCAGCTCCCCGAGATCCGCGAGCTGCTCGAGACCGACATCCGCGCGGGCTACGAGGGCGACCCGGCCGCCAAGAGCCTCGACGAGGTGCTGTTCTGCTACCCCGGGCTCACCGCGATCACCCACCACCGGCTCGCCCACCCGCTCTACCGACTCGGCCTGCCGATGCTGGCCCGCATCCTGTCCGAGATCGCTCACTCGGCCACGGGGGTCGACATCCACCCCGGCGCGCAGATCGGCGCGAGCTTCTTCATCGATCACGGCACCGGCGTCGTGATCGGCGAGACCACGGTGATCGGCGAGCGGGTGCGGCTCTACCAGGGCGTCACGCTCGGCGCGAAGAGCTTCCCGCTCGACGAACACGGCCAGCCCATCAAGGACCAGCCCCGCCACCCGATCATCGAGGACGACGTGGTCGTCTACGCGGGCGCCACCATCCTCGGACGCGTGACCATCGGGCGCGGCTCCAGCATCGGCGGCAACGTGTGGATCACCCGCAGCGTCCCCTCACGGAGTCAGGTCACCCAGGCGCAGGTGCGCTCGGAGACGTTCGACGGCGGCGCAGGGATCTGACCGTTCGTGTAGCCTCCCCGCCTCGTGAGCGAAGCAGCGGACACGCGGCGGGCGGCCCTCACCGTCTTCGTCCTCAGCGCCTCGGCGATGACCGCGGAGCTCGCGCTGACGCGCGTGTTCTCGGTGCTCATCTGGTATCACCTCGCCTTCTTCGCCATCTCGGTCGCGCTGCTCGGGACCGCGGTCGGCGCGCTCGCGGCGCACGTGCTCTCGACCCGCGAGGCCGCGCCGTTCGATGCGCGGCGGGCCGCGGGGCTCTCGGCGGTGTTCGCGGCCGTGTCGCTGGTGGCGCTCGAGCTCTTGCTCCTGCGCCAGGTGACGACGCAGGGAATGGGCTTCTTCACCGAGCTCAACCTCGGGCTCCTGCTGTTCTTCGTCATGACCGCCGCGCCCTTCGCCGGCATCGGCATGTCGCTCACGCTGTGCCTCGTCGGGCGCGCGCGGCACATGCGCTGGCTCTACCTCGGCGATCTCGCGGGCGCGGCGCTGGCGGCCGCATCCTTGCCGCTCGTCGTGTCGTTGCTCGGCGGACCGCGGGCCCTGGTCGCGACCGCGATCCCCCTCGCGATCGTCGGTGCCGTGCTCCTGTCCGCGCACGCCCGGGTGGCGGCGGCGTCGCTCGCGGCGGTCCTCGTCCTCATCGCAGCGGCGGGGGGCGAGGCCTGGTTCGGGATCCGCACGGCCAAGGGCTTCCCGATCCCGGCCGACAAGGTGGAGTTCGAGCGCTGGAACTCGTTCTCGCTGGTCACCGTGCTGCGCGACGTGCCGTTCGCGGGCTGGGGACGGAGCCCCAAGGTGCAGACGCCCCCGCGGGAGCAGCGCGCCGTCCTCATCGACTGGAATGCGATGACGCCGCTCGTGCGCTTCGACGGCCCCCTCTCGGCCCTCACCGAGCTGCGGTTCGACCTCACGAGCGCCGCGCACGCGGTGGCTGCGCCACGGGGCAAGCGGGTGTGCGTGATCGGCGCGGGTGCCGGGCGCGACGTGCTCACGGCCCTCCAGGCCGGGGCCGCGCGGGTGACCGCGGTCGAGATCAACCCGCTCGTGGCGCGAGACGTGATGCTGGGCGCTTACCGCACGTTCTCTGGTGGCCTCTACGCGCGCGAGGACGTGGAGCTGGTGGTCGAGGACGGGCGCAGCTTCGTGCGCCGCACGGACCAGCGGTTCGCCGTGCTGCAGCTCAGCATGGTGGACACGTCCGCGGCCACCTCCGCCGGCGCCTACGCGCTCACCGAGAACAGCCTCTACACGACCGAGGCGTTCGGCGATTACCTCGGCGTCCTCGACGAGGGTGGCGTGCTCAGCGTCGGGTCGGCGAGCTTCGAGGGACTCGCGACGGGGGCGCGCCTCGTGTCGGTGGCGCGCGCGGCGCTCGTCGCGCGCGGCAAGGATCCGCGGCGATCGGTGATCGTGTTCTCGACGCCGTGGCAGGGCCAGAAGGACGCGGAGCTCTTCCACGTCCTCGTGCGCCCCGACGGCTGGTCCACCGCCGACGTGGACCGCGCGGTGGAGTGGGCGAGGGTGCTCGGCTTCCAGGTCGTGAGCCTGCCCGACCGCGTCGTGACGGACGGCTCGCGCGAGCACGGGTGGGTGCGCGCGCTGCTCGAGACCCCCGGCGCCGCGCTGCCGCCGGCCCTCGCGGCGCTGCCCATCGATCTCGCGCCGACCACGGACGACCGGCCGTTCTTCTTCTACCAGAACCGCCTCGCCGACCTGCCGCGCGCGCTCGCGGGGCCCACGCCGAGCCACTTTTACGGCAACGGGCTCGTGTTCCTCGCGCGGCTCTCGCTGGTCACGCTGGTCGCGATGGCCCTGTTCCTCGCCGTTCCGCGTTTCGTGAAGCGGGACCTCGCCGTGCCGCGGGACGCGGCGGCCTATGCGTTCCTGCTCGGCACGGGGTTCATGCTCCTCGAGCTGCCGCTGCTCCAGCGCTTCAACATGCTGCTCGGCAACCCGACGACGAGCCTCGCGGTGGTGCTCGCGACCCTGCTGATCTCGGGCGGGCTCGGCAGCGCGACGCTCAACCGCGAGGGGGCGGGGGAGCTCCGGCGGCTGCGGTCGGTGCTGGGTGCATTGATGGTCTATGGAATCTTGCTGCTCGCGAGCGTGCCTGCGTGGTCGTCGGCGCTGCGCGCGGCGAGCGCCACGACGCGCACGGTGGCGGTGGTGGCGCTGCTCGCGCCGCTCGGGTTCCTCGCGGGCGCGCCGCTCTCGATCGGCCTGCGCCTCGTGGCCGCGCGGGGCGGAGCGCACGTGGCGTTCCTCTGGGCGATCAACGGAGCCGCCTCGGTGCTCGGCTCGGTGGGCGCGACGCTGCTCGCGCTCCACGTGGGGCTGCGCGCGACGACGCTGGTCGGCCTCGCCGTCTACCTGGGCGTGTTCGTGCTCGCGGGGCGGCTCGCGCGCGAGGGCTAACCCGCGGCGAGGGCAGGGGCCTCGCGGTCCTCGTCCCATTTGGCGGCGGCGCGCAAGGCGCCGAAGAACGCGAGCGAGACGATGCCGAGGTCGTCGAGCCAACCGACGATGGGGATGACGTCGGGGATCAGATCGACGGGGCTCACGAGATAGATCAGCGACAGCAGGAGGACGAGCCGTGGGAACACGGGCGCGTCGGCGGCGAACAGGAACCGCGCGAGCGCGCCCGGACGGCGGGCGACGGCGAGGACGGCAGAGCGACGACCGAGACGCGGCATGGGTGCAATCTAAGTCGCCGTGGCCGATGGGAAAGGGGGCTACCGCTCGACCGCCTGCCGGAGCCCGTCTTCGTCGAACGGCTTGTCGAGGCAGCGGTTCTCGACCGAGCCGAGGAACGTGCGGACGCGCGGGGAGAACACGCCGCCCGTCATGAACACGATGCGCCGCTCGAGCCCGGGGTGGAGCCGCTGGACCGCGTCGTAGACGCCAATGCCGTCCATGCCGTGCATCATGAGGTCGCAGAGGATCACGTCGAACTGCGCGTCCTCCGCGAGCAGCGTGATCGCGCGGGTGCCGTCCGTGGCCGGCACGACCTCGTGGGTGTCGCCGAGGATGAGGCCGAGCGAAGAGAGGATGAACGGCTCGTCGTCGATGGCGAGCACGCGCCG
>JAEUKC010000155.1:0-13203 GCA_016794445.1 Myxococcales bacterium
GCGGTAGTTGCCCGTGAGGGCCGGGTCGAGCAGCTTGGTCTTGGCGACGAAGCCGTCCCACTCGCCGGCCACCTGCACGTCGGCGCCGACGCCGCCGAGGGAGAAGGCGAGGGTCGTCTTGCATCCACGCACCGGGACCACCGCCGGCACGTCCGGCGCGGAGTCGAAGGCGCCGTCGATCGACGCGTCGCCGTCCACGGACGCATCGGCGTCGGTCGAGGGGTTCGGCGGGTCGGCGGGATCGTCGTTGCAGCCAGCGGCGAGGACGGCGAGGGCGAGCGCGAAGCGACGCATGCCCGCAGCAGCATAGCGGACGGTGGCCCTCCCCAGAGCGAACGGTGTCTTTTCAGGCGACGAGCAGCTCGGTCACCGGTGCCACCACCTGCTCCATCCCTGCGGCGAGCACCTGGCGCTGGTGGGCGTCGTCGAGCAGACCGACGCCCGGCAGGTGGGGCGCGGGGGGCACCGCGCCGATCGGGACGTCCTGCACGAGGGCGCGGAGCTCGTCGACGAGCTCCGGGTGGGCGCGCAGGAGGAACGCCACGATGCGGAACGCGAGCTCGGCGTGGCGCGCCTCGTCCTCGGCGATCTGGGCGAGGACGCGGGCGAGGGCGGGGTGGGTGCACGCGCTCGCCGCGGCCGCGAGCTGCAGGCTGCCGAGGGTCTCGCCGACGCACCCGTCGAGGAACGTCTCCCGCAACACGCGGCTCGGGTCGGCGGCCCGCGGTGGGGCCATCGGCAGTGGCCCAGGCCCCGCCGGGCAGCCGCTCGCGACGCTCGCGATGCCGTAGCAGCGCTCGGCGTGCCGGATCTCGTCGAGGGCGGCCTCGTGCGCGGCGGCGACGAGATCCGCCGGGGCGCCGAGCGCGAGCAGATCGAGCGCCGCGTGGGCGAACGCCGCGATCGACCCGTGCTCGAGGGCCGCGACGTGGAGGTGGTGTTCCGCGAGCGCGACCCGAGCCACCGCGGGGAGCGCCTCGATCTCGGCGACGACGGCGGCGGGCAGCGCCGAGCCCCAGTCCGCGCGGGTCGAGGGCGGCGCGACGAGCATCTCGTCTCCGTCGCGGAGCGGACGGCCCTTGTAGTAGCCGCCCGTGCTCGTCTTGAACGAGTAGCAGCACGTGCCAGGGTGTTCGGGCTGCACGTTCTTTGTGCCCTTGCGGACGAAGCCCGCGACCGTGCCCACCCACTTGGCGTCGACCCCTGCGAGCTCTGGCACCTTGATCGACTTCGCGCAGTCGGGGAAGGTCTCGTCGGCCTCGTCGGGCTTGCTCTCCGGGGTGACGCAGAAGCCCGTGCAGCTGACGCCGCTGCACTCGAAGCCCTTGTAGTCGGTGGCGAGGAACGGCGGCTCCTTCTTCGCCGCGTCCGTCGTGGAGGTCTTCTTCTTCTTCTTCTTCGGGGCGTCCTCGGACGCGTCGTCGTCCTTGCTGCACCCCACGGGCGCGAGCGCGCAGGGCAGGATCAGCGCCGCCACCAGGCGCGCGCGGAGGAGATCGGCGAAGGTCACGGTTCGCCGCGCACGATCGGAGCGCTCCACCCGTCGTAGGCACCCTCGAGGGGCAGCACGATGTCGAGGATCTCCTCGCAGAAGGCGTCGGGACGGCCGCTGTCGAGCGCGTCGGCGCGGCGGAAAGGCAGGCTCCACGGGGCCTGGTCGCTGTCGGGCGCGGCCACGTCCTCCACCGCGAAGCCCGCGCCGCGCAGGGCCGTGGCCGCCTCTTCGGCGCGCCCTCGCGAGGGGAACAGCGCCACGTGATCGACCTCGCGCGGAGCGTCGAGCACGTCGCCCTCCGAGAGGATGTGCTCGAGCAGCGCGCGGTTCTGCATGGAGGCGAGCGTGTACTCGTCCGGGTACATGAACTCCGCGTAGAACGACCACTCGGGATCGGGATCGGTGAGCCACTCGGGCTCGTAGGGGTGCGTGCTGCCGAGGATGTCGGGCAGATCCTCGATGGCGTCGGCGGCCGCGGTCGGCAGGTAGAACACGTAGGTGGTGGTCCCGTCGTGCACCCAGCGGCCGACGTACACGCCGTCGATCGCCTGATCGATCGCCTCGACGATCCCGTTCTCGAGGTTGCCAAGCGACTCCGCCTCCGTCGGATCACGCAGGCCGTCCTCGCCCGGCGACTGGAGCGCGACGCGGATCTGCAGGCGCAGCGGGTGCGTCGCGAGGGGCGCGTGCTCCAGCGCCGCCATGTCGAGCACGAACGAAGCAGCGCCCTCGTCCTCGCCCTCGTCGGCGGCGAGGCGGGTCACGTAGACGTCGAAGCTCGGTTGCCAGGGCGGGGGCATGGGCGAACACGCAGCGTCGCGAACTGCAGCACGCCTCGTCAACCCCGGACATTTCCTGTCCGCCCGGGCCTTCCCCTGCACGGGTGTGCGGTGTCACCCTCGAACCATGTCCGAGCTCCGTTGCTATGTGGCTTCTCCGTTCGACGACGCACCCGTCGTGCGTCGTCTCCACGCTCGCCTCCGCGCGCTGCACGTCCGGCCCACCTCCAGCTGGGCCGAGCACGCCGAGGGTCCCGAGCAACTCGACGAAATGCCCCTCGAGACCGTGCGAGCCCTCGCCCTCCGGAACGACGTCGCGCTCGCCGAATCCGACGTGGTCGTCGTGCTCCCGCGCGAGGGCAAGGGGCGCGAGATGTACGGCGAGGCGCGGCTCGCCGTCGCCTTCGGCATCCCGGTGTTGTGGGTGGGCCCCACGCGGTGCCTCACCGCGTATCGCGCCGGCGTCGAGCGGGTCGACACGGTCGAGGAGGCGCTCGCCCGCATCGCATCCCTCGCCGCGTCCCGCGCGCGGTTCGACGGCGGCGTCGAGTCACGCCAATCGAGCCCATCCGCAGGCGAGGACCCTCGTGCTGCCTGATCGGGGCTGCTAGGTAACTCCCATGGAGGCCACCTCCGTCCCTTCTCCGCTCGGTGCCATCGGCATCGTGAGCTCGGCCAAGGGGCTCGTGCGCGTGCTCCTCCCGCCGTGCTCCGACCGGGCGCTGCGCGATGCGGCCCGCGCGCATGGCGCCACGCTCCGCGCTCCCGCCGAGGCCTCGCCGTTCGCCGTCGCCGTCGGGGAGCGGTTCCGCGCCCACCTCGCCGGGCAGAGCGATCCGTTCACCGACGTCCCGCTCGATCTCGAGGCCCCGCCATTCGCGCGCGAAGTCTACGCCGCGGCCCGGGCCATCCCCGCCGGCGTCACCACCACCTACGGCGCGCTGGCCCTCTCCATGGGCAAGGCGATCGGCGCCTCACGCGCCGTCGGCACCGCGCTCGCCAGGAACCCGGTCCCGCTGGTCGTCCCGTGCCACCGCGTCGTCGGCGCCGACGGGGTGGGGGGTTTCTCTGCCCCCGGCGGCCTCTCGAGCAAGGCCACCCTGCTCGCGCTCGAGGGAGGCTCGCTCGACACGGCCGACCACGCGGTCTCGCGCCGTCACCTCGCGCGCGTCGATGCCGCGCTCGCCCCGCTCGTGCGCTCCATCCCTTGCACCCTCCCGGTCCCCGATCCCTCGCAGCCCACCGATGGCGCGCGCCTGTTCCGCACGCTCGTGCGGGCGATCGTGGGCCAGCAGCTCTCCACCCAGGCCGCGGCCACCATCTTCGGTCGGCTCGAGGCCCTCGTCGGGCCCTTGCAAGAGAGCGATGCGCCGGGACGGCTCCTGCACCACGACGAAGCCAGCCTGCGGGGGGCAGGGCTCTCCACCGCCAAGGTCGCCGCGGTCCGCGATCTCGCGCGTCGCATCGAAGCCGGCCTCGATCTCGCGCGCGTGGCACGCGCGCCGGACGACGAGATCGTCGAGGCGCTCACCGCCGTGCGCGGCGTCGGTCGGTGGACGGTCGAGATGCTGCTCGTCTTCGAGCTCGGCCGCCCCGACGTCCTGCCCGTCTCCGATCTCGGCATCCGCAAGGGCATGCAGAGGGTCCGAAAGCTCCGGAGCCTCCCCGACCCCGAGGTCGTCGAGCGGCACGCCGAGGTCTACCGGCCCTTCCGCTCCATCGGCAGCTTCTACCTGTGGCGCGCGCTCGAGGTCCCCGCGTGAACCTCCGCGGCGCGTGGGGCGCAGTACTCTTCGCCGCGCTCCTCACCGCCGTGCTCCTCGTGGGCGCGTGTCGCAAGAACGCGCGCACGGCGCCGCTCGAAGGCAATCCAACGGTCTCTGCCTCGGCGTCGAGCTCGGCGTCGGTGGCCGCGAGCGGCTTCTTCGTGAGCCCAGCCTTCGCCGAGGTCGCCCTCGCCACGCAGGCGGGCGCACCCCTCGAGGCCGCCCACCCGAGCCCGCATCCAGGCGCAGGCGGCGCCACCATCCAGCGCTTCGCGAAGGGCTGCATCGGGCCCGACGGCTCGGGCGGGCTCGCGCTCTTCACCACCTGCGAGCCCCCCAAGAAGCTCGGCAGCGTGCTCGCGCACCTCGCCACCCTCGTGCCCAAGCTGTCGTTCGGCTCCGACCTCGCGGCCGGCGTCACGTTCCTGCCCACCGGCGAGCGAAGCCTCCACCGGCCCCACGAGCCGCGCGTCGCGGCCTCCATCGGCAAGTGGTTCTGGGCGGCGGCGGCGCTCCACAAGCAGGGGCCGAGCAACGTCTCCATCGTCGAGGCCGCCGCGGTGCCGGCCTTCGCCATCAGCGACAACGCCAAGGGCCGGGTCCTCATCGATCTCGCGGGCGGGGCCGATGCGGTCAACCGCTTCACCGAGCAGGTGCTCGGCATCCCCGCGGCCGATCTGTCCCTCTGTCGTTACCAGGGCGACGTCGTGCGCAAGGCCGAGGTCTGCTACCGCGAGGCCAACATCGGCAACTTCTTCACCCCGATGGGGGCGCTGCTCTTCCTCGAGAAGATCTGGCGCGGCGAGCCGATGAAGGGCGAGCAGCGCGCGGCGTTGCTGCGCTGGTCCAAGCTGGCGCCCGACTTCGGCTTCTCGATCGGACACCAGCTGCCAGAGGCGGCGCAGCTCGGCATGCACCACAAGCGGGCCGAGCTCCCCACCAACTGCTGCGAGCTGCCCCCCGAGTACAACTGGACGGCGGAGATCGCCATCATCCCCACGCCGCGCGGGCCCTACGCGGTCGCGCTCTCGCTGGCCCACTCCGAGACGTACGGCAACCAGATCGGCGCCATCGAGTGGGCCTCGTGCGTGCTCTATCACGCCGTCGCCGAAGACGTCGTCGACCCGTTCGCGGCCGGCTGCAAGACCCCACAGGGCGGCCCGAGTCCTGGAACTCCGAGCGCACCGTGAGCGAGCGGCAGCGGGCCCTCGAGACCTACCGCAACGCCCCCCGCACGCTCGCCTCGCTCGGTCGGCCGCTCTCGGTGCACCGCTGCGCGCCCACCATGGGGCTCGCGCCGTTCGTGCTCGCCACGTCGATCGCGGTGCTCACCTGGCTCGGCTTCCAGTCGCACCCTCGCATGCTCGGCGCGGCGGTACTCATGACCCTGGTGTCTCTGGGGGCCTTCGTCCTCCTCGTGCTCGATCGGCTGCGGCTGTTCCACCTGTCGGGCGTGGTCGTCCACGAAGAGGGCCTCGCGATCGAGCGCGCGCGGGGTGCCACGCTCCTCGGCTGGGACGAGGTCTCGACGCTCGAGCGGAGCGAAGGTGCGCCGAGCGAGGCCGTCGTGTGGGGCTGGGGCAGCGCCGTCCGTCGCAACGGCAAGCTCCTCTTCGAGACGACCGATTCGTTCGAGCAGCCACGCACGCTGGCCGTGGCCATCATCCGGCGCGACGTGCCGCGCGTGCTCTCGGCGTTGGCGCGCGGCGAGCGGGTCCGGCTCGGCTCGCTGCTGCTCGACGCGACCGGCTGCACGTTCGAGCACGAACCCCCCGGAGCGGAGGACCGGACGGGGACGGTCCGGGAGCGACCGGAACAACGGGGAGCGGAGGACCGGACGGGGACGGTCCGGGAGCGACAGAGCGACTGGGTCCCCTGGGCGCGCATCCACCGCACCGAGCTCGAGGCGTCGTGGCTCGTGGTGTTCGACGTCGAGGGCAAGGTCGTCGCGCGCGTGTTCTGCGATTTTCGCCACGCGCACCAGCTCGACTTCGTCGCGGGAGCCCTGCGGGGCAGCGAGGGTCTCTAGCCCTGGGTCGAGCCCGATCCAGGTCGACTGGGCGTGCGGTCGGGCGGCGCGGCGCGCACGGCGAGCTCCGGGGGCTTCATGGCGATCTGCGCGCCCTTCGGGACGCTGTGGGTGAGGAATACCGAGCCCCCGACCACGCTGCCTTCGCCGAGCACCGTGGCCCCTCCGAGCACGGTGGCGTTGGCGTAGACGGTCACGCCGTCGGCCACCGTCGGGTGGCGCTTGGTGCCGCGGATCACGCGGCCGCGGGCGTCCTTCGGGATCGAGAGCGCGCCGAGGGTGACCCCCTGGTAGAGCTTCACGTCGGCACCGATGTCCGTGGTCTCGCCGATCACCGCGCCCGTCGCGTGGTCGAGGAAGAAACGTGGCCCGATCTTCGCGCCGGGGTGGATGTCGGCGCCGGTCTGCGCGTGCGCCCACTCGGTCATGATGCGGGGCATCACCGGGACGCCGAGCTCGTGCAGCTCGTGGGCGTAGCGGTACACCGCGACGGCGAGGAGTCCGGGGTAGGCGAGGATGATCTCGTCGAGGTCGCGCGCCGCGGGGTCGCCATCGTACGCCGCTTGCACGTCCTCCACGATCTGCGCGCGCAGGTTCGGGACGCGCTCGAGGAACGTGCGGGCCAGCGTGCCGGCCGCGTCGTGACACCGGGGGACGTCGGGCTCGGCGTGGCTCTCGTCGCGGTAGCAGAGGCAGAGCTCGATCTGGGCCTCGAGCTTGGTCGTGAGGGCGTGCAGGACCTCGCGGACGTGCGCGCCCACGTTGGCCTCGGTGAGATCCTGGCGGCCGTGGTAGCCGGGGAAGGTGAGCTGCAAGAGCAGCTGGACGATCGCGATGGCCTCGTCGCGCGAGGGCAGGTAGCGCTTGCCGATGTGCTGGGCGCGCGGGTCGCCGCGATAGCCGGCGAGCAGGGCCTCGGCGATGGTCTCGGGAGTGCTCACCGCAGCGAGATACCACGAAGACCGCGAGATCACCCCTCGACGGTGGTGACGTGCACCCGGCCCTTGAGGCCGTGTCCGCTCAGGCGCTCGGCCATGCTGGCGGTGAGCCGGGTGCCGGCGGGGACGAGCATCGCGCCCTGCGGGGTCTTGAGGTCCGACACCAGCACCATGTCCTCGCGGAGGCGCCGGATCGAGAGCTCGACGGGGGCGGTGGAGCGGAAGCCGATGGCGAAGCCCATCTCGACGCCGGGCGCCGCCATGCCGAAGCGGCGCGTCGTGCCGTAGAGCTCGGCGAACGGCCCGAACATGTCGGCGGAGCCGCTCTTCGGCAGACCGATCGTGCAGGCCATGCCGTCGAGGGTGAGGGAGGTCTTGAGGACGCCTCCCGCGACGTTGACGAGCTCGCGGAGGATGTCGTCGAGCATCTCCTTGGGCGCCTCTTCGCCACCGAGCAGGTGCGAGGTGAGGGCGGTGAGGCTCGCCTGCGAGGCGAGGACGGCGATGCCGATCTCGAGCCCGAGCTTGGCCTCGGCCGCGCGCAGGGTCGCGCAGCAGTCGGTGGGGCCGAGGCGCACCTGCGCGCCGAGGCGGACGTCGAGGCTCGAGAACGAGCGGACGGCGTCGCAGATCATGCGGTCGAGGGACTTCCAGGTCGAGGTCTGACCGACGGTGGGACGGTTCGAGGTCGGGGTCTCGGGGGCGGGGGTGACGGGCGTGGTGGGCTCGCCGTTCGCGATCACGCCGGCGGCCGACAGCAGGGCGCCAGGGTCGAAGGGCTTCGGGAGGAACGCGTCCACGCCGCACTCGAAGGCGTACCTCCGGGCGGCGTCGTTCTCCACGTCCGACAGGAGGACGATGCGCACCTTGCTCTCGCTCTTGCGCAGCTGGCGGGTGATGGCGAGCCCGTCCTGTCGCGGCACGAACCAGTCGCTGACGACGATCTGGAAGGTCTGGGTGGAGAGCAGCGTCAGCGCGGCGACGCCATCCTCGACGGTGAGGAGTTGGTCGACGTTCCCGGCGAGCGTTCGCTCGACGAGCGCGGCCGTCGCGGGCTCGCGGACGATGGAGAGCACTCGCGTGGGCATGATCCCTCCCTCAGCTCAGGACGTTGCCCAGCGCCGAAGCGAGGGCTTCAGGGGTGAACGGCTTGGTGACGAAGGCCTTCGCGCCGGCGGCGAACGCGCGCTCTTTCATGTCGTCGGTGGACTCGGAGGTGACGAAGCAGAACGGCCCCTCGTAGCCCTCGGCCCGCAGGCCCTCGAGGAGCTGGAGACCGTTCATCTCCGGCATGTTCCAGTCGCTGAGGATGAGATCCGGACCCGCGACCCGCGCGGCGGCGAGGGCCTCGGCGCCGTTGGTCGCCTCGGCGAGGTCGTGGTGGCCGTAGCCCGCCTGACGGAGGGTACGGATGACGATCATTCGCATCGCCTTGCTGTCGTCCACGATCAGGATCTTCATGACTTGGCCTCCGTGCGCAGGGTCTTGATGGTGGGGCGGGGCGTCCGCCCTCGTTCGAGGATCTGGGCGTGGATCCGCAGTCCACAGGTCTCGAGTACGACGCTGCCGAGGCTCACCGCGCCGGGTACCCAGACCGCCGCGTCGGAGCCGTGGAGCACCGCCGGGAGCCCGAGCTGGGCGTTGGGATCCACGTGCGGCTTGAGCTGTCCGCCCACCACGTTGGCGAGCTCGCCCATCGCGTCGGCGATGTCGGCGTCGCTGACGTCCGCCGGCTCGAGGCCGAAGATGGTGCTCGCGGCGAGGCGCGCGAGACCGTCGTTGCAGGCGATCGTGAGGGTGGCGGTCGTGCTGCCGGAGATCTGGACGAAGGCGATCACGTCGGTCTGCGGAGCGACGGGCAGGGTCCCCTCGATCGGTCCGACCAGGCTCGCCCACGCCTCTTGCACGAGTGTTTCGAGGACGGCGGCGAGGGGCATCGCACGTGTGGACGACCCACCTGCGCATCCCTTTAGGTGTTCGCCATCCGTGCGCACGGTAATGTTCCCTGAACGCCACGGGCTTGCTGCGCTACCTTGCTCGGCGCATGCGCGTTCGAGGGCGGAACTGGGGCGGGGCACTGATCGCCTTCCTCGTCGGCTGCAACGGTGAGGTCGCTGACGATCCGGCCGATGCAGGCGCCGAGGACGCCGACGTCGCCGCCGAGGTCTCCGACACGGGACCCGTCGATGCCACCACCGACGCCGACCCCTGCGGGATCGTCGGGTGCGAAGCGTCGAAGGTGTTCCACCCGAGGATCAAGAAGGCGTTCGACCGGCTCGGTGGAGCGAAGGCGCTCGGTGCACCGACGGACAACGGCGGCACCCAGTGGGTCCACGCGTTCGGCCCGGGCATGGTGCAGGACTTCGCGGGTGGCGCGCTCGGCCCCGCGATCCTCGCCGCGTCTTCGAGCACCGCGTCGTGGGCGTCGGAGGCGTACGCGATCAGCGGTGGCATCCGCGCCGCGTGGCTCGCGCTCGGAGGCGGCCCCGCGGTCGGCTATCCGATGGAGGACGCCCACCCGCTCGGCGGGGGCGTCACCGCGCTCGTCCAGACCTTCGAGAAGGGCTGTCTCGGTCCGGACGGTCGTGGGGGCTACGAGCTGTACGAGGCCTGCGCGCCCCCGCCCGATCTCGCGCCGACGCTGAGCAAGATCGGGGCGCAGTTCCCCACGACCAGCGGAGGCGCCGACGTCGCCCTGGCGGTGACCTGGTTGCCGACCCTGACGCGCTGGTCCCATCAGGGGACCGTGCCCCGCACGTCGGCCTCCAGCGTCAAGTGGGTCTGGGCGGCAGCCGCGCTCGCCAAGAACTCGATCGCGACGGTGGAGACGCCGGCGCTGCCGACGTTCAAGGACAGCAACAACAGCACGGCCGGACAGCTCATCGACCTCGCCGGCGGCCCCAACGCGGTCAACGACTTCACCGTCGCGCTCGGCATCCCCATCACGCAGCTCTCGCTCTGCGGCTGGAGCTTCGACAAGACGCGGGTCGCGACCAACTGCTCCAAGCTCGCCGGGGGCGACAACTTCTTCACCGCCGTCGGTGGGGTCACGTTCCTCGAGAAGGTCTGGGCCGGCGCCGGCCTCCCCGCCGACAAGGCCGCCAAGCTCGCCGAGTGGGCGACCCTGTCTCCCCGTTCCGGCTACGGCGGGTGGGTCGGTACCCAGCTGCCGGCGGCCGCTCGCCCCAACCTGCAGCACAAGGCCGGCTGGCTCCCCACGGGCTGCTGCAGCACGGGCTACCCGGCCTTCTACAACGAGTTCGCGATCGTACGGACGAGCCGCGGGTCGTACGCGTTCGCCGCCTCGGCCAAGAACGGCGGGGCCACGCGGAACGACACCAAGCAGACCAAAGCGCTAGAATGGGCGTCCTGCGTGGTCTTCCACGCGCTCGCCGAACCAAGTGGTGACCCGTTCTCCGCGGGCTGCACCCCATGAGGAACGTGAGATGGAGGTGCTCGTGAGATCATCGGTGCTTGGCTTCGGATCCGTGCTCGCGTTGCTCGCGGGCTGCAGCAGCAACGCGGTGGAGTTCTCCGACGACGCGGGGACCACGGCCGACGGCGGTAGCGACAGCGGCGGCGACACCGCCGTAGACACGCCCCCGCCGTCCACGACCTGCACGGCCTCGGTCCAGGTCGCGCCGGCCGCTCCGCTGGCGCAGCTCGGGACCAAGGTGGCCACCAAGGTGCAGCTCACGCTCGCCGACGCGGGTGGCGCCACCGGGCCGCACCCACTCAAGGTGGTGCTGGTCTCCGCTGCCGGTGTCGAGGTCGCCAAGCTGCTCGACACGCCCAGCGCGGAGAGCCTCACCGGCGGCGCGCTCGGCAAGCCGTCGGTCGACGTCGTGCCCGCCGACGTCGCCGCGCTCGCGCCCGGCAAGTACACGATCAAGGCCACGCTCGGCTGTCCCAAGGTCACGACCGCCAAGATCGGCGAGGGCCAGGCCGATCTCCACTTCGCGCGGCTCGGCGCCGTGCGCGTCGGCGTCGCCGGCGGCGACGGCACGCGTGTACCGCTCATGTACCACGCGATCGGCGGCACCCAGTACGCCTACTACCCGATCGACGGCGACAAGGTCCCGGCCACTTCGTTCGCCGATCCGGCCACGGGCGAGGCGGATCTCGACAGCGCGCCGAACACGATGCGCGCCTTCCCCACCACGCCGTGGGCCGAGCTCGACACGCCGAAGACGGCCAGCGACGGCTCGGTCGTCGAGGACGGCGTGATCTACCCGGTCTCCCTCGCGCTCGGCACCAAGCCCGATCTCACGTTCACGCTCGGCAAGAAGATGGCGGCCGCCAGCGGTCCGATCGCCGCCGGTGTCGGGGTCTCGGGCACGCCGCTCGTCCGCATCGTGATCGACGGCCAGCCGGGGACGGACCCGACGGCGCCGCTCGCCGACGGCACCACGCAGACCATCCGCCTCGCCGCCTCTCCGGTGGCCGCGGTCGGCCGCTACGACGTCACCGTGAAGTGGCACTTCGAGGCCAAGGCACCGACCGGCTGGGTCACCGTGGCCGGCGCCGAACAGAGCGCCGTGCTGCGCTTCTACGGCGTGCTCGGCAACGAGCTCGGCACGACGGCCCCGTACATGCCGTGGGTCGCGGTCGTCGACCTCGGCACCAAGGCCGCGACCGGCAAGACCACCCCGGCCGACGTGCGCGCCGCGCTGGTCAAGGAGGTCTACGAGAACTTCGGCCTCAAGTACGACCGCAAGAGCGGCGCCTCGTTCTACACGAGCTACACGTCGGGCTTCGCGGCGGCGCGCTTCGACCTGGGTCTCTTCCTCAAGCGGTCCAAGGGCAACACGGTCAACTGCACCGACTGCGCGAGCATCCTGTCGACCTACTCGAACATGCTCGGGGTGAAGCTCCACTACGCCATCATCCAGGGAGCGGGGGGCGCCAAGGGCTTCTCCCTCAACCCCATCATGGGCATCGGCTCGACCGTGTTCGGCTCGCCGTTCGACAGCGGCGGCATGGGCTTCAGCTACCACGCGGTCACCTCGCAGGACGCGACCAAGACCATCAACGACGCGACCCTCGCCGTCGACGGCGACACCGACCCGAAGACCGCACCGCAGACCAAGCTGCTGGTGCAGGATCTGACCGGCACCAACTACCTCACCCGCCTCTCCCCTGGCACCCCGGAGTACACCTATGTCGACCAGATCACGTCGGTTCGTTAGCGTCCTCGCCCTCGGCTTGCTGGTCGGCGCGGCGGGGCTGCTCGGCCGCCGCGCGGTGTCGGCTCCGGTCCCGGGCGCGGCAGGCGAGGCCGCGTTCCGCGCGATCTACCCGGCGGCGGCGCCCGTCAGCGGTGCGTTCGCCGGCGTCGATCTGAGCAAGGTCGCCGTGCCCGGGCTCCGCCTCACCGCACGCGACGTGCACTCGGTCGACGAGGGCGGGATCTCGCTCTCGTACTCCGACCTCGCCGGCGAGGTCCGCGCCGTGATCAAGATCGCGGTCGCGCGCGACGCGGCGGCGGCGCTCCGCTTCGTCGATCAGGAGCTGCACGGCATCCAGGCCATCCTCGTCAAGGCGGTCGATCCGGCGCTCGGCGACCACGTGTTCGCCGACGACGCGGGCCGGGGCGACGGCACGATCGTCGGCTCCGTGGCCAACGTCGCGTACGCCGTCCACGTGATGCGCGACGCCGCCTCCACACTGCCGCGCGCGGCGGTCGTGGCGAGCGGGCTGCGGGCGGCGGTGGTCGAGGGAGCCCCGAGCTTCCCCACGGCGACGGTCGCTCTGCCGAGCACCATCCCGCTCGCCGGGGCGCCGTTCGGCCTCACGGTCGCGCCGGAGCTCGAGCTGCGGCTCCGCGCCGAGGGCGGCTACGTGGCCAAGGGACGGGTCCTGCGGCCCTTCCAGGCCGGGCCGGTCACGCTGGTCGTCACCCTGACCGACGAGCTCGGCCGGGTCTCCGAGCTGCGCTTCCCGGCCACCGCGAAGTGAGCTCCAGGGCCCGAGAACGGGCGATTGGGCGTCGATTCGGTGACGAACTGACCCTGGGTCGTCTATTTTTCTCGGTCGCTCCCGGGGCGTCCCCGTCCGCCCCTCCGCTCCCCGTTCTTTGGTAGGATCCAGCGCAATGTTGACCGCTGGGGAGCTCGTCGATCGGAAGTACCGCCTCCTCAAGCGCCTGGGCTCCGGGGCGCTGGGGGAGGTGTGGGCCGCGCGCAACGAGACGGTC
>JAEUKC010000187.1:0-23830 GCA_016794445.1 Myxococcales bacterium
GCCGTCCCCGCGCGCGGCGACCAGTCGATCGTCGGCATGGTGCCGAGCAAGGACGGCGCCTTCGTCCTCTACGAGACCCACCACCCGAAGCCGCTGCGCGAGCTCCGTCGTCGGTTCGACGTCGCGCGGCTCTCGGCCGACGGCGAGGCGCTCGGCACGCCGCGTGGGTTCTTCTACCCGTACGAGGAGGACGAGCCCGAGCTCGCCCGCGTCAGCGACGACGAGGTGGCCGTGCTCACCTACGGCGACGCCTGCTCCGCGATCGGCGAGGCCGCGCCGACCTGCCCCGAGAAGCGGGACATCCGCCCCTTCATCGTGCGCTTCGGCGGGCCCGTGCTGGCCGAGAAGCAGGCCGATCTGCTCGACCACGAGGGCACCGGCGGCGCCGTCCACCACGCCTTCGATCTCTCGTGCGCGGGCGGCCGCTGCGACGCGCTGCTCGAGGGCCCGAACAACCCGACGACCGTCGTGCTCGCCCACATCGGCACGCACCCGCCCGTGAGCGGCAACGCCGCGCGCTGGGTGTTCCGCGAGGCCTCCGAGCCGGTGACCGGTCCGCCCCGCCTCGAGGGCGCGAGCAGCGTCGGTCGCGAGACCCAGTTCACCGGCCTCCACGCGGTGCGCGCGGGCGCGGGCTCGCTCGTGGGCTGGATCACCTGGGCCCCCGAGGACGGCGACTCGATCGCCCAGCCCAAGGGCAAGGGCGACAAGAAGGACGACAAGCCCAAGAAGGACGGCAAGGAGCTCGGCGCGCGCGTCGTCGTGCGCCTGCTCGACGGCACCGGCACACCCGTCGGTCCGACCAGCCTGATCAGCGAGCGCGGCCTGCCCAAGGGCGACGTCGCGGTCGCGTGGACGGGCGAGGGCGACAAGGCGAGCGGCGTCGTCGCCTACGCCTCGCGCGCCGAGGGCGACGAGGAGATCTACGTCGCGCGCCTCGACAGCAAGGGCCAGAAGCTCGGCAACTCGGCGCGCATCACCAACGCCAAAGGCAGCGCCAGCGACGTCGCGGTGTCGTCGCTGCCCGAGGGCGGCTACCTGCTCGCGTGGGTCGACGGTCGCAAGGAGGACCAGCCCGCCGTCTACGCGGTGCGCCTCGACAAGGACGGCAAGAAGCAGGGCTCCGAGGTCAAGGTCGGCGGCGGCGCGGGCGGCGACGTCACCGATCTCGCGATCGCCACCGTCGGCAACCAGGAGGGCGGGCGCATCCTGCTCGCGTGGTCCGACGCGCGCCGCGACGCCGCGCACGGCTTCGCCGATCCGTTCTTCACCATCGTCGCGGCCAAAGATCTCAAGACGGTGGTGAGCGAGCGCTCCCTCGTCGAGACCAAGACCCACTCCCACGCGCTCACGGTGGCCGCGCGCGGCGACGGCGGCGCGATCGTCGGCTGGCTCGAGGACGACCCGAGCTCCACCGAGATGCTCGAGTACGACGGCAAGGCCGGGTGGGGCGCGTTCGTCGCCCGCGTCGACGCGGGTGGCTTCGTGGTGCAGACGCCCGGCCTCGTGCCGATCGACCCCTCCGTCGGACACGGCGTGCCCACCAACATCGTCGCCGACTGCTCGGGCGCGTGCCGCCTCCTGCTCGGCTTCGCCGACAAGGAGGGCGTGGCGGTGCTCGGGAGCACGGTCGTGCCCGCGGGTGGCTCCCCCGCCCGCCTCGTGTGGTCCTTCCGCGGCCCCTCCACGCAAGAGCTCTCGCCGGCGCTGCTCGGCAACGTGGCGTTCCTGTGCGAGGATGGCTGGGAGAAAGACGATGGGCGCGTGCGGCGCCTCTCCTTGAGCTGGTAGTGGTTCCCTTGGCGCGCAGGTCCCCCCTCTCTCTCTCGGCCGTACTCGCCGTCGTGCTGGGCGCGGGTGTCGTCGGTGGCTGCGCCGGCAAGCAGGGCTTCGACGGGCGTGTCTACCACGCGGGGCGCGCCACCTTCCGCGTGGGCCCCGTGCCCAGCACCTGGAAGAAGAGCGACGCGGTCGACGGCGCCATGCTCGCGTTCACCGACGAGCCCAACGGCGGGATGGTCAGCGTCTACGGGCGCTGCGGCAAGGACGGCGACGACGTCCCGCTGAGCGCGCTCACGCAGCACCTCCTCATCGGCTTCACCGAGCGCGAGGTGACCGAGCAGAAGACCGTGCAGCTCGACGGCCGCGAGGCCCTGCACACCGTGCTCAGCGCCAAGCTCGACGGCGTCAAGACCGGCCTCTCGCTCTACGTGCTCAAGAAGGACGGCTGCGTCTACGACCTGATCTACGCGGCGCCCCCGGCGTCGTTCGCGAACGGCCAGCCCGCCTTCGACGCGTTCGTCGGCGGCTTCGCCACGTCGACCGAGAGCGGAGGATGAAGTCGGTCCCGCCGCCGCCGTCCGAGCGCTTGATGAGCGAGCGGATCAGCCTGCCCGGCGGGCTGATGCTCGCCAAGGCCAAGCCACAGACCTTCTTCGAGCGGCACGGCGGGCGGGCCAAGGCGTTCATCGACGACCTCGGTGAGATCAGCATCCTCGCCGCGCAGACCTTCCGCGTGCTGTTCGCGCGCCCCCTCGAGCTGCGCCAGGTCGTCTACCAGATGGAGGTGATCGGCGTCGCCTCGGTGGGCATCGCCGGCGTGACCGCGGTGTTCATCGGCATGGTCATGGCGATCCAGTTCGCCTTCGGCCTGCAGAAGTTCGGCGGCCTCGAGTACGTCGGCCGCGTGATCTCGCTCTCGTTCGTGGGTGAGCTCGCGCCCACCCTCACGGCCGTCATCGTCGGCAGCCGCGTGGGCTCGGGCATGGCCGCCGAGGTGGGCGCCATGAACGTCACCGAGCAGGTCGACGCGATCCGCGCGCTCGGCGCCGATCCGGTGAAGAAGCTCGTGATGCCCCGCGTGGTCGCGTCGGTGCTCGTGATGCCCATCCTCGGGTTCTTCGCCCTCGTGCTCGGGTTCATCGGCGGCATGGTCATCACGCGCGTGCAGTTCGGCATGTCGATGGACTTCTTCTTCCGCTCGGCGCTCGAGAGCACCAACATGAAGGACCTCGTGGCCGGCATGGGCAAGACGCCGTTCTTCGGGTTCATCATCGGCATCATCGGCTGCCACTTCGGCCTCAAGACGCGCGGCGGCACCGAGGGCGTCGGGCGCTCGACCACCTCCACCGTGGTGGCCGTGTCGATCGCGATCCTGGTCGCCGACTTCATGCTCACCAAGCTGTTCATGGCGATCATCTTCTGACCGAAGTGGGTTCACCCGTTTGGCTCCGTCGCTCGCTCCGGTTTGCGTGACGCGGCTCGAAAAGGTCATGATCCCATGCAGGCCCTTGACGATGGCGAGGGAGCGTGGGACCGAAGTGCTGCAGTGACGACCGTGCGACTCCACCTCGCGGCCATCGGCGACATGACCCTGGCCATGAGCCAGGCCACCACCGCCGACGAGATCTTCCGCGAGGCGCTGCGGGCGATCGGACGTGTCACCGGAGCGGCCCGGGCGGCGGTCCTGCTGTTCGATCCCGACGGCGTCATGCGCTTCGAGGCCTCGGAGGGCCTGTCGGCCGCGTACCGCGCCGCCGTCGAGGGCCACACGCCGTGGAAGCCGGGCCAGCCCCACCCCGAACCGATCCTCCTGCGCGACGTGGCAGAGGAGGCCTCGCTGCGGCCCTTCCTCGGCGCGATCGAGGCCGAGGGCATCCGCGCCATGGTGATGATCCCGCTCGTCACCGGTGGCGGCACCATCGGCAAGTTCATGGTCTATTTCGGCGCACCGGCCCTGCCCGACGCCGACGTCATCGCGCTGGTCCAGAACATCGCCGCCCACACCGCCTTCGCCGTCGACCGCCAGCGCGTCGTCGAGGCCCTGCAAGCGAGCGAGGCGCGCTACCGCTCGATCGTGGAACCCCTGCACGACGTGGTGTTCCAGGCCGACGCCATCGGGCGCTGGGTGTTCTTGAACCCGGCGTGGTCGGAGATCACGGGGCACCCGCTCGCCGAGAGCCTCGGGCGCGCGATCACCGATCACGTGCACCCCGACGACCGCGGACTCGTGCGAGACCAGCTCCGTGCGCTCGTCGGCGGCGCGCCCTCCGTGCGCTTCGAGTGCCGCTTCGTCACGCCGGACGGCGCCGTTCGGTGGCTCGAGGTGCGCGCGTACCCACCCCCGCGGGTCGGAGCGCCGACCATCGGCGTCGGGGGCACGATGACCGACGTCACCGATCGCAAGGCCACGAGCGAGGCGTCGCGCGAGGCCGAGGCTCGGCTGCGGGAGGCCCAGCGGCTCGAGGGCCTCGGCGTCCTCGCCGGCGGCATCGCCCACGACTTCAACAACCTCCTGGTCGGCGTCCTCAGCAACGCGGCCCTGGCCCTCGAGGGTCTCCCCGAGGACTCCATCACTTACACAGTCCTGCGGGACATCGAGGCCGCGGGCCGCCGCGCGGCCGAGCTCACCCGTCAGCTCCTCGCCTATTCGGGCAAGGGGCGCTTCGTCGTCCAGCCGCTCGACCTCGCCGAGCTCGTGCGCGATTCGGCCGGACTCCTGCGCGCGGCGGTCACCAAGAAGGCAACCCTGACGTATCGCTTCGCGGCCGATCTCCCGGCGATCGAGGGCGACCCCACCCAGCTGCGGCAGGTGGCCATGAACCTTCTGGTCAACGCGTCGGACGCGCTCGGCGATCGCCCCGGCACGATCGACGTGTGGGTCGAGAAGCGGCAGGTGGACACGGCCACGCTCGCGCGCGCGAGCCACGGCCGCGACCTTCCCCCGGGCGAGTACGTCGCCCTCGAGGTCCGCGACTCGGGCGCGGGCATGTCCAAGGCCACGACGGCGCGGATGTTCGATCCGTTCTACACGACCAAGTTCCAGGGGCGCGGGCTCGGCCTCGCGGCAGTGCTCGGCATCGTGCGCGCCCACCACGGCGCGATTCTCGTCGAGAGCGCCCCGGACCAGGGCACGAGCCTCGTGCTCCTGTTCCCTGCGCAGCCCAGAGCGGCTACGAGCAAGGCTCCATCCATGCGCAGCACGATGCCCCAGGGAGGCACCACGCGCGGCAACGTCCTCGTCGTCGACGACGAGGAGCTGGTCCGCCGGGTGACCCAGCGCGCACTCCAGCACGCGGGCTACGCGGTCGAGCTCGCCGCCGACGGACAGAAGGCCCTCACGTCCCTCCGCGCGGGGGTCCATCGCGTCGACCTCGTGCTGCTCGACCTCACCATGCCCGAGCTGAGCGGCAAGGAGACCCTCGCGCTGATCCGCGCGACCTGGCCGCGGCTGCCGGTGGTGCTCATGAGCGGCTACACCGCCGAGGCCGCCCAGCTCGACGAGGGCGACGACTGCACGAGCTTCCTGCAGAAGCCGTTCACGCAGGACGAGCTCCTCGCGACGCTCACGCAGGCCCTCGCCCGCGCGGGATCCTGAACTATCCTCGCGGCGTGAAGCTCTACTACACGCCCACCTCGCCCTTCGTCCGCAAGGTCCTCGTCGTCGCCCACGAGCTCGGGCTCGCCGGGAAGATCGAGCAGGTCTTGCTGCGCCCCACGCCGTTGAAGGCGGATCCAGAGCTCTCGCGCATCAACCCGTTGAACAAGATCCCGGCCCTCGTCCTCGACGACGGCAGCGTGCTCTACGACTCGTCGGTGATCGTGGAGTACCTCGCCACGCTCGGCTGGGAGGGCACGCGCGTGCTGCCGGCGAGCGGCCCGGAGCGCCTGCGCGCGCGGCGCCTCGAGGCGCTCGCCGACGGCGTGCTCGAGGCGGCCATCCTCGTGTTCTACGAGAGGCACAACCGCCCCGAGGCGCTCTGGTTCCAGCCGTGGCTCGACGGCCAGAGCGAGAAGGCGCGGCAGGGCCTCGACGCCCTCGAGGCCGAGGCCGCCTCGCTCGGAGACGACCTCGGCGCCATCTGCGCCGCGGTGACCTTCGCGTGGCTCGAGTTCCGCAAGCCCCTCGGCGACATCCGCGAAGGCCGCCCGAACCTGACGGCCTTCTACGAGCGGTTCGCCGCGCGGCCGGCGATGCTCGCGACCGTGCCCGTTCTCTAGAAGCTGGTGGAGAAGACGCGCTCGGGCTGGTTGAGGGGCTTCACGAACAGCTGGAGCGCGATCTCGTACTTGGGGCCCTGGAAGTAGTCGATGACGAGGTTGTGCTCGCCAGCGCCGAGCGCCGACGTCCCCTTCACCTCCTTGGGGGCGTGGGCGCCGTCGTTGTCGAGGACGAGCACGTTGTCGATCCAGACGCGCGCGCCGTCGTCGGACACGAGGCGCAGGTCGAACGATCCGCCGATCTTCACGCTGAACTTCCCCTCCCAGTGGATGCCGAACCACTCGACGCGGTTGGAGACGCCCGGAAAACCCTCGGTGAACTTGCGGGGGCTGACGTTCCACTCGGTCGTGTAGAGCGTGGCGAGGATGGGCATCTCGAGCCAGTTGGCGGGGAGGTTCTTGCTGCCCTCGGCGATGGCGTAGACGTCACCGCGGATCGCGAGCGGGGCGGGTGCCTGCACCCCGAACGGGATCGACTGCTTGATGACCTTGGCCGGCTCGAGGGGACGGAGCAGGAAGCCCGTGGGCTTGCCGAGGGACGTGACGCCCGGCTTCCCGACCGGAGCGGCGCCGGGGCCCACGGGCGTGGCGCCTGGGTTGCCGACGCCGGCGGGACTGCCGATCGGGGTCGTCGTCGGCGCGGTGGCGACGCCGGTTCCAGTACCGGTGGGCGCCGGCGTGGGGTTCGCGCCGGTCGGCGCGGGCGTGGGGTTCGCGCCGTTGGGCGCGGGCTTCTGGGGCGCGCCTCCGGTGCCGGCGGTGTTGGGGTCTCCCTCGGTCACGCGGACGACGCAGGCGCTCCCGGCGGCGGAGAACAGGGCAATGGACACGAGAGCGAGGGAAGAGACGCGCATGGCAGGACTCCAGTCGTGTGGTTCGGGCGCAAGATAGACGAAACTCACGCCGGGATCCTTCACGACTCACTCGGCCGGTTCACTCCGCGGGGGCGGTGGCCGTTGTGGGCCTGAACGCGCGGACCCACTTGCGTGCGCTGTCGACGAAGATGAACACCATCGCGCTCATCGACATCGCGCAGAGCACGGTGAGCACCCAGCCCTGCACCGGCGCCTTGCCGCTCCGGATCATCTTCGGCAGGAACTGCTGGGTGATGAGCTGGAACCCGGCGGTCTGGGTGGCGGTCGCCACGAACAGGAGCGGCACCAGGGTGACCCACGCGTAGCGACCACGTCCTGAGTTCACGATCATGGTCGTGCCCGTGCAGAGCGCGATGCACGCGAGCAGCTGGTTGCTGATCCCGAGCATCGGCCAGATGGTCGCGATGGTGCCGTGCCAGACGAGCGCGCCCCACGCGAGGCACACGAGCCCCGTGGAGACGAACGCCCCCGGCAGCCAGTCCGGACGCCCGAGCTCGGGCTTGAGTCGACCGAAGAACTCCTGCACGAGGAAGCGCGCGACCCTCGTCCCGGTGTCCACCGTGGTGAGGATGAACAGCGCCTCGAACATGATCGCGAAGTGGTACCAGTAGGAGACCAGGTGCTTGAACACCGGGATGCCCGCGAAGATCTGCGAGATCCCCACCGCGAGCGAGACCGCGCCGCCCGGGCGCCCCGCGAGCCGCTCGCCGATCTCGTGCGACATCTCACCGAGGTGCTCGGTCTGCATGCCGAGCGCGGCGAACTTGTCGGGCGGCGTGTTGATGGCGAAGTAGTCGCCCGGCGCGAGCGAGCACGCCGCGATCAGCGCGACCACGCCGACGAGCCCCTCGCACAGCATCGCGCCGTAGCCGATCGGGCGCGCCTGCGTCTCCTTGTCGAGCATCTTGGGCGTCGTGCCGCTGCCGACGAGGCCGTGGAACCCGCTGATCGCGCCGCAGGCGATGGTGATGAACACGAACGGGAACAGCTTGCCCGGCACGATGGGGCCGCCGTTGCTGAACGAGGACACGGCGGGCATCTGCAGCTTCGGGTTCACGAACACGATGCCGAGGATGAGCAGGATGATCGTGCCGATCTTCATGTACGAGCTCAGGTAGTCGCGCGGACACAGCAGCATCCACACCGGGAGCACGCTCGCGATGAACCCGTAGGCGGCGATCCACAGGATGAGCGAGTGCTCGCTCAGGAGGAAGTACCGGGCGAACGACGAGTGCGCGACGTCCTTGCCGAAGAACACACAGAGCAGCAGCAGGGTGACCCCGATGGCGCTCGCCTCGCCGATCTTCCCGGGCCGGATCTTGTACATGTAGAGGCCCATGAACAGGGCGATCGGGATGCTGGTCGCGATGGTGAACGCGCCCCAGGCGCTCTCGGCGAGGGCATTGACCACCACCTTGGCCATCGCCGCGATGGCGATCACCACGATGAACAGCACGGCGAATCCGGCAATGAACCCGCTCGGTCCGCTGATCTCTCGTCGGGCGATCTCGGCGAGTGATTTCCCGTCGTGGCGCACCGAGGCCGTGAGGATGACGAAGTCGTGCACCGCGCCCGCCAGCACCACGCCGACGAGGATCCAGAGGTACCCTGGGAGGTACCCGAACTGCGCGGCGAGCACCGGCCCTACGAGCGGGCCCGCGCCGGTGATGGCCGCGAAGTGGTGGCCGAACAGCACCCACTTGTTGGTGGGCACGTAGTTCTGCCCGTCTTTCAGGCGGTGCGCCGGCGTCACGTTGGCGTCGTCGAGGGCGAGGACCTTCGCCGCGATGAAGGCGCTGTAGTACCGGTAGCCGATGGCCACGACGCAGACGGCGGCGATCATCAGCGGGAGCGCGTGCATGCATGCGTAGTACTTCCTCCCTTCGCCTCCTGCCAAGCGCGCTCCTCTTGTGCGCTGCGTCGTCCTGCCTACCGCTGCGCTACCTGCGTCAGGCCGCGGTCGGACAGGCCGAGCTGCGGTTCGGGGGCGAGTCGCTGGAGGCGGCGATGGTCGACCCGGCGATCCCCGCCCGCGTGCGCCGGGTGCTGCGCGAGGTGCCGAAGATCCGGGCGTTCGGCGAGCGGATGGGGCTCACGCCCACCGGCAACTATCGCCGCTACGTCGACCTCGGCCGCCCCGCGGTGGTGTGGGTGGTCTCGGGGTGCGAGGAGCTCGCGTTCCGGTCGCGCGGCTGGTGGTTCCCCATCGTCGGCGAGGTGCCCTACCTCGGCTTCTTCGACCCGGAGGGCGCGCTCGAGCTGGCCCACGATCTGCGCAAGGAGGGCCTCGACGTCGACGTGCGCACGGCCCGCGCGTACTCGACGCTCGGCTGGTTCGAGGATCCGCTCCTCTCCACCATGATCCCCGGCGACGACACCGCGCTCGGCGAGCTCGCGAACACGTTCCTGCACGAGTCCACCCACGCGACGGTCTACGTGGCGAACCAGACCGCGTTCAACGAGACGGTCGCGAGCTGGGTCGGCGACCACCTCGCGCCCCTGTGGTTGACCGAGGCGCGCGGGGTGGACGGGGTGGAGACGCGCGCCTACCTCACCGCCGAGCGAGACCACGCGCAGCGCATCGCCGCCATGCAGCGCACCCACGACGCGCTCGCCGCGCTCTACGCGAGCGCGTTGCCGAAGATCGAGAAACACACGCGCAAGGCCACGCTGATCGGGTCGCTGAAGGCAGAGCTCGGGCTCTCGCCGAACCGCACGATCAACAACGCGACGCTCGCGGAGCTGCGCAACTACCACGGCGACACGGCCGCGCTCGATCGGCTGTTCGTCTCGTGCGGCAAGAGCTGGCCCGCCACCCTCGCCGCGCTGCAGCGGATCGAGGGCGACTGGTTCGACAAGAAGGGGCAGTCGGAGTTCGCGCCGGTCCTCGACCGCGCGCGCTGTGGAGGCGCGGGATGAAGATCGTGGACGCGGTGGTGGAGCAGCTCCTCGCGGAGCACGAGGCGACGATCCCGCTCGACGCGGTGGGCGAGGCCATCGGCGACGCCGCCGTCACGCAGGCGGACATCGAGGCGATCTTCGACCGACTCGAGGCCGCGGGCCGCACGATCGTGGCGCCGGAGGGCGCGCAGGGCGTCGAGCGGCTCCGCGTGATCCTGCCGGCGGCGCGCGCGCTGCGCAGCAAGGGCGTGGTGCCCACCGTCGCGGAGCTCGCGACCGCGACGGGGCTCACCGGCTCGGAGGTGCGCGCCGCGCTGCTGCTCGCGAAGGTGATGTCGCGCAGCTAGCGCTTCTTCCAGTGGGTCTCGTCGAAGTACCAGGTCTCCCCCGCGTGCAGGTTGCCCGGGCCGCCGCACGCGACCGGCTTGCCGGCGGCCGCGCGCACGTAGACGCGGTCGTTCTCCTTCTGGAGCCACGCCGTCGTGATGCACTGCGGGTCGGGGCAGGCCGACCCCGTGTCGGCGCCCGCGTCGGTGACGAGCGGGATGGCGATCCCGCCGTCGAGCGGCGCGCCGCCGATGATCGGCTTGATGACCGACGCGATGGTGGGCGTCTTGATCACGATGCTCGGCGCGCCGAGCGGTGACTCCACCCCGAACTTGCCCGTCTTCGCGTCGACCTTCTTGCACGCGACCTTCACCGTGGTGGTGAGGGGCTTGTGGTACATCGCGCAGCGATCGTTCTTCTCGCCGTCGAGCGGCTTGCAGGAGTACGGGATGCCGTTCGCGGGCGCGTAGCCGTAGAACCGCGCCTCGTCGTTCCAGTAGCCGACGTCGCCCGCCGGGGTGCGGTAGCCGATCGAGTACGCGACGCGGAACGCGACGGTGGCGCCCGTCTTCTCGCCCTTGCCGTTGGCCGCGGAGACGTACACCTTCGAGATGCCGACGCCGTCCTTGATGGCGAAGTCGGGCGCGCTGACGTACTCGACGTAGCACTTCTTGTCGGCCGACAGCGTCACCGCGATCGTGCCGACGACCGGCGCGCCGGCCATGGCCCACACCGCGACCGAGGCGTTGGGTTGCCCCGCCGAGGAGAGCAGCTTGGGCTTCGCGCCGAGCGGCGAGTCGTTGGCCGGGGCGCAGAGGGCGGGAGGCGGCGGACCGTCGTCCTTCTTCACGTCCTCGACGCCGTCGTCGGGCGTGCCGGTGTCCTCCTCGTCCCTCTTCTCCTCGTCATCGCCCTTCTTCTCTTTCTTCGCCTTCTTGTCCTTCTTCTTGCCGTCGTCATCGTCGTCGGAAGAAGCCGGCTTTTCTTCCTTCTTCGGCTCCTCCTTGGCGCAGGCGGCGAACAGGAGGGCGAGGGCCAAAAAGGCGAACGGACGACGCATGGTCGCCCGTTCGTACCCGATCCGCGGGAAGAGATCAGCGCTTGCGACGGGCGATCACCAGCGCGAGGCCGAGGATGGCGAACGCCGCGGCGGTCGACGGAGCGGGCGTGGTGCCCGGCACCGCGCAGCCGCAGCCGCTCTTGGTGGTCGCCTCCGGCGTCGCCGGGTTGGTGCCCGCGTCGTCGGCCGGGCCCGGGCCGGGGTCCGGCGGCGCGTCGGCGGTGACCTCGATGCCGTTGATGTCGGCCGCGGTCTCCCCGGTGTTGCCGAGCATCAGGTGGACGGGGGCGGTCTCGCCCCACTTGCCCGCGACGTCGAGGTCGAGGTCGCAGGTCGCGTTCTTCTTGGCGGCGTCGAGCGTGCACGGCGCCTGCACCGCGTCGTGCTTGGTCGGACCGTAGGTGAACTTGATCGGCTCACCGCCCGCCTTGGCGAGGAGCACCGGCGCGTAGGGCGTGCCCGCGGGCCCACCGAACGGGCTGCCGCCCGCGCTGCCGAACGTGCCGCCGCGCGTGACGATCGCGAAGTTCACGTGCAGCTTCGTGAGGCCACCGGCCGGGGCGTCGAACTTGATCTGGTTGATGCCCGGCGCCACGTCCCCCTTGCTCGCCATGTCCTTCTTGCTCGGCGCGTGGATGCCGAGCCGCGGATCGACGGACCCGAGCTTGGCGCCCGCGTACACGCGGACGCGAGGGTTGCCCTTGTCCATGCCGCGGTCCTTGAAGGCGGCGGCGAGCGCGTCCGCGGTGGTCTTGTCGACGCCCGCGGCGGTGGCGGTCACGAGCGCGTCGGCGAAGTCGCCGAAGCCGACGTCGCCGCTCGGCGCCGTCATGAGGAGCTTCATCGTCGCCTTCTCGAACTTGGTCTGCTGATCGGGCGTGAGCTTGGAGTAGACGGCCCACACGCCGGCGGTGAACGGCTCGGAGTCCTGGTGCACCTCGCCGGTCAGCGCGTCCGGGAAGGCGTACTTGTTGGTCATCGAGCGGATGCCCTTGCCCGAGGGCGCGAGGCCCTTGGCGGCGTACTGCCCGAGCTCACCGTTCTTGGTGAGGAAGAACGAGTACAGGTCGGCGACGCCCTCGTTGAGGCCGCCGGGCGAGTAGGACAGGCCGAACTCGTCCTGATGGGTCGCGCCGCCGAACTTGATGGTCCGCGAGACGAGGTAGTGGCCGAACTCGTGATAGACCACCGCGCCGTCCCAGCCGAAGTCGGAGAGCGTGCCCTGTCCGAACCACATGGCGTCGCCGTCGATGCCGAACACGGCGCCGAAGGTCGGGTCGCTCGCGGCGAAGAAGGCGTTGTCGAACCGCGCCAGCGGCAGGTCCGGGTTGGCCATCTTGGTCGTGTCGAACGTGTTGAAGCCCGCGGGCACGCGCAGGTTGGCAATCGCGTTCACCGCGTCGGGCGCCTCGGGGAATCCGAGCGTCTTGACGTAGTTGTAGACCCGCGACGTGTGGTGGAACATCGAGAGCTCGGCGTAGACGTCCTCGTCGCCCTCGAGCGGCTTGATGTCGGTGTAGTCGCCGCCCGCGTTCGGCGTGACCGTGCGGACGAGATCGCAGACGTGCACCTTGATGAAGCCGCTGATGTCCTTCACGGACTTCTTGTCGATGCAGTTGTACGCGGTGACGCGCGGGCTCTGCAGGCCCTCCTTGCCGACGGTGTTGTCGAGGGTGACCTCGGAGGTGGTGGGGGTGGCGACGGGGTTCTCGGCGTAGACGCTCGCCTTGCGGTCGAAGACGAGGGTCTCGTACTGCATGACCACCTCGCCGGTGTGCGCGTCGATCAGCGCGGTCGGGCGGGTGGGGAGGCCGACGGAGGGCGCGAGGACCGAGTAGACCAGCCGCGGCTCGCCGCCGGTCGGGAGAATCGCGAGCCGCGCGCCGTGGCCGTCGGCCGGTACGCCGGCCTCCTTGGCGATGCGGAGGGCCTCGGCGGCAGGGAGGCTCGCCTTGGTCGAGGTGGGCCGCGCCTCGAGGAGGTGGCTCGTGAAGAGGGTCGCGCGACCGTCCTTCTGGAGCTCGAGGCGGGCGCCGCGGTCGAGGACCGGCACGCCGTCGATGGTCTGGCCGAAGCGCGCGATCTGGGTGCCGTCGACGAACGGCACGACGTCACGCTGCGCGAGGTCGAGGGTCGCGGCCCACGGCGCGTGGCGGGCCACGACGTCGCGGAGGATGTCCTTCGGCGCGCGCGTGGACGCGCCGGTGAGCTCACCGGCGATGCGCCAGGGTCGCAGCGCGCCCTGCTGGAACGAGACGTCCACGGCCGGCGAGGCCGAGAGCGGTGCGGCGACCCCGTGGGGGACGACGGCCAGCGAGAGCAGCGACAGAGTGGCGAACGCGAGTCGACGCATGGGGTGATCCCTCCGCTTGGAGTTGGGTGCGGAGGTGATCTACTGTTCGCACACGGAATATCGAGTGCCTTCGGTTCGGGATCCGTGTGCGGTGGAAACATCCGACGCCGAGCGGCTGAGCCACCGCAGAATCAGGGGCAATCGGCCGCTGCCGGAGAAAGCGTTGACACCGTGGGGGCCGGGGAGTATCAACCGCTCCCCCCTAGGCGCGTAGCTCAGTGGTAGAGCACTACCTTGACACGGTAGGGGTCGTTGGTTCAATCCCAATCGCGCCTACAGAGACAGCAGTCAGACCGGTTGGAGCAGCAGCTTCAGCCGGTTTTTCTTTGGCGGATCATCCGGCGGCCACCTTCACCTCCTGGAAGAGGCCGAAGGGGATCGGGTGCTCGAGCTCCCACTCGATGGCCATGGGGCGGGCGCCGGTGTGGCGCACGTACTGGCAGGGACCGAGGAAGGTGTAGGGGCTCGTGACGCCGGGGCGCACCTCGCGTCGCTCCCGCACGAAGAGCAGGATCGCGTGTTCACGCGCGACGTGCTGCACGTAACGACGACCGGTCTCGATCTCGGCGTGCACCGAGCTCTGCGACTCCCAGTGGAACCGCGTGCGGGTCAGCACGAAGTCCCTGTACATGGTCGTCGGCGAGTACTCGTCCTCGGACTTCTCGAGGGTCACGAACAGGAGATCCGCGCGGTGGCGCTTCGAGTGGAAGACGCCTTCGCGGAGCCGACGGACGCGGCCCTTCTTGTCCCGCTCGTCGATGGCCGCCATCACCTCGTCGAGGCCATAGGTGGCGTGGACCGCGAGGGGGAGCTCGGCGAGGCGACCGGTGAGGTGGGGGGTGACCTTGCTTCGATCGGCGAGCAGCTGGAACACCTCGACGAGCTCGGCGCGCAGCGCGGAGCAGGAGGCGAACTGGTCGAAGCAACGCTGCATCTCCGCGAGCGGGTCGTTGGCCCAGCCGAGCGAGACGAACAGCATCCGTGCCCACGGGTCGTCTGGATGGATGGACGCTCCCTCGAGCAGGGCCTGGTAGCGGGCGAGGCGCTCCGCGTCGTCCACGTGGAGCAAGCGGGCCAGCGCCTTCTCGAACCGCTCCTCGATTCCCTCCACGGTCGCCGACACCGCGAAGCCGGCCCGCCTCCGCAGTCGCGTGAAGCTGCGACCGGCGCGCGAGTAGACGTCGTCGAGCTCCAGGTTGGCCTTGCGCAGAAAGCTGGCGAGACCGATGTCGCCCGCTTGCTGCAGATCCGCGACGAGGGCCTCGTCACCGCGGCCCAAGGACTGCTGGATGTTCTCGAGCACCGCCTGCGCCGCGACGCGATCCAGCTGGATCGAGCAGCCGCTCGGCAGGTGCGGGAAGCCGCGCTCGACCTGCCGCGCGATCTCGGCCCGCGTCCCGCCGACGATCGCCCGGAAGCGCGCGTCGAAGCGGAACTTGCGGTGTGCGCCGCCGATGAAGTCGAGCACCGTGAGGCACTCCTTCTCCGGGCGCCGGCGCAGGCCGCGACCGAGCTGCTGCAGGAACAGCGACGCGCTCTCGGTCGGGCGAAGGAACAGCACCGTGTCGACGTCCGGCACGTCGACCCCCTCGTTCAGGAGGTCGACGCTGAAGATCGCCCGCAGGTCACCAGCCTGGAGGCGCGCCAGCGCGGCGGTGCGATCCTTGGTCGAGGTGCGCTGCGAGAGCGCGACCGACGCGAGTCCGGCGCGCGTGAAGCGTTCGGCGACGAACTCGGCGTGGTCGATGTCGACGCAGAAGCCGAGCGCGCGCATCTCGAGGGGGCGCGCGACGCGCCGGCCCACCTCCTGGAGGACCCGCTGGATCCACACGTCGTTCGCCGTGTAGAGGTTCCGGAGCTTCGTCGAGTCATAGCCCGTTCGGGTCCACAGGTCGTCGCGGGAGAGGTTCGTGCCGTCGCTGACGCCGAAGTACTGGAACGGCGACAGCAGGCCTTGATCGAGGGCCTTCCAGAGGCGCAGCTCCACGGCGATGCGATCGTCGAACCACCCGAGGACCGAGCGACCGTCGGTGCGCTCCGGCGTCGCCGTCAGGCCGAGCAGGTATCGCGGTCGCAGGCGCTGGAGCAGCGTGTCGTATGTCCGGCTCGCCGCGTGGTGGAACTCGTCGACGATGACCACGTCGAAGGAGTCCGGGGCGAGCTCCGCCAGCTTCTCCTCGTGCAGGGACTGGATGTTGGCGAAGACGTGCTCGCCCGAGCGCGGGACCTCGCCGTTGCCGAGGCGCTCGCCGAACACGGGATCGCCGAGCACGACCCGGAAGACGTTCATGCTCTGCTCGAGGATCTCGTGGCGGTGCGCGACGAACAGCAAGCTCGGTCGGCGGCCGGTCTCTGCCTTCAGACGCTTCGTGAGGTCCCGAAAATCAAACGCCGCAATGAACGTCTTGCCGGTGCCGGTGGCCGCGACGACCAGGTTGCGGGTGTGACCGCGGCTGCGCTCGGCCGCGAGCAGCTCGAGCGCCTCGGCCTGGTGGGGCTTCGGGTCGACGTGGATGGAGAGCAGCAGCGAGCTCCGCTCGGTGACCTGCCGGCGGACGGCCTCGTCCCAGCGAGCCGCGTCGCGGGCCGGGTCGTACGGCTCGAACGTGCCGTCGGACCAGTACTGCTCGAAGACACGACCAAACTTCTCGAGGATGGCGCCGTTGTCGACGCGCGAGAGACGGACGTTCCACTCGAGCCCGTCGAGCATGGCCGCGTGCGAGAGGTTCGACGACCCGATGTACGCCGTGGAGTAGCCGCTCTCGCGATGGAACAGCCACGCCTTGGCGTGGAGACGGGTGCGCTCGGTGTCGTACGAGACGCGCACCTCGGCGCCGAGCTCGGCCAGCGCATCGAGGGCGCGCCGCTCGGTCGCGCCCATGTACGCGGTCGTGAGGACGCGCAGCTTGCCCGGTCGGCGCGCGAGGAGCCCCTGGAGCGCCCCTTCGATCAGCCGATAGCCGCTCCACTTGAGGAACGAGCACAGGAGGTCGACGGAGTCGGCCGAGGCCAGCTCGCGCGCCAGCTCGGGCCCGAGCCGCAGATCGTGGCGCCCGTTGACCATCAGCTCGCTGCTGGAAAGCGGGACCTCGGGGCGGATCGCTCTTGGCGCGTCGACCAGGCCGCGTGATGGCTCGTGCACGGCGAGGAGTTTGCGCGCCGGCGGCGCGATGTGGTCGGTCGGGAGGGTCACGCCGTTCGCGGCCGTCGTGAGGTGCTCCAGCACGGTGTTGGTGAGCGCCACCTGCCGCTCGACGGCGGTGTCCTCCTCGCCATCGGTCAGGCTGCGCAGCGTGGCGAGCACGCGGTCGTGCACCTGACGCGCCAGCGCCTGGGCCGCCGCCTCGCGGTCGTTCCCGAGGGGCTCGACCTGCGCCTGGTTCGCGGAGAGCTGGGTGAGCTGGGCGTCGAGCGCGCGATCGACCAGCGCATCGTAGAGGCCCGAGGGCAGGTGCTTCGGGTCCACGAGGAGGACGATACCGATCTCGATCTGCGAGGTCGACCGGCGCTTCGCAGCCCGGCGCGAGCGGGCGATCGCAATCTATCGACGCGTGGCGGCCTTCTTCTTCGTGCGGACCTTCTTCGTGGGTGCACCGCTCTTCTTCTCGAGCGTCGCCTTCGCGGACGGCTTCTGCAATGGGGTCGGTCTGAACAGGCCCTTCATGTCCTGGTCGAACACCGCGCTCGCCTCGCCGATCCAGGTCGACACCACGCGAGCGCTCGCCTCTCCGACCTTGCGACGCCCGCCTGCCAGCTCGGAGAGCTTCCCGGAACGGTCCGAGCCCGAGAACCAGGTCCCGGCCTGGAAGAACGCGGCATCGACCAGCACGATGCGGGCCCGGAACGCGTCGCCGGTGCGGTGGGCGTCGACGGTGCCCTCGAGCGTGTCGAACAGCTGCGCGACGGTGCGCTGCTCGTGATCGTCGACGAGCACCGCCGTGAGCCAGCGCTCGGCTGCACCCACAGGAAAGGAGAGCTCACCGACCTCGCATGTCACCGAAAATTCATCGCGTGACCCTGGTAGCTGATCGTGATCGGTGAGGACTTCGCCTGTCCTTTGGGTGTCCGGAACCAGACTCTTCCTCGCGTGGCCTGGCCTGGCTCCAGCGTGCGCCGGGTGATGACCTCGCCGTATTCGACCGGAATCGTCACCGTCTCCTTGTCCTTCACCACGGAGAAGTAGCTGAGGCCGCTCTTCTCCTGGGTCAGCGTCAGATCCCCCGAGTCGAACGTTGCCGTTGCCTTGCCGATGTTCTTGACGGTCATGTCGACCCAGTAGTCCGTCGCCCCATCACCCGCGGTGACCTTGTGGATGTCGAGGAAGAAGGTCTCCGTCTTCACCTGGTCGACGTCGACCGGGCGATACGTGTGGTTGCAGGCCAGCATCGCGAGGCCGAGGATGGTGCCGGCCGCCCACCGATCGAAGCCGGCGACGCGCGATCGAAGGGCCTGTTGCATCGAGAAACGTAGAGTCGTCATGGAGCGGCGCGAGCCTATCGCACGCGCAGATCGCCAACCAGATCACCTCGCTGCCCCTCGCGACGAAGCTCGGCGCGAGCGAGCCATCACCGCGGTTTCGTCACGGGCACCACCAGGCGGCTCTCCAGGACGTCGGCACGGTAGGTCTCGCCGCCGTCGACGAGCACCCCACGGTCCCACCAGTGCTGACCCTCGATCTCCACGTCGTCTCGAAAGAGGGCGCGCAGCCGCGCGTCTTGCTCCGCGATCCGCGCCGACCACCACCCCGCGTCGAAGCAGGCCATGGCGCGTTCGTCCTGCAGCACCGCCTCGATGTAGTCCCGCCGGTCGAGATCGTTCTCGTAGTCCCAGATGCTCAAGATGATGTTCAGCTCCGCCTCCGTCACCAGCGACGTCCAGCACTGGAGCAGCTGGACTGCCGTCAACGGCCTCCGCTGCAGTGTCGGTCCGATCTCGAGACAACGCTCGTCGAGCGGCGTCAGCCCCTGGATCACGAAGTCGGTCGTCACGCGCCGAGTGTACGACGGTGCCCGTGAAGGAAGCGCTGCTCGCGCCTGAGGGAGGCGGCCGCCGCCGATCGGGTGGCGAATGTCATCCGGCCCTACCTCGAGGCGCTCGCGTGAAGCCGCGTGGGATCCAGGCGTGATGGTGCCGTGACACCCACCCCGTACCCCCCGCGCCATGATCGGCTCCGGTTCGAGCGTCGGGCGTGACGATCGAACGCGTCCCCCTCTCCGCGCTCGTTCTCCGCTGGAGGCAGCGACCATGTCCACCCGAACCGACGGACCCGATCCCGTCCGATCCAAGCTCCGCGCCACGATGGCCCTTCTCGAGCGCGAGATCGGTCAGCTCCCCAAGGACAGCGCCGTCCAGGCTCCGTTCGCCGATCTCGTCGGCCAGCTCCAGCTCGGCCCGGAGCCCGAGCTCCGCGAGTGCCCGCACTGCCACCACCACGGCATGCGCCTGGCCACGCGCTGCATGCACTGCTGGAACGTGCTCGTCCCGCCGGCCTGATCTACTTCAGCGCCGACTTCACCGCGCCGGGGTTCTTCTTGTCCTTCGGCCAGAGCTTCTGGTCGGCGATGCTGCCGTCCTTCGTCCACCACTTGATCCAGTTCTTCTCCGCGTTCGGCGAGGCGGCGTAGGCGCCCTCGGGGGTGACGGCGACCCAGTCGTCGTTGCCGTCCTTGTTGCTGAACGAGAGCAGGGACACCTTCGTCGCGCCCTTGGCGTCGAGCACATCCACCCCGCCCCACCCCGCCTTGAGCGCGTTCTTGCCCACCCAGGCGACCGCGAACACCGAGGGCGTGAACGCGCCGAAGTGGGTCGGGTTGGTGGACGTGGCCGTCTTGTTGCCGGTCGCCACGTCGTAGAAGTGCACGAGCGCGTCCTTGCCCGGCGCGACGATGGTCTTGCCGTCCGGCGAGAACGCGGCGCGCGTGCCGTTGCCGTTCGCGTCGAGCGTCTTGCTCACCGCCCAGGTGGTGGTGTCGAAGATCTCGATCTGTTTGACGCCATTGGCGCCGACCACGAGCAGCTTGCCGTCGGGCGAGAACGAGAGCGAGTTCACCTTCTCGCCGGCGATGCTCACCTTCTTGATCACCGCGCCGCTGGTCGCGTCGAGCACCTGGAAGTGGCGCGAGGCGGTCTTGAAGCCGCCGCCGCACACGGCGACCTTGCCGTCGGGCGAGTAGGCCACCGAACCGCCCTGGGCCTCGGGCTGCTTCCACGCGACCTTCGCGCTCGCGAGGTCGTACGCGCCGCACACGAAGCCGTTGGAGAACAGCAGCGATTTCCCGTCGGGCGAGGCCGCGAGGCTCGTCGCGGAGCTCTGGTTCGGCACCGCGGGCAGGTCGGCCTCGACCTTGCCGGTCTTCACGTCGACCTGGCGGAGGTGCACGCCGGTGTCGTCCTTGCCCTTGGTGTCCCAGCCCCCGACGAACACCGTCTTGCCGTCCTTGGCGAACGCGACCGAGCCGAGCATCTCGCTCGGCGACCACTGGAGCGAACGCACCACTTCGCCGCTCTCGAGGCTGAACAAACGCAGGTGTTTCTGGTCCACCGCGGCGAGCAGCTTGCCGTCCGGCGAGACCGCGATGGCCTCGACGCGGTCGTTGTTCTGCGGCACCTGGAGGTGCAGCACGGGCGCGTCCTTCGCGGACGCGGGCACGGCGATCAAGACGAGGAGGGAGAACGAGAACCGGCGCATCGTGCGACTCACCCTTCTGCCACCCCGGTGGCGAGCGCGGCGGCCCATCAGCGCCCCCGCGAGCGACGGAACGGCCCGTCGCGGAAAAGCTCCAGCATACGGAGCTGTGCGCGCGCCCTCTGCCCTCTCGTTCCGAGGCGATGTTTCGTCAGCGAAGGACGACCCGCACCACGGCGGCGTAGTGCAGCGTCGCCGCGAAGATCACGAGCGCGTGGAACACCTCGTGGTAGCCGAACACGCGCGGCACCGGGTCGGGGCGCTTCTTCGCGTAGACGAGCGCGCCGAGGCTGTAGACCACGCCACCGCCCAGCAAGAGCGCGAGCGGCCCCGGGCCGACCGCGGCGTGCATCAGCCGCACGTACGGCAGGATGCTCCACCCGAGGACCACGTAGATCGCCGCCACCAGCGGCTTCGGCGCCGTCACCCAGAGGAGCGACTGCAGCACGCCCGCGGCCGCCCCCGACCACACCACCCACCGCAGCACCGTGCCCTCGTGGTCGGGCAGCGCGAGCGAGAGCGGCGTGTACGTCCCCGCGACCAGCAAGAAGATCGCCGCGTGGTCGAGCCGGCGCATCCACGCGCGCGCGTGCGGCTGCCACGTGGGCCGGTGGTAGGCCGCGCTGATCCCGAGCAGCGCGGTGAGGCTCACCGTGTAGATCGCCACCGCCGCCGAGGCGCTCCGCGGCGCGCGCGAGAACAGGAAGACCCCCGCGAAGAAGGCGACGAACGCCGCGATCTGGTGGGACACCCCGCGGAGGGACGGCTTCTGCAGCGCGGGCGCGTGCGCGATCATGGGGTGGACCCTACCACCCGCGGGTTCGGGTTCGGCCAGCGCTCCGTCGGCGCCTGGTCAGCGCACGGCTCAGCTCACGCCACTTCGACGCGGAGGACCGTGCGACCGACGAGCAGCTCGTCGCCGGTGAACAGGCGCTGCTCGCCGCGGATGCGCACGAACGTGCCCGTGGGCGTCATGATGTCGGAGAGCACGATCACGCCGGCTTGTTCCTCGAGGAAGCAGTGGCGCTCGGCCACTCGCGGGTCCTTGGGGAACGTGAGATCTCCTTCGCGGCGACCGATCTGCAGCATGTTGCCGTAGGCCATGCGCACTTCGCCGGGCACCTCGCCGGCGAGCATCTGGGTCACGCGGAACGACGAGTCGCGGCACGGCGACCACCACAGATAGGTGGGGCCCGGGTCGGGGCGGTGGTTGAGCTCCGGGTTGCGCTCGATGCGCAGGAGCTGGTCGCCGACCACGATCTCGTCGCCGATCTCGAGCTCGACGGGCCGGCGGATGCGGATGAAGATGCCGTTGCCGCCCTCGAGGTCCTCGAGGAAGAGCTCGCCATCCTTGAAGCGGAAGACGCCCTCGCGCGGGTGGCAGAACTTCTCGCCCTGGAGCGGCACGCCGCCCTCGACGCCGAGGATGACCTCGTCGCCCGGGGGCTCGTAGATCTCGGGGCCGCCGTAGGTGCTGCGCATCACGCGCAGGCGGAAGCGCACCGGCGCCGAGGGGGTGGGCGCGGCGGGGAGCGGCACCGGCTTCGCGGCCTCCGCCTTCGCTGCGTCGGCCTCCTTCTTGCGCGAGGCGAGCTGCTGCATGTCGATCTGCGGCGGCTCCTTGAACTCCTCCATGCCGCCGCGGACCTTGCCGGCGACGATGTCGTCGAAGCGACCGGCACGGAGCATGGCGACCATCTCCATGTGCTGGTCCTTCATCAGCTGCCGCACGAACGGGCCGATGTCGGCGCGCTCGACCTGGTCGGCGTAGCTGCGCTTGTGGCTCTTGATGATGCGGCCGCCGTCGGCGAACAGGTGCGTGATGATGTGGGGCATGCGCAGCCCCGAGTCCTCGGTCTGGATGTGATAGACCGAGCCCTTCAGCTTCACGTTGTTGTTGAAGCCGACCTGCGCGCGCATGAACTGCGGGCGCGCGACCTCCTTCTCGAGCTTGGCGAGCTCCTCGTTGGTGTACTTGACGAGCGCGGCCTCGAGCGCGGCGTGTCCGGCCGCCGTCTCCGGCGTCGAGGGCAGCCCCTCCATCACCTCGAAGGTGGCCTTGGCCATCGGCGCGTTGGGGACCACGCTGAGCGCCTCGGCGACGAGCGCCTGCCCCTCCGCGTCGTTCGCGCCGGAGAGCGCGCCGACGCACAGCACCGCGAGGGCCTCTTCTCGTCGCTCGCGGGCGGCGAGCCACTTGGCGATCTTGAGGATGACTTCGCGGGAGATTCCGGACCCGGACACGGGCCTAGACTATGCCTAGCGCCCGGCGAACGCGAGCGCCTCGCGCACGAGGTCGGACAGCTCCGCCGCCGGGATCCGGTCGCGGACGGCCTCGACCGCGCGCTCCACCTCTGCGGGCCGGAAACCCATGTTCGCGAGGGCCCCCTCGAGCAGCTTGGCCTTGGCCGCGGTGCCCGCAGGTAGGCGGGCCGCGGTGGTGGTGGGGGCGACGGGCAGCGCGCCGATCTTGTCGGGGAGCTCCAGGAGGATGCGTTCGGCGGTCTTGCGGCCCACTCCGGAGATCGAAGTGAGGCGCGCGAGCTCCTTGCGGGTGATGGCCTCGCGCAGTTCGGCGGCCGGCAGGGCGGAGAGGATCGCGACCGCCGTCTTCGGGCCGATGCTGGACACCGAGAGCAGCACGCGGAACGCCTCGCGGTCCTCGGTCGAGGCGAACCCGTAGAGCAGGAAGGCGTCTTCGCGCACCACCGTGTGCACGTGCAACACCGCGCGGCCGTCGGGCTCGCGGTGGGCGCGACCGACGGTGCCGAGCGGCACGGTCACCTCGTAGCCGACGCCTTGCACGTCGATGGTGCAGGTGCCGTCGTCGCCCTGCGCGACGACGTGGCCCGTGAGCCGACCGATCATCGGGCACCCCGAGTGGCCATGGCCCTTCGGTCAAGAGGGTCGAAAGAGACAAATGGGGGCGGCCACATCGCGCGCTGCACTCTACCGCAACGGGTCCTGGGCCACGCCTCAGATCTTCTCGAGGGCGCGCGGCACCGTCATGAGGAGCGCACGCGCGAGGAGGGCCCGCTGCGTCTCCTGGTCGAGGTCGCCCGGTCGACCTCGCAGCGCCGTGTGCAGGAGGATCGCCGTCGTGACCGACACGTTCAGCGACTCGACGAAGCCCCGCATCGGCACGCGCACCGAGCGCTTGCACGCGGCGCGCAGCTCCTCGGCGATCCCCTCGTGCTCGTTGCCCATCACGAGCGCGACCCTGGGCAGGTGCGCGAGGTCTTCGGGCTCGAGTTCGCCGTCGGGGTGGGTCGCGACCAGCTCGAACCCGAGGGCGTGCAGCTGCTGGATGCAGACGGCGGGGTTCTTGTGGCGCACGACGTCGACCCACTTCTGCGAGCCGCGCGCGACCGACCGGGCGGCGGCGAACGTCTCGTCGCGCTCGATGGCGTGCACGTACTGGACGCCGAACGCGTCGCACGTGCGCACGATCGCGGCGCCGTTGTGCGGATCGTGGAGCGCGTCGACCACCACGCGCACGGCCGAGACGCGCTGACGGATGACCTCGGAGACCCGCGCGATGCGCGCCTCGGTGGCCATCGGCCCGAGCACGGCGATGATCTCCTCGACCGGCCGCGGGAGCTCCGGCGGCCCGTCTTCCCCCGAGAACA
>JAEUKC010000193.1:0-7393 GCA_016794445.1 Myxococcales bacterium
CGACGCGGTCAGCTGACCACCGACCCAGTCGGTGGGTTCGAGCAGGCAGGTGTCCGAGCCTTCGGCCGCGGCGGCCAGCGCGGCCGCGAGCGCCGCGGTGGTTCCGCCCGCGATGACCACCTTGCAGCGGCTCGGATCGGCGACCTGTTCGGCTTCGCGCTGGTCGGTCTCGTCGAGCGGCCCTTCGACGTGGGCGATGCAGCCGAGCGCGGGACGGAGTGCGAGCGTGCAGACGAGTCGGCGGAACATGCGCCGCGTATACGCACACGGTGTACCACATGTGGGCATCGTCGACTTGCCGACGTTCTCGGAGGACGTGCGCCCGAACGGCGACACACGCATGTGAGTGATGCCCACGCGCGAGACACGCGGCGAATTTGCGGGCAGCTCGGAACGTCAGAACGGGAGGCTCCACACGACGCCCGCGGTCGACTTCGACACGATGGGCGCGATCGAAGAAGTGAGCGTAGCGAGCCGCAGGCGAGCGCAGCGAACGGCGGCCGCCTCCACGGGCGGCCGCTCCAGCCAAGAAGTGGTCACCGACGGGCCGAGGGCCATCGACCAGACGATGGCGACGAGGCCGCCGACGAGCAGCGTCCCGCCGACCGAATAGCCCAGCGGCCGGTTCTCGATCGCGAAGGCCGCGCTGTCGGGGCCGCTGTACATCAGCGTGAGCATCGTCACCGTGAGCCCGACACCGGCCGCGAAGCCACCGAGGCCCCTGAGCAGTCGACGCGGGAACGTGTGGCCCTGATCGATCGCCACCGTGGTCGGGCCGGCGATCTGGATCTCCTCGTCGATGCGATAGGTGCCTGGTCGACGCTCGACGCGCAAGCGATAGAAGTGTCGCGGCAGGTCCACCGTGCAGGCCCCGACGCACGTCCGCCGCACCGCAGGCTTGTCGGGATCGAAGATCTCGATGCGCGCGGCGCCCTCGACCTGCAACCGCACGGGCTCGGCGTGCGCCGTGGAAGCGACGAGGGAGACGACCGCCGCTATCCCGAGCCTCACCCGGCGAGCGTACCCCGCGACGCAGAGCGCGCCACGTCGGGTCTGACATCGATGTCATCGTTGCGCGATACGATTCGTGCCGCACACTCGGCCGATGCGGGCGGCATGGGGAGCAGTGGTGCTGACGGGCTGCCTCGGCCTCCCCGACGGCGAGTGTCAGAACCCCAATCAGTACCGGGTCCTGGCGCTCGATCAGGGTCGCGTCTACGAGCACCGCGCGGCGCGCGTCTACTGCACGACCTGGAACGCCGGGTGCGCCGCGACCGATCCCAAGGCCGATCCGTACACCTCGCCGAAGTGCGAGTGCCGGCAGTACCGGCTCTCGGCGAGCGACTTCATGGTCGACTTCCCGCCCGCCAAGGTCGGCGACGAGGTCACCACGAGCGGAGGTGGCAAGCTCAGGATCACCAAGCGGGTCGTGGTGCCGACGGCCTGCGACTACGGCGACTACTACGTCGACTACTCCGGCACCCTCGAGGGGAAGATCGGTGGCCACGTGTTCGCGCGGGGCGTGTTCTACGCCCTCGGCAAGGACAAGCCGTGAAGGCCTTGTCCGCACTGCTGCTCGGGGTGCTGCTCACGGCGAACGCGCACGCCGAGCCCACGTGGGTCGGAGGTGGCGTCGCGGTGCAGGCGGTCGGCCGCGACGCGATGGTGGGCGACGCCGCCGAGATCCTCTCCGGGCTCGGCGTCCCCGCCGACGAGTCCGACCTCCGCTTCGTGCCCCGGGCCCACGTCGCCTTCGATCTCTACGACGCGCCTCGCCTCGCGACCGGCCTCGGCGTCGACCTCGAGGCTTCGTGGTTCGCGCGGTCGGTCGAGGGCAAGAACGCGCTCTTGTCGTATCGCGTCCGTCGCGACCTCGTACCGCTCGCCGCGATGTTCCGGATCGGCGTCGGCCGAAAAGAGCGCGGCCGCTTCCAGTTCGGGGTCGGGCCGGTCCTCGCCTGGTCCCGCTTCTCGGAGAGCGGCTGGCTCGGAGACGGCACGAGGAACCAGCTCGGCTACGGTTTCGGTGTCTCGCTCGGAGGTCGGTTCCCCCTCGGCGAAGCCGTTCGCGCGCTGCTCGGCTTCGGTGCGCAGCTGATCAAGGTCCCCCACGCGGGCACGCTCGTCGCCGACGGAGGCACCGCCTGGACGGCCGGCGCGTTCGTAGGCCTCGAGTTCGGCCTCTGACCTCAGACCTCAGGCCGCACGGCGTGGTCGCCACGGACCAGAGCCTGATAGCCAGCAGGATCGAAGCGGGCTGCTAGATTGACGGGATGCGCGGTCTGGTCGTCGTCGGGGTGTGCATGCTGGCGGGCTGTGGCGGTGAGACCACCGCGGGGCCCGGCGTCGATGCCGCCTCCGACGCCGCCTCCGATGCGGCCGTCGAGACGACCTCCGACGCCGTGGCGAACGTGCCGCCGACGCCCTGCAATCCGACCGCGAAGGACTGCGGGCCTTCCGGCTACTGCGACGCGAAGGACTGCAAGGCCGTCGGCGTCTGTCGCGCCCGCCCGACCGGTGGCTTCGACCTGTTCGACCAGGCGTGCGGCTGCGACGGCATCACGTACTGGAACCACGACCACGCTGCCTCCTTCGGCCAGACGAGCGTCAGCGGCGCGTGTGGCGGCCCGACGATGGGAGCCCCCGGCAAGCCCGTCGTGTGCGACGCGGCCACGCCCTGCGCCGATGGGACCCGCTGCCTCTACCGCTCGTGCGACGGGACCGATGGCGTCTGCTGGCGCTTTCCGACCGCGCCGAAGTGCGCGCCCGACACGTTCCGCGCGTGGGCCACGTGCGACGGCACGGCGAAGTGCCTGTCGTTGTGCGACGCGGTGCTGACGACCAAGCCGATCATGGCCGACCTGCCCTGCGAGTGATCGGCCGCTGCCCCCTTCTGGCGAACGTTCCTCGAGGGCCCACCAGACCGACCGATCGCGAGAACCCTACAAAAACAAGCGCGGCAGAAGTTATCGTCGACGATAACTCCTTCCGACCCCCGCCGACCCCTGTCTATCTTGTCTCGATGGCCAGGAAGCCCCCCGTCGAGCGCCCACGTCCATCCGCCCTCGTCCGCGCCGAACACCACGGCGCTCCGATGCACCTCGACGACAAGCAGCGTCGGCTGCTCGACGAGGCACTGCGCCGGGGGCAAGACCTCAGCGAGGAGATCGAGACCAAGGTCGCGGCCTACGGGCGCTGGCTCCTCGAGACAGTCTTCGCCAACGACTCCAGCGAGGCGCTCGACGACCGGACCAAGAACCCCGTCTGGCAGGAGCTCGTGCGGCGCGCGGGCGGACCGACGCTCTCGATCTCGCCGGCCGGCCTCTACACCGCGCTGCGCATCGCCGCGCGCGACCGGCGCATCGGCGACGCGGCGTGGCGCAACCTCGATGCGTCGCGCAAGGCCCTGCTGCTGCCGCTCGGAGACGACGCGCGCCTGCGCGCCGCGGCCCGGCACGTGAGCGAGTTCAAGCTCTCCCACAGGAAGACGCGTGCGTACGTGACGGAGCTGCTGGCCGAGAAGGGCGTCGCGCGACGCGTGCGCCTCACGGGGCCGCTGCTCTCGCAGCGCGTGCGGCGGCTACGCGAGAGCCTCGACGGCGCGTCGGTGCTGCGCAAGGTCGCGACGCTGCACGCGGAGATGGAGCCGAAGGAGCGCGCCGGGCTCGTGCAGGAGCTCGAGAAGCTGCAGCGGCTGCTGGCGACGCTGACGTCGACGATCCGCGGGAAGTGACGCCCTCTGCGCGCGCTCAGACCGGCGTGTCCCAGCGGAACACGCACACCCCAGCGCCGTCGAACTCCGGCTCGAACCAGAACAGCCGGCCCGCGGTCACCGCGAGCATGAACACCTTGCGGGGCCGCTCGACCAGGACCTTGCCCGTCGTCGAGGACTCGGGCTGGACCCGGATCGACGACGGGCCCGCCCCGACCGCGTAGTACACGTTGCCACCCGCGACGCGGAAGTCGTCGGCCTCCGTCGCGAACGTCGTCACGGGACCACCACTGGTCGGTGCGCGGACGAGCGCGGCGCCCTTCTCCCAGTAGACGTGCGCGTTGCCGAGCGCGACGCGCCCCGGTCGCCCGTAGTCCTTCTCGTCCACGACGACCACGTGACCGGCGTCGCTGAAGACGTCGACGCTCGCGTAGGTGACCACGGCCACCTGGTTGTCGTCGGCCGCCAGCGCGAGCGCGGGCATCGACAGCGCCCCGACCACCACGGGCGTGGACGTCGATCCGAACCGGAGCAACGTCGTCGCCGTGGCCGCGTGGAGCCCCTTGGAACTGGCCGCCAGCGCGAAGAAGGACCCTCCCTCGTCGGAGCTCGAGCGCGACGCGACCAGGGTGGCGCTCCCGCCGTCGAGCGCCTTGCGGAAGAGCGTCGTCGTCTTGCCGACGCGCGCGAGCCAGGCCACGGCGACTCCATCCGACGCGACCGCGAGCGCCTCCTCGCCCGCCGAGAGTTCGTGGAACGCCACCGGCGCGCCGGTCAGCGGGGCGCGCGTCACGATCGGGGGCGAGCCGCGGAACAGCCAGTACAGCGCGGTGGGATCGACGGTGACGCCCGCCGCATCGCCCGTGGCGAAGATGGCCGTCGCGCCGGGCACGGGTGGGCAGAGTCGGTCGAACTCGCCGCCGGTGTCGACGCGCACGTCGGCGCAGCACTCACCGTCGCTGGCCGCGTCCGCGAAGGGATCGGGGGGCAACGGCCGTTCGCCGTTGGTCGTGGATCCACAAGCCACGAGCACGAGGAGCATCGCCGTCCGCACGCGAGCAGCATCCCGCTGGCGGCGGACGCACGCAAGGCTACGATGCCCGAGTGCTCGCAGGCCTCGTCGTGCTCGCCCTCGCCGCTCCCGACGCTCCGGTGTGGGTGTTGCGCGGTGCCGCGGGCTACTCCGTGCAAGACGTCGCCGTCCGCTACCACGGCCAGGCGTACACCGTGGGGAGCAACGGTCCTCTGCTCACCGTGTCGCTGCTCCGAGAGGTACGTGGGTCGAACGTCGCTGCGCGCTTCGGCGGAGTCCTCGAGCACCGCCTCGGCACGTCCTACAGCGGCGTCGACTACGGGTTCGATGCTGGAGAGCCGCACTCGGTGGTGAACGTGTTCACCCCTTCGATCGCGGGTCAGGCGCGCTGGGTTCCGGGCCGCTTCTTCCTGGGGCTCGAGGGCCGGTTCGGTCTCTTGCTGTTGCGAGGGACCGCGGGATCGGGGACCTCTGCAGCGACGTTTGCCGCGACGCGGGGGGTCGGGATGCTGCGCCTCGACACCGGCGTTTGGGTCGGCGCCGAGCGGGTGTGGGAGATCGCTCTCTCGGTCGGCCTCGCTGTCGCGGTCACGAGCCCGGGGGACGCCACCCTCGCAGACGCCATGCTGGGGGTCGGTCATGCGTTCTAGTCGTCGCTGGGTGGGAGTCGCGGCGCTCGCAGCCAGTGTCGGGTGCATGCCTCCGCTCGACTCGGATCCGACCGTGCTGGCAGGCCCCGAACACTCCGCGAGCCAGCTCACGGTGGGCGGGGGCTACGTGCACTGGATCTCCGTGGAGGACTCGTCGCTGCGCCGGGTGCCCGTGCGGGGTGGCGCCGTCGAGCGCGTGGCGACGTCGGTGCATGCCTGCGCCGCCGACGGTGGCGATGTCTACTGCGCCGCGAGAGGCACGGGCTCTCCGCTGGGTGGCGACGTCGTGATTCGACTGCGTGGTTCGGGGGCGACGACGTTGCCAGGGGTCGTCTTGTCGGGTGAGGTCACTGCGCTGCTCGTCCGCGCGGACGCGCTCTACGGCGTGGCCTACCGCTTCCGCGAGGCCGCCGAGGTGTTCGTTGTGCCCAAGGCGGGTGGCACGCCCCGCACGCTGTTCGTCACCGTGGAGCCGGGTCCCATCGCGGTCGACGACACGCACCTCTACTACGCGCCGGCCTCGATCCAGCGCGTCCCTCTGGCCGGAGGCGTCGCCGAGACCCTTCACCCGGGGTTCATTCCGTATCCGACCAGCACGCTCGCCGTGACCCGCGACCGCGTGGTCTTCGTCAGCAGGGCCAGCCTCACCGCCACCTGGCCCAGCGTCTGGTCCGTACCCAAGACGGGTGGAGCCGCCCTCGAGATCGCGCGCCCCCACCAGCAAGGCACCTCTGCGCACGGCCCCTTCGCTCGAGCGTTGCTCGGCGTGGGCGACCGGGTATGGTTCTCCAGCGACGAGGGTGGACTCTGGTGGGTCCCCGCCGATGGAAGCGGCTCGCCGGTGCAGCGGGCCGGCAAGTACAAGGAGCCGTCGTTCAACGGGGGCTACATCCCTCGCCCGCCGTCCATCGCGCTCGCGGACGGGCAGCTGTTCTGGAGCACCGAGCGGGGCGCGGTGCTCGCTCTCGCTCCCTGAGGAGGCCACGAGGCTTCGCTACTTCCAGGCGCTCCAGGCCTGCCCGAGCGTGTCCCGCATGCTCCGCCCCGACAGCTGCAACGGGAGCTTCACCGAGAACGTCCACGCGCGCTCGGCGCCCCACGTGGGCGCGGGCCCCTGCTTCACCGGCAGCGTCCACCGCAGCCCGAACACGAAGAACCCGAGGCTCAGGAACGGCGCGATCTGCACGCCGCTCGTCTGCGACCACGCCGTGGTGCTCGCCCCCGTCACCTCGTTGGTGACCGCGGGCCCCTTCCCTCCGTCGACGTGCGCATACCCGACCTCGACGCCCGCGATCGCGAACGTCACCTGCACGCCGCCCGCGTAGCGGTTGTGGTCGCCGCCCACGCGCTGGAGCTGCCCGAACACGCCGAGGCCGACCGGCAGGTCGGGATGGAAGCCGTGCAACGTCAGGTCGACCCCGTGCGCGCGCGCCGGCGCGTTCCCTCCGGCGCTGTACTGATACCCGGGAACGACGAACACGTACGGGGTCTCCGCCCGCGCCTCGCCGACGCCGAACGCCACCGCCCCGACCGCGAGCGCGACGAGCCCGCGGCTCACGACCCGAGACCCAGTTCCTCGAGCGTGTGGCGGAGCGCGGCCTCGAAGGCGGCCGGCGCCTCGAGCATCGGGTAGTGACCGGTGCCGGCGACGATGCGCACCGCGTAGTCGCGGAAGTGGCGGCGATTGGCTTCGACGTCGGTGGGTTGCAGGTCGGAGTTGATCGCGCGCACCGGCACGCTCAGCTGTTCCGCCGCGGTGCGGACGTCGAAGCGATACAGCGGCGCGAGGAGCTCCGCCCCTTCGTCACCCGTGCGCTCGAGGAACTCGCGCTGCAGCCTCGCCGAGACCTCTGGAGGCGTGCCGGGCGCGAACAGCCACTGCGGGAGCACGCGCTCGACGGCGGTGCGGAAGTCGCGCCGGTAGAGCGCGAGCATCTCGTCCACCTGCGCCGCGGGGATCTGCTGCTCCACGTTCTTGAGCGTGTCGACGAGCACCAC
>JAEUKC010000466.1:0-6492 GCA_016794445.1 Myxococcales bacterium
GGCTCACTTCTTCTTGTAGGTGAGCTTGCCCTTCTTCGGGTCGGTCATGATGACGGTGCTCTCGTCGGGCACCTCGAGGACGACCTCCTTGGGGAGGGTCTTCATGGCCTTCTTGCCCTCGTCCTTGCCCTCGGGCGTGAGGGTGATCTTGCCGTCGGCCTCGCTCGCGACCTTGAACTTGACCTTGTTGAAGACGACTTCCTTGTCCTTCTCCTTGCCGAAGGAGACCCACCACCAGTCACCCTTGGCGTCCTTCTCGAAGCGGATGCCCTCGACGGCCGCGGCGGTCTCCGCGTCCTTCTTGCAGGCCTCGAGCTTCTTGTCGTCCTTCTTGGCCTTCTTGCCGCAGTCCTCGTCGACCATCTTCTTGGCGTCGGCCGAGTCGGCGAGCGAGAAACCGAAGACGGCGCCGTCCGCGGTGATGATCTCCTTGGCCGTCTTCTTGACCGGCTTGGGCTCCTCCTTCTTGGGCTCCTCCTTCTTGGGCTCCTCCTTCGGGGGATCCACGGAGGCCACCGTGCTCGCCGACGTCGAGGGCTCGGGCTTCGCGTTGTTGGAGGTGTTCGGGTCCGGCTTGTTGTCGCCACAGGCGACGAAGGCGAAGGCGGAGACGAGGGCGAGGGACGTGAGAATGCGACGCATGGGCGGGCTCCTGGGCTTTTGCTCTTGGGTTCGGGGGCGCATGATACCGGTTGTTCGGGTCGATGGTGGCTCAAAACGGCCCCCAAAATGCGCGCGATTTCGCTTCGACGCGCAGGATTCGCGCCATCGACCTGGGAACGACAAGGAAACGCGGCTCAGCCCTCGAGCTTGCAGGCCTCGTGCTCCACCTTCGTCCGCGCCAGCGCGCAGGCCCGTAGGCGCCACGGATCCGACGCCGGGCGACTCGCCCAGAGCGCGACCTCGGCGCAGAGCCGCGCGACCGTGGGCTCCCAGGGCGCCGAGTCGAAGGCCGCCCTCGCGAGCACCAGCGCGCCGGCGAGGTCCTTCTTGCGCGCCTTCTTGACCGCCGCGCCCGCCAGCTCGAGCGCGAGGGTCGCGCGGTCCTCGGCCTTCGGCAGGTCGGTGAGGACGGCGTCGAGCCCGAGGCGACGGAGCCGCGCGCGGACCGCGAGGCGCCGCGCGCGCAGCGAAGGTGAGCTCAGCGCGCGGAGCTCGATGGACTCGCCGGTCTCGGGCGTCCACGCCGTGGCCACCTCGATCTCGGCGATCGCGCCCTCCTCTTCGGGACAGGCGGCGCGCGCCGCGTCGGCCGTGAGCACGATCGCCGCGGGGTCGCCCTTGGCGGCGACGACGGCCAGCGCCTGGAGCGCGGGCGTGCACCGCGGATCGACCTCGTGGGCGACGCCGCCCGCAGCGACGCCACGCAGCAGCAGCGCCGCGTCGACGACGCCGCTCCCGTCGACCACGTCCGCCACGGCGGCGCGCGCGAGGCCGCCCTCGTCGACGTCGAGCGCCGCGGCGCGCGTGGCGGCCCACGCAGCGCGAGCGGCCGCGCCCTGGCGCGCGCACACCTCGGCGAGCGCGCGGTACGCGCGCGACGCGGTCGGGTGCAGCGAGACGAGCTCCTCGGCGCGGATCCTCGCCATGGGCAGCGCGCCGTCCTGCAGGTCGAGCTCGATCAGGATCAGCACCGGCTCGACGGCCTCGGGGTCGGCGAGCGTCGCGCGCTCGAGATCGGCGCGAGCGAGCGCGCGCTCCTCCGTGGAGACCTTGGGGACGGCGAGCCGACAGGCCGCGCGCCCCGTGTACGCGCGCTCGAGCCCCGGATCGAGCCGCAGCGCATCGGCGAACGCGAACATCGCGGCCTCGCGCTTGCCGAGCTTGCAGAGCGCGACGCCGAGGCGTGCCTGGAGCTCGGGGCCGTCGGGGTCCTCGTCGCGGGCCTTCTGCAGGAGCCCGACCGCGCGCGCCCAGTCGCCCTTGGCCTCGGCGAGCGCGGCCTCTCCAGCGAGCGTGTACGCCAGCGGTGACACGAAGCGGCCCACCTCGGCGCGACCGTCGTGGACGCGCACCACCTCGTACGACCCGAAGCCGCAGCCTGCGCCGAACGCGATCGCGACGAGGAGCCCTAGCCGCACGGCGCCATCCTAACGCGCCCGGCCACCGTCGCGAGACTTCTCCGCGCGCAGGGCGACGAACGCGCGATCGAGCCGCACCGCGAGCTCGTCGACGTCGGCGAGGCTCACGTGCAGGTGCGGGCGCAGGCGGATCGTGTCGTCGCCAGCGCCGAGCATCAGCAGCGACTCGCCGTCGAGCGCGTGCGCGAGCAGGCGCCCCTTGTCCGCGGGGTCGCGCAGCGAGAAGCCCTGGTAGAGGCCCATGCCGCGGACGTTGTGCGCGAGGTCGGCGTGCCGGGCGGTAAGCTGCCGGAGCGCGGCCACGAGGCGCGCGCTCTTCTCGGGCACCTGCTCGATCAGCCGCTCGTCACGCACGATCGCGAGCTCCTCGACGAACCGCACCATGTCGGCGAGCGTGCCGCCCCAGGTCGAGTCGAGGACGCCGTGGTCACGCATCGACTGCCGCATGTAGACGACGCCGTTCGCGAGCTTCTTGCCGCTCGCCACGGCCTGCGGAGGATGGGGCAGGTCGAACGCGTCCACCGCGAAGAACGTGCCCGTCGGGCCGCCGGCGGTCTGCACCTCGTCGAAGCCGAGGAACACGCCGTGGGCGTGGGCGAGCGCCGAGAGGCGGCGGAAGAACTCGGGCTCGGCGCACCGGTGGCCACCCGCGCCCTGCAGCGGCTCCACGACGATGCCGACGATCTCGTCGCCGTACTGGCCGAGCACCGCGTCGAGGATCGCGAGGCTCTGCTCGGTCTTGCGCCGCGTCTCCTCGGCCGGGGCGTCGGCGTCGAGCGCCGGGAACGGCACCTGGACGTTGCCGGGCACGAGGCCCTGGAAATCCTTGGTCACCATGGGGTCGTGGGACATTCGCGTGACGTTGAGCGCGAACACGGTGCGCCCGTGGAAGGCCTGGTCGAAGTACACGAACCGCCGGGCGCTCGGCGCGCGCCCCTTGGCGACCATCTTCTCGTGGTGCAGGTTGAGGAAGTACTTCATCAGGTTCTCGACCGCCTCGGCGCCCGAGTTCACCGCGTAGACCTCGAGCCCCGGACCCATCATGCACCGTGGGGCGAGGCCGTGCAGCGCGCGGTAGTAGGCCACGCACTCCTCGGTGAGGAAGTCGGGGTTCGCGCACTTGTTGTTCGCCGCGCGCACGAGCCGCCGCGTGTAGTCGGGCGCGTAGAGCCGCGGGTGGTTGTGGCCGACGAGCTTGCTGCCGTACCAGCCGGCCCAGTCGAAGATGCGCCCGCCGTCGACGGTGGCGAGCCACATGCCCTCGCTCTTCTCGAGATCGAGGACGAACGGGCGTGGCTCGGTGACCACGTACTTGCGCAGCTCTTCGATCGCGGCGCGGCCGCGCGGGCCGAGGATCGCATCCATGGGCCCTCGGTAGCTCGTGCACCGCGCCGTAGGAAGCCGTCGCCCTTGACGCTCGCCCCGGGCGTCTCGACCGTGCCTTGCATGTTCGGCATCGACGAGTCGCGCCCGTTCAAGTCCGTCCACCTGGCCATCCTCACCGTGTCCGACACGCGCACGTTCGAGAACGACGCGTCGGGCGACGCCCTCGTCGAGCGCGCCACCACGGCCGGGCACTCGGTCGTCGATCGCAAGCTCCTGCGCGACGACGTCCCCTCCATCGTCGCCCAGCTCCGCGCGTGGATCGACGACCCGAACGTGGACGTGGTGATCGTCACCGGGGGCACCGGGCTCACCGGTCGCGACGTCACGCCCGAGGCGTTCGCGGCCGTGGTCGAGAAGGAGATCCCCGGCTTCGGCGAGCTGTTCCGCATGCTCAGCTACGCCACCATCGGCACCTCGACCATCCAGTCGCGCGCGACGGCCGGGGTGGCCAAGGGCACCTATCTGTTCGCGGTGCCGGGCTCGACCAGCGCGTGCCGCGAGGCCTGGGACGACATCCTCCGCCCGCAGCTCGACAGCCGGCACCGGCCCTGCAACTTCGTCGAGCTCTTGCCGCGCCTGCGCGAGGTCTAGACCGCCACGCCGACCGCGGCGCGCAGCCGCGCGTACGGCTCGGCGACCGAGAACGCGACCAGATCGCGCACGCGATCGCGCGCGGTGAGGCCCGCCACGATGCGGCCGTCGACCGAGACCATGTGCGCCGCCACGGTGAGGTCGCCGCACGCGAGCAGGCCGGCGCGGCACGCCGTGCGCTCGAGGTCGCGGAGCCACGCGACCACGTCGAGCTGGCCTCCGCGCGCGCCGATCTGCTGCACGGCGGTCGTGAGTCGGAGACGCTGCACGGGATCGAGCCGCTGGGCGATCGCGACCGACAGCGCGGCGAGCTCCGGGGTCGGTTCGGCGGGCATGGCCGCCGCGACGGCCGCCGCGATCACGGTGCGCAGGTCGGCGAGCGAGGGGTAGACGGCCACCAGCCGGTCGACGAGCCGCAGGTAGGCGAGCTCGTAGCCGAGCCGGAACGCGAGCTCGGGCACGGTGCGCCCGCTCAGCAGGCCGTCGCCGAGGGCGATCGCCGGCTCGGGGGTGGCGAGCAAGGTCGCGTCGAGCGGGTCACCGGGCCGCACGTGGATCTCCGGCGTCTCGAGGCCGAAGAACCGCGCGACCCACGCGGCCGTGCGCACCGCGGACACGGTGGTCTTCTCGGGATCCTGGCGCTCCTTCGGGTCGATGCGCGGCAGCATCTTGTGCGAGCGCAGCTGGTCGAGCCGCACGCCGACCGCGGCCCGCGCGATGGAGGAGGCGACGGCGGTGAGCGCGAGGTCGGCGGTGCCCGGGGCGAGCAGCGCGAACGCCGCGTCGTCGAGCGCGCGCGACGGGCTCAGCGCGACGAGCGGCGCGTGCTTGCGGTAGGTCGCCTGCTCCACCTCGCCGGCCTCGCCGAGCAGCGCGAGCACGCTCGCGACGAGGTAGCTGCGGTCGCGGTCGTTCGCGCGCACGAACAAGCGGTGCAGCGCTCTGTGGGTCGCCACGTGCTCGGGCGCCTTCTCGGCGGCCACCTCGAGGCAGCGCACGGCGAGCGCGTCCTGCTCGTGCGCCTCGAGGAGCCCGGCGAGCTGCACGCGCGCGTCGAGATCGTTCGGGGCCAGCGCGATCAGCTGGTCGAGCGCGGCGGCGGCGCCCTGCCAGTCGGCGAGCCGGTCGTCGCGGTGGCTCGCGAGCTTGTGCAGGAGCGCGATCCGCGCGGGGACGTTGCCGTGCTCGGCGAGGCGCTCGATCTGGCGCACGTAGGCCTTCTCGGCCCCGACCACGTCGCCGCTGTCGAGCAGCACCTTCTCGATCGCCTCGAACGCGCCGGGCACGGCCGGGTCGTCGGCGATCGCCGCCTCGTAGAGCGCGACGGCGCGGTCGACGTTCTCGGTCTTGATCGCGCACAGATCGGCCGCGGTGGAGAACGCGCGGGCGCGCGTCTCGGGGAGCGGCTCACCCTCGGCCAGCGTGACCCGCACGTTGACCGCGTCGGTCCACGCGCCGGTCGCTTCGTGCAGGCTGGCCATCCGCTCGAGGAGGGCCCGATCGCGCGGGCGCAGCTGGAGGGCCGAGCGCAGGGCGCCGACGGCGGAGGCGAGCGCGTCGTCGACGACCGACGACAGGAGGTGGAGCCGCGCCTCGTCGCTCTCGGCGAAGGTGAACATGCGCAGCCGGATGGCCGCTGCCGTGGCCGAATCCTCGAGCTCCTCGGCGACCGCGAGCCGCTGCGAGAGCGCGCCGCGATGCGCGGGGAAGAACGCGAGCGCCTGGTCGAGGAGCGCGGCGGCCTCGCGGTGCTGACGGCGCTTCTTGGCGATGGTGGCGAGGCACACGAGCACCTCGGCGTGCCGCGGGCTGCGCTCGGCGCCGAGCTTGTCGTCGCAGCTGCGGTAGGCGCTCTCGGCCTCCTCGAGGCGCCCCTCGTCGAGGAGGGCCGAGGCGAACGCGAGCTGGATCTCGATCTCGTCGTTCACGGGCCGGCGTAGGGGGCGCCCATGGCGGCGAGCTCGGCCTTCGCGTCGGCGCGGCTCGGGTCCGAAGTGCCCGTCGTGGCGTTCAAGTACTCGACGAGCTCCTTCTTGGCAGCGGTGTCGTCCACGCCCCGCAGCGCCTTGCCGAGGAAGAAGCGGGCCTTCGGGAGCCAAGGGGGCTTCGGCTCGATCGCCGAGGCGTATTTGACGCAGTCCTTCGCGAGGGTGAGGGCGCCCTTCACGCCGCCGCCCCCCGGGTGGTCGAGGATGTCGAGCATCTGGTAGCGCCAGTGGGCGGCCTTGGCGTTCTGTGGGTCGCCGCCGACGGCGCGCTCGAACTCCTTGTAGGCCAGCTGATCCTGCGTCATCCGCTTGTGCGCGAGGCCCATCGTCGCGTAGGCCTCCCACCGGTTCGGGTTCATCTCGAGGGCCTTCTTGGCGCTCAGGATGGCGTTCACGTTGTCGCCGCTCTTGACGAAGATCTCTGCGCTGAGCCAGTGGGCGTTGCC